>JANNCT010000107.1:0-87957 GCA_031386895.1 Polaromonas sp.
ACAAGGCCGCGCGCACTACCCCATCAGCTTGCACGGAGTGGGTTTGGGTTTAGGCTCAGCGGTGGGCATTGACCTGTGGCATTTGGACCAGTTAGCCCATCTGGTTGAGCAAATCGAGCCCATCCGCGTATCGGACCACGCCTGCTTTGCGCGGGGCCAAATTGCTGGTGCTGACGTACACGCCGCCGATTTGTTGCCCATCCCATTCAATGATGCCGCGCTGGATGTGCTGTGCAACAACGTGCAGCGCGTGCAAGAGCGCTTGAAGCGCCAATTGCTGATCGAAAACCTGTCAGGCTATGTCAGCTTGACCGGCGGCAGCATGGAAGAAACCGATTTTTTAAACCAGCTGGCAAGCCGCACCGGCTGCGGCTTGCTGGTGGATGTCAACAACATTTACGTCAACGCCTTGAATGCGCAATTGGCGGGCAGTACCGTCGAGCCAGTTGCAGCCTGCATTGCCTGGCTTGACCGCATTCACGCCAGCGCGGTGGGCGAGCTGCACCTGGCGGGTCACATCACCACTGAAGACATGGTGATTGACGACCACGGCAGCCGAGTGTGCGATGCTGTGTGGCGCATCTACCGCCATGCGCAGGCGCGTTTTGGCCATATGCCAGCGCTTATTGAATGGGACACCAACATCCCGCCGTTGGCCGTGTTGCTGGGAGAAGCTGATTTGGCGCGCAGGGCGCTTGCGGCATGATGCCGATCCCTGCGCTGCTGGAGCAGCAAACGGCGATGCTCGAAGCCTTGCTTGGGCGCGGCAGCCTAGACGCGCTGAAACCGCATTTGCACGCCAACGGTTCAGATCACGCGCCCCTGGTGGAGCGCGGCATCGAGGTGTATCGGGCCAATGCGGCAGCTTCGGCAGAGCGCAGTCTGAGCGGCACCTTCCCCGTGCTGGCTCAAATGATTGGGGCCGAGAGTTTTGAGCCGCTGGCCAGGTATTTTTGGCAGCAGCACCCGCCCCAGCGCGGCGACCTGGCGCAGTGGGGTGATGCCCTGCCAGCGTTTTTGGCCGCTACCCCACAGCTTGCGGACGAACCTTACTTGGCAGACGTGGCCCGCGTGGAATGGGCGCTGCACATTGCAGCAACGGCCGAAGACGCCGCGCTGGACGCAGCAAGTTTTGGCTTGCTCGCCACCAGCGATGTGCCGCACGCTCTTTGCATGAGCGCTGGCTGCGCTTTGCTGCACAGCGCTTATCCGGTTGCAACGCTCGTGAACGCGCATTTGTCAGGCGCGCCCACGCTTGAAGTCGCAGCACAGCAACTGGCCAGCGGCGTGCGCGAGATTGCGCTGGTGTGGCGCAACGGTTTCAAGCCCCGCGTGCGCAGCGTGGGCGCAGGAGAAGCCGTGTTCATTGATGGCTTGCTGTGCCGCCATTCGCTTGACGCCGCACTGCAGGCCGGATGTGATGCGGATTCGGAATTTGACTTTAACGCCTGGCTTGGCCAAGCCGTGCAAAGCGGGCTGGTAACTGGCGCCAAAGCGTTCGTGCCAACCGAACCAGACCACCTGGACCACTAAAAAAGAGGGAATTTCATGACTACAACACAAGCAGGCTTCATCGGCAAAATCATCAATGCCTGGGCACCCATCAACCAGCTGCTGGACGCTCTGCAGCCCTTGGCCGCACTGGCTGCGCGCGTGTACGTGGCGCAGGTGTTTTTCCTGTCTGGCCTGACCAAGCTGCGCGACTGGGGCACCGCTGTGGCGCTGTTTACGGATGAATACAAAGTACCGTTGCTCTCGCCCACCGTGGCTGCAGTGCTGGGTACGGCTGGCGAGCTGGTGCTGCCGGTTTTGCTGGTGGTGGGCCTGGCGGGCCGGTTTTCGGCGATCGGCCTGTTTGTAGTGAACGCTGTTGCCGTGATTGCGCTGACTGAAATCGCGCCCGCCGCCTTGCAGCAGCATATTTTGTGGGGCGCATTGCTTGCGGCACTGGCCATTTATGGCTTGGGCCCATGGTCTGTCGATAGATGGTTAAAGCGCTAAACGGCTGCGCTGAACGCTAATTTCATGTGTTTTAGGCCTCTAGCCCAATCAATATGGGCGCAAGCAGCTCCTCAATACATAGCGTATGAGGTGATTCCTTGGTGCATCAAGTTGTGTAGCTCGTATCAAGCCGGTCAAGTTTGCGAATCAGCGATGGCCATGCAAACGCGCCGCCCAGCCCGCCGGTTTGCACGCGCATCGCCTCGGCCACGCCTTTGACAATCAGCGGGTTGACCTGCGTGAGTTCGCCGCCACCGGCCTGCGCATCAATTTGAATGCGGCAGGTGATTTCAAAGGTGTACATAGCTAAAAACGCATCGGCAATGCTTGGCCCTACCACCAGCAGGCCGTGGTTGCGCAGCACTAAAAAATTGGCTTTGCCCAGGTCGGCTTGCAGGCGCGGTTTTTCTTCGTCCCTGAACGCCACGCCCTCGTACCCGTGGTAGGCCAGCGAGGCAAGTACAAAGGTCGATTGCTGGCTGATGGGCAGCACACCGCCAGCTTGTGCGCTTACCGCCACACCGGCCCGTGTGTGGGTGTGCAGCACGCACAGTGCGTCATGCCGCGCTTCATGCACCGCGCTGTGAATCACAAACCCCGCCGGGTTGACCGGGAAGGGTGAATCAATCACCTTGTTGCACTTGTCGTCAACTTTGACCAGGCTCGACGCCGTGATTTCATCAAACATCAAACCGTAGGGGTTGATCAGAAAATGGTGCGCATCGCCGCTAACGGACGCGGGCAACTTGGCGCTGATGTGCGTGAACACCAGGTCGCTCCAGCCGTACAGCGCCACCAGCCGGTAGCAGGCGGCCAGGTCGCAGCGGAGCTGCCATTCTTCGGCGGTGACGGTGTTTTTGAGGGATGCAATATTCATACGCTTTGTCTCCATTTTTAATGTTGCCTCAGGATACGCTTTTGAAAGTGGCAAATCGCACCCAAGTGCAGGCAACGTCACAATGGTGACTTGCCGCGGCGCATGAAACATTTCTGCGTAGGCAAGCGCTAGATAGTGAACAAATAGGCCTTCAGCGCAGTAAATTCAGGCGCAGGCAGCTATAAAAGCAGGAGCATATTGGAAGCTTTTCTCATCTCCACCGGCATCGTGGCGCTGGCCGAAATGGGTGACAAAACGCAGTTGCTGGCTTTGCTGTTGGCGGCGCGATTTAGAAAACCTTGGCCGATTGTGTGGGGCATTTTGGTGGCGACGGTGTTGAACCATGCCATGGCCGGTGCGCTCGGCGCATGGATCACCACGCTGACCAGCCCGCAAACCTTGCGCTGGATTTTGGGCGCGTCCTTCATCGCCATGGCGGTGTGGATTTTGATTCCGGACAAGTTGGGCGATCGTGCTGATAAACGACCGATGCGGTTTGGCGTTTTTGGCACCACGCTGGTGTTGTTTTTCTTCGCTGAGATGGGCGACAAAACCCAAATTGCCACCGTCATGCTGGCCGCCCGCTTTGATGCGTACGTAGCCGTGGTGGCCGGCACCACACTGGGCATGATGCTGGCCAACGCGCCCGTGGTGTGGCTGGGCGAGCGCATCACGCGGCTGGTACCGCTGCGGGTGGTGCACGTCGCCAGCGCCATCGTCTTTTTAGGGCTGGGGCTGTTTGCCCTGTTCGGTTGATATACTGATCAAGCGCCGATTTGCTACAGCTTGCGGGCGCGTTATAAGTTCAGCTAAAGACGCCAGCCAGCCCGGCCTCGCCTTTAGCGACGCCGGGTTTTTTTGTTTTCTCACACCGTAACTATGTTGATTGCCAAGCCACAGTCCATGCATTTTGATGCCGCGCTGCCATTGCAAAGCGGTGCGTCGATTCGAGCCTACGATTTGAGCTTTGAGACCTACGGCACGCTGAACGCAGACAAGTCCAACGCAGTTCTGATCTGCCACGCGCTCAACGCATCCCACCACGTGGCTGGCGTGTACGAGGGGCTAGACAAGTCTGAAGGCTGGTGGCACACCATGATCGGCCCCGGCAAGCCGGTCGACACCAACGTGTTTTTTGTCATTGGCGTCAACAACCTCGGTTCGTGCTTTGGCTCTACCGGGCCGATGCAGATCAGCCCCGACACCGGCAAGGTGTATGGCGCTGATTTTCCAGTCGTTACGGTACAAGACTGGGTTAACGCGCAAGCCCGGTTGATGGATGCGCTCAGCATTCAAACGCTGGCCGCCGTGATGGGCGGCAGCCTGGGCGGCATGCAGGCACTCAGCTGGGCGCTGCAATACCCGAGCCGTGTGCGCCACGCCGTAGTGGTGGCCAGTGCGCCGAACCTGACCGCTGAAAACATTGCGTTTAACGAGGTCGCACGCCGCGCGATCGTCACCGATCCGGATTTTCACGGCGGCCACTACGCAGCGCACGGCGTGCTGCCAAAGCGCGGCCTGAGAATTGCGCGAATGATCGGGCACATCACGTATCTGAGTGATGATGTGATGAATGAAAAGTTTGGCCGCCGATTGAAGCCCGCTGCGGAGGAGACGCAATTTTCCGACAGGCCGCCCTTAGGTTCTCGAAGAGCGGCGGAGCCAAAATTAGCCCCCTCGGGGAGCAGCGCATTACACGAAATGAAAAGCGTGGGGGCTTATAAATACTCGACGCAAGATGTTGAATTTCAGATCGAAAGTTATCTGCGTTACCAAGGCGACAAGTTCAGCGAGTACTTTGACGCCAATACGTATTTGCTGATCACCCGCGCGCTCGATTATTTTGATCCAGCGTCGAGCTTCGGCGGCGACTTGAGTGCGGCTTTAAAACACGTCACAGCAAAATTTCTGCTGGTCAGCTTCACCACCGACTGGCGCTTTGCACCGGCGCGCAGCCGCGAAATGGTCAAGGCCTTGCTCGACAACCAGATCGACGTGAGCTACGCCGAAATCGATGCACCCCACGGGCATGATGCATTTTTGCTCGATGACGCCCGTTATATGGGCGTAGTGCGCTCTTATTTTCAGAGCAAGGTGGCACTGTGATTCGCGCACCTTCGCCTGACTTGTTGTCTATCGCCGCACTGGTGCCGCACGGCTCGCGCGTGCTTGACCTGGGTTGCGGTACCGGTGAGCTGCTGGACCATTTGATTCGCGAACGCGGTTGTTCAGGCTATGGTGTTGAAATCAATGACGCCAATGTGCAGTCATGCGTGGCACGCGGCGTAAACGTCATTCAGCTCAATCTGGACGAAGGCCTGGCCGTGTTCGGCGACGCGTCGTTTGACGTGGTGTTGCAAATTGACACGCTGCAGCACCTGCGCAATGCAGAAGTCATGCTGCGTGAAACTGCACGCGTGGGCCGCATCGGCATCGTCGCCTTCCCCAACTTCGGCCACTGGCCAAATCGCCTCGCAGTGTTGCGCGGGCGTATGCCCGTAACCAAAATTTTGCCCTACCAGTGGTATGACACACCCAACATCCGCGTCGGCACGCTGGACGATTTTCAGGCGTTGGCCGATAAAAATAACTTGCGCATCATCGACCAGTTCGGCCTGCAAGACGGCCATGAAGTGCGGTGGTGGCCGAATGCACGCGCAAGCCGCGCGGTATTCAAAATTCAGCGGACATGAGTTTTTAAGACTTCAAGCAGATTCGGTCAAACTGACCGTCCAATCTTGCAAAAACACTAAATTTATATGCAATTTTGGCCTGTGGCCCAATAATCACGGGCGCAAGCAGCTACTAAAATAATAGCAATCTGGCGGCACTACAGCTCAATAACAGCCGCCAGCGGTGCGTGGTCCGACAGGTGCGACCAGGGTTTGCGCGGTAGTACCGAGGGCTTGTGGCCAATGGCGTTGCGCACGTAAATGCGGTCCAGCCGCAGCAGCGGCCTGCGCGCTGGGAAGGTGCGCGCCGGATGGCCGTTGGCGGTGACAAACACCTCATGCAGGCCGGCGCCGTCCGCAAGTTGCGTCAAAGCGCGGTGGCGCCAGTCGTTGAAATCGCCAGCCACCACCAGCGGAGCCTGTGGGGGCACCTGCTTTTTGATCAAGTCGCACAGCTTGTCCATTTGCAGGGTGCGGTGGTCTTCACGCAGGCTCAGGTGCACACACACGGCGTGCAGGTTGACGTCGCGCCCTGGGATTTGCAATTCACAATGCAGCAGGCCGCGCCGTTCTGGGCCACTGATCGACACGTCGTGGTTTTCAAAACGCACAATCGGAAACTTTGACATCACTGCGTTGCCGTGGTCACCCTTGTCGTATACGGCGTTGCGCCCGTAGGCAAAGTCGGGCCAGATGCTGTCGGCCAAAAATTCGTAATGCGGTGTATCGGGGTAGTTGTCAAACTTGTCCCCATGCTGCGTGTGGCTGCCAGTAACCTCTTGCAAAAACACAACATCAGCGCCGATTTTTCGCACCGCCTCGCGCAGCTCAGGCAGGATGAATTTGCGGTTAAAAAACGTGAATCCCTTGTGGATGTTGACCGTCAACACTTTGAGTGAAAAAGTCTTCGCCGCAGTTGCGAGCGCAAGTTCTGCTTCAGCGCGCACGTCCGCGTCTGCTACCGGCAACCGTGTAATTTCTGGTTTCTTCGCTTTCGCGCTGGTGTCTAACGATTCGGGCGGGGTCATGAAAACTCAAGCTATGGAAATCTTGTATTGTTACTTCAGCGGTGGCGGGCTGCTTGTAGGGCAGCAAGCCAAGTTTTCATCAGTCGGGGCTCAGTTCAGCACCCCGAGCCCAGCCCAGCCCAGCCCAGGCCTGACGAAGTGCCGCCAGGTTGCCCGCCTTTTTGGGGGCGGTACTCGCAACCCACCCAGCCTGACCACTGACACGCTGCGCTGACCTCATCAATCACGCCCAGCAAATAGCTGTAGTTCAACTCGCCGATGTCGGGCTCCTGGCGTTCGGGTACGCCTGCAATCTGGAAGTGGCCGACATTGCCGCTCGGCAGGTACTGCCGGATTTTCATGGCCACATCGCCTTCGACTATCTGGCAGTGGTACAAATCCATCTGCACCTTGAGGTTGCCAGAGCCGACCAGGCCAATGATTTCGTGCGCGTGGTCCTGGCGGTTCAGAAAAAACTTCGGGATGTCGCGTGTGTTGATCGGCTCCATCAGCACGTCAAGGCCTGCTTTGGCAGCCTCACCAGCGGCCCAGCGCAAGTTGCTGACGTAAGTGCTTTGTGCTGCTTCGCGCGTGGTGCCGTCAGGAATCAGGCCCGCCATCAGGTGAATGCGTGGGCATTGGAGTGCGTCGGCGTAGGTCAATGCCAGCGCAACGCCGGCTTTAAATTCTGCCTCACGCCCCGGACTGCATGCCGTGCCTTTGCTGCCGTCCACATCCCAAGCGTGCGCGATGCTGGCCGCATCCGTGCCGCCTGGCGGTGCGTTGAAGAGCACTTGCTGCAAGTTGTTGGCTTTAAGGCGTGCGGCCAGCTCAGCTGCCGGGTAGGCGTAGGGGAACAGGTATTCCACTGCCTTGAAGCCGTCTTGCGCTGCGGCTTCAAAACGGTCCAGGAACGGTAGCTCGGTGTACATCATCGACAGATTGGCAGCAAGTTGAGGCATGATTTTCAGGTGGTTTCTTACCAGATAGCACCAACGGCTTGCCGCAGCTCGTCAATTTGTGCGTTGGTCAATGGCCGGGCGGCGGGCCGCAGGCAGGCGAGTCTGGCGGTTTCTTCAAGCTCTTCAAGCACGGCCATTGCTGCAAACGGGTTAGCGGCCCACACGTTGGGCCCAAGGCGCGGCAGCATGACGGCGCGAATTGGCGTGCCGCGTTGGCCGTATTGCGTAATCGCGCTGGCGACCTCTGACGCAGCTGCCGGGTCACCCGGGCGGTGGTAGCGCATGACGGGCACGCGGCCTACCTTCATGACAAAGTAAGGCGTAAGGGCATCAAGCAGTTCTGCACCGGGCGACTGCAAGCTCAAAGCCACGCAGTGCGTACTGTGGGTGTGAATAATGCAGCCTGCGTGCGCATCAAATAGAGCTGTAGCCGCATAAATACCGGCGTGAAGCGCTATTGTTTTACTAGCGTTGTCGCCACTGATCTGCTTGGCACTGGTGTCCATTTTCGATAAACGGGCGGGGTCTAAAAACCCCATGGATGCATCGGTCGGCGTGATTAAAAAACCGTCATCCAGGCGGGCGCTGATGTTGCCCGAAGCGCCCTGCACATAGCCCTGGTCAAACAGACTTTTGCCCACACGGCAAATGTCTTCTCGGGCTTGTGATTCTTTTGAAAGCGTCATGCCAGCATCTTAAAAGCATCGGTGAAAAATTCATTGCCGCCGAAGTTGCCGGACTTTAAGGTGATGTGCAGCGGTATGGAGTTGCTAAAAGCATGGCACCACGGCACACCGGGCGCAATTTGCGGGCCGATTTGCATCTGCGCGATGCCGAGCGCTTGCACGCACGCACCCGACGTTTCACCACCCGCCACGATCAATTGGCGCACACCCAACGCTACCAAGCCCTTGGCAATCCCTGCCAAGGTGCGCTCAACCAGTGCACCGGCTTCTTCGGCTCCAAGCTCGCGTTGTACAGCTTTGATGGCGGCGCTTTCGGCTGTTGAATACACCAGCACCGGGCCTGCTTTTAGGTGCGGTGCGGCCCAAGCCAGCGCTTCAGCAGTCACGTCAGTGCCGCTGGCCATGCGCAGAGGATCAATCGCCAACGCGGGTAGCCCTGTTTTGATGAAGGCCAGCACCTGCGCGTTGGTGGCTAACGAGCAACTGCCCGACACCACGGCTTGCAAGCCTGTGGCCTTGGGAAGTACGCTGGATTCTGGTGAGGGCGTGATCGCGAAATTTTCCGGCAAACCAATTGCCACGCCCGAGCCTGCGGTGACCAGCGGCATGCCCTTGAGCGCCGGGCCAAGCCGCATCAGGTCGTCGTTGCTGATGGCGTCAACCACTGCGATGCCAACGCCTGCAGCTTTCAGCTCCTGGATGCGTTCCCCCACAGCATCAGCGCCGCGAGCCACTACGCTGTAGTCAATCAGCCCGACCACTCGCCTGGTTTGCGCCTGCAACACGCGCACCAGGTTGGCGTCCGTCATGGGCGTGAGCGGGTGGTTTTGCATGCCGCTTTCATTGAGCAGCGCGTCACCTGCAAACAGGTAGCCTTTGAAGACTACCCGTTTGTTGTCCGGAAAAGCGGGTGTGGCAACAGTGAAGTCAGTGCCCAGTGCGTCCATCAAGGCATCAGTGACGGGGCCGATATTGCCATGTGCAGTGCTGTCAAAAGTGGAGCAGTACTTGAAGTAGATTTGGCTCGCGCCTTGCGCTTGCAGCCAGGCCAGCGCTGCCAGCGACTGCGCAACCGCTTCTTGCGGGGCAATGGTTCGGGACTTGAGCGCTACCACCACCGCGTCTACATCCGCGTTGAGTGGTGAGGTGGGCACACCCATGGTTTGCACCACGCGCATGCCAGCACGCACCAGGTTGTTGGCCAGGTCACTCGCGCCTGTAAAGTCATCAGCAATGCAGCCCAAACAAATTTTGCGCATGGTTTTTTATGGCTTCCCAGGCAATTCAATACCCGGAAATATCTTGATCACCGCGCTGTCGTCTTCCCTGGCAAACCCGGCGGTTGATGCCTGCATGAACATCTGGTGCGCAGTAGAAGAAAGCGGCAACGGGAATTTGCTGGCACGTGCCATGTCCAGTACCAGGCCCAGGTCTTTGACAAAAATATCAACGCTAGAGAGCGGCGTGTAGTCGGCCGCCAGCACGTGCGCCATGCGGTTTTCAAACATCCAGCTGTTGCCGGCGCTGTGGGTGATCACCTCATACAGCGCTGCGGGGTCTACACCTTCCCGCAGGCCCAGTGCCATGGCCTCAGCTGCCGCCGCAATGTGTACGCCCGCCAGCAACTGGTTGATGACTTTGACCTTGCTGCCCGCACCAGCTTTGTCGCCCAGCTTGTACAGCGTGCCGGCCATGGCGCGCAAAAACGGCTCGGCCACGGCATAGGCTTCAGGTTTGGCGGCGCTCATCATGGTCATTTCGCCACTTGCAGCACGCGCTGCGCCACCAGAAATTGGTGCGTCGACGTACAAAATATCCATCGCAGCCAAACGTGCCTCCAGAGCGATGGACCAGTTCGGGTCAACGGTAGAGCACATCACAAACACGCTGCCGAGGGCCATGGCGCTGGCGCAGCCATGTTGTCCAAACAGCACGTCTTCGGTTTGTGCGGCGTTGACGACAACAGACACCACCACGCTGCACTGGCTGGCCAAATCTTTGGGTGATGCACAGGCTACGCCGCCGTTGGCTGCAAAGGCTTGGGCCACGTCGCCCCGTACATCGAAAACAAACGGTGTGTGCCCGGCCCGGCGCAGCGATTGCGCCATGCCGCTGCCCATGGCACCCAGTCCGATCAGGCCAACTGTTGCGGTCATGCTTTTTAACCCAATGTGATTTTCGCGAATGTAGACACGCGCTTCCATTTCGCTGCATCAGCCGCCATGAAGGCGCCCATCAGCTGCGCGTTGAGAAAGTCGACTTCAGCCCCGCGCGACTCCATGGTGCGCACGGTCTCAGCGTCGCGGGCGATTTTTTCAAGTGCCCGCTCCAGTCGCACAACGACGGCTGCTGGCGTGCCTGCGGGCGCAGCCAGGCCATACCAGGCGCTAACGTCAAAGTTTGGCAAGCCTGATTCCGCCAACGTGGGAACGTTGCTAATCGCCTTGCTGCGCTTGAGCGTTGTCACGGCGAGCGCTTTGACGCTTCCCCCTTGAATCTGGCCAATCACCGATGGAAGGTTTTCAAACATCATGTCGACTTCACCCGCGATCAGCGCCGTCACCGCTTGCGCTGCACCCCGGTAGGGAATGTGGGTGATAAAAGTTCCGGTGCTGCTTTTAAGGAGTTCAGCACTCAGGTGCAGCGAGGTGCCGTTGCCGTTGGACGCATAGTTAAGTTTGCCGGGCGCGCTTTTGGCTTTGGCCAGCAGGTCAGCCACGCTGTTGATACCGCTCTTGGGGTTGACCAGCAGCACATTCGGCACGCGGCCAATGAGTCCGATCGGCATGATTTGTTCAGGCTTGTACGGCATGCTGGGGTACAGCGCGGGGCTGATCGTCAAGGGCGGTGATGCCATGAGCAGCGTGTAGCCATCAGGCGTGCTGCGTGCCACTTCTGCTGCGCCCAGGTTTCCGCCTGCACCGGGCTTGTTGTCAATCACCACCGCCTGGCCCAGCTCCTGGCCCAGCCGGGCGCTGATAAGCCGCGCCATCGTGTCAATCAAGCCGCCCGGCGGGAACGGGACAACCAGTTTGATGGGCCTGGCGGGCCAGCTTTGCGCGCTGGTAAAACCCGGTGCCAGCAGCAAGGCCGCACCAGTGATTTTCAGAATGTGCCGGCGCTGGATGGTGGCTGTTTGATGCATGGTATTTTTGATAAATCGGTTGATCGGCCAGCCAGTGTTTGAATGCACAAGCGGTTTCGCATGAGGCCGCCTGCAAGCTTTTTCAACGAAAATTTGGCGCTGGCCACACACCAGGTTGATGCGCTGGTTGTAAGGTTATCGTACAAATTTTAGTTGTTCGCAAAAGCCGGACTTTCCCGAACGGCAAGCTTGATGCGTGTCTGCACGGTAGCTGACAACACAGTATTCATATGAGACAACCAGGATTTTTATGCGAATAGTCATTACCGGTGGCGCGGGTTTTTTGGGTGCCCGTCTCGCGCGGACGATTTTGAAAGCCGGCGAGTTCAGCCTCGCCGGGCACAAACCGATACCGGTGAAATCCGTGGTGCTGATTGACCGCGTACAGCCCGCTGCAGACTTGGTTGCCGACTCGCGTGTAAGCGTTGTGGTGGGTGACCTCAATGCGCTGTTTGCTCCGGCGGCAAACCCTGCTGCGCTGCTGGGCACTGATGCTGCAGTGGTCTTTCACCTGGCCGCCGCCGTGAGCGGTGAATGCGAGGCTGATTTCGATCTGGGCATGCGCAGCAACCTGGACGCGACCCGCGCTGTTTTAGAAGCCTGCCGGGTATTGCAGACAGCGCCTATGGTGGTTTTTGCCAGCTCACTGGCCGTCTTCGGCAATTCAGCCGCGCAACCCTTGCCCGCAGTGATTGAAGACAGCACGCTGCCCACGCCGCAAAACAGCTACGGCATCCAAAAGTTCATGTGTGAGCAGCTGGTGGCAGACTATGGCCGCAAAGGCTTTGTCAACGCCCGCATCGTCCGGTTGATGACGGTGAGTGTTCGGCCCGGCAAGCCCAACGGGGCGGCGTCCAGTTTTTTGAGTGGGATGATGCGTGAACCTTTGGCAGGCGTGCGCGGGCTGTGCCCTGTTCCCAAAAGTACGCCGGTGGCCTTGTCGTCGCCTGACCGCACCATTGAGGGTTTGCTTCGCCCGGCTGGCGCAAGCAACGCTAAATGGGGCGCTTTGACCGCCATGAATCTGCCCGCCATTTCCACTACTGCAGGCGACATGGCTGAAGCTTTGGCCCGCATTGCAGGCCAGTCGTGTGCGGATCTGATCGACTGGACGCCCGACGCGGCCACCACCCGTATTGTGAGCAGCTGGCCGGCCAACATCCATGCCGCCAGGGCTCAAAAACTGGGGCTTTTACCTGACGCTGATATCGACAGCCTGATCGGCGCGTACGTGCGTGAGCTGCAAGGCGAACTTTAGCGGCGCCTTGCTTTGGTAACCAGCGGCTGCGCCAGGCTGACGCCTTCTTGCTCCCAGAAGGCGCTGTCAGCCATTTCAATCCGGGCAATTGCGTTGTTCATGTGCTGCGTCGCAGCTTTGCGGGCTTTACTGGCGTCGCCCAGTTCAATCGCCTTGACGATGCCCATGTGCTCTTGCCTGACCTGCCGCGTAAAGTCGGCCCGGCGCGCTTCATTGGCCCGGGTCACGCGCACTGCGCCGAGCAAAAATTGGCGCAGGTAATCCAGTGTGCTGATTAAAAACGGATTTTGCGCGGCTTCAGCAAATGCCCGGTGCAACGCCACATCCTCGTCGACGCCATCTCCGCCGCAAGCAACCGCATCGTCCAGAGCCTTCGAAGTGCGGTGGATGCGTTTCAAATGAAGAGGCGTGCGCCGCTCGGCTGCCAGCGCCGCGACTTCCGCCTCGAGCGATCGGCGGACCTCATTGATTTGAACCACCGCCTGCCGCGACACCGCCGCGCGCGCATCAAACTTCAGTGGCGAGAATCCGGGCGGCATTACAAACACGCCGCTGCCTTGCCGCGACTCAACCAGGCCAAGCGACTTCAGCCGCGACACCGCTTCTCTCACCACGGTACGGCTAACGCCGAACTGCACAGTCAGTTCGGCTTCGGTCGGGAGTTTGTTGCCTGCCACCAGTCTGCTGGAGCGAATCTCCAGCGCAATGGTGTCAGCGACCTGGTCAGACAACGGTGCGCAGGGGGTGACGGATTTGAAACGCGTAGCCATCGATTCGTTTGGAAAATGCTGCCACTGTACCGCAGCTATGACACGCCAAACGTGTACCGTCCTACAAGCATCGTGCACTTGCGCTGGTTCAAAGCTTCATACCAAATGCTTATCGTTACGCAGTGGGGTTTGCTTTTTGCCTCCCCGCAGAGTTTTGTAGAGCCCTACAAGATTTTGAGGAACCCCTCGACAACTTTTTAAGGAATTGAAAATGAAAAACACAACGACCTCGCTGTTGATGACTGCACTGCTAGCGACTGCAGGCTTCGCCGTCGCGCAAACTCCCGCCGCACCGGCAACCCGTGCTGAAGTTAAATCTGAAGTCATCCGTGACACCAGCAAAGCAGGTGAGAAAAACCTCGGTGAGCCGCCAAAACCAGGCACCACAACCAACACCACCCGCGCTGAAGTCAAGTCTGAAGTGGTTCGCCCTGATGCATCTGTGCCGCCAAAAAACCTGAGCGAGCCACCAAAAGTTGGCACCACCACCAACACCACCCGTTCTGAAGTCAAATCGGGCGTTGACAGGACCGACCGGGAACTGAGCACCGGCGAAAAAGCAGCCGCCACCACCCCAAGCAAGGGTTACGCCAAGCGCAAAGCTGCGCGCGACGAGCGCCGTGCCATGAACAAGTCAAAAAGCAGCATGAAAGCAAATGACGGCAGCTCCACCATGACAGCACCTGAAGCTCCTGCCAACAAGTAGATCCGGCCACGCCGGCAGGCAATGCACCCATGTGGTGTCAGCCCCCGGCCGCCACAATCAAAGCCCGCTTCGCAAAAAGCGGGCTTTTTTTCGTCAAAGCACCGTCGCCCTTGCGCGCTACTTTGGCCTCGGCTTCACCAGGTCTTTGTCAGGTTGCGACAGCTCGCCAGCGCGCAGCGCTTTCACAGCATTGGCCACAGCGCCTGCAACGTTGCGCACCTCGGCCTGCACTGCCTTGTCTTTGTCCAGCGTGTCATGGCTGGTGGCGTAGGGCTCGTAGTAGCCAATAAAGCGGTCCAGTTTGGACTGCACGCCAGAGTCCACCATACCCATCCATTCCAGCCAGTCGCACAGCGCACGCCGCGTACCTTCAATGCCTGCCACATCGCCGTGCACTACCACTCCATAGGCCCGGCCACCCAAGTGCTTCGGGTAGTCCCAGCCTTTGAGCTCAAGCGCTTTGGCCGCCGCCGGGTCTTTGCCGTCCGTAGCGCTCGGGTCGGGGTTGCCACCATCGGCGCATACCAGTCGGTCAATCATGAGTTTTAGCGGGCTGGGCGACTGGTACCAGTACACCGGAGTGACGATGATGACGCCATGCGCTGCCGCCCAGCGCTCGTAGATTTCGGCCATCCAGTCGCTGGTTTGGCCTTGCCCATGGTTGGGGTAACAACTGCACGGCCAGTGGCACAACGGCATGGCGGTCGATGCGCAGCCTTTGCAGGGGTGAATATGGAGGTGGTAGCTGGAGTTGAGCAAGCTCAGGTCCAGCACGTCTACTTCCATGCCTGCCTTGACCAGTGCGGTTTTTGCGGCATTCGTCAAGCGCCAGGACTTTGACATCTCGCCGGGGCAAGTGCCGTCGTTTCTTGCAGAGCCGCAGATCAGCAGAACGCGCGACGGGCTCGATTTTTTCTTTTGTGTTGCTTGCGCTTTTTCAATATTGCGCCTGGTTTGGGTCCATTCAACTGAAAGTTTGTACTCGGGGTCGGCGTAGCCTTTGCCAGCCGGCTGCGTCACCGGTGCTTTGCGGCCTTCCTTGTAGGCTTCCCAAGCGACGGTTTCCAGCCGGGCGAGGGCTTCAGCCTCGGGCTTGAAGGCCGGGTCCATGAATGATTCCATGAAGCGAGTGTGGAAAACAGCGCGGGTTAAAACGGCAGGCGCTTGGCCTGTCCGGACGTCAGGTGTGGTGTTCATGGCGCCAGTTTATTCAGCCCTCAACCCCTGGCTGGCGAGTAGCGGCGCCGTCCTACGCGATTTAGGCGTTGTTTAAACTCTGTGCTTTAACGCTTGCAACTTTTGAAAAAAAACAATGACACACCTCATGCAACGAGCCGGTTTTTTGGCAGGCTTGGGCGCGGTGAGTTTGTCGGTACAGGCCGCCGGTGGCCACCACTTTGTAGACGATGCTGCAGTGCTTGATGAGCGCAAGTGCAAGCTCGAAAGCTGGGTGGAGCGCGAAAAGGGAGGCGAACGGTCGTTGCTCCACGCAGGCGCTGGTTGCAGGATTGGCCCGCTGGAGCTGGGCCTGAATCTGGACAGGGAAAATCAATCCGGTTTTGACGCTGCCACCAGCTTTGGCCCACAAATGAAATGGGCCTATTCCTTGAACGATGCGATCAGTGTGGGCGCCGCGGTATCAGCCAAATTCAACAGTGCGTCGCCGCACTACGCCGGCAGCACTCTCGTGATTCCCGTGACATGGCGGGTTGCCGATGCACTGTCGGTGCATGTCAACTGGGGCCGTAACTTTGTGCGCGGAGGTTTGAGTCAGCCGCGCGGTGGTGTGGCCTTTGAATGGACGCCTGGCAGTGCTGTGTCGTTGGTAGCTGAACGATTTCGTGAATCGTCCAGCAACTCGGCCCGCCTCGGCGCCCGCTATGCGCTGACGCCTGATGTCAAGCTGGACATCAGCCGCGCGCGCAGTTTGAATTCAGGTGGCCTGAGCTGGTGGACGGCTGGCGTCACCTGGGAGTTTGACCGCTAGTTACACGCGCCTGACCGCATATCGGCAGCAGTGCATACAATAGCTTCAGCTTGTCGGGGTGCCCAAAATGAATGGGCTGAGATCACTTGGTAAAAAGTGAGACCCGCTGAACCTGATCGGGCCCACATTGTGTCGGCAACCCGCGTAGGGAACAACGCTTTTTGGCTCCCGAACTCCCTTTTAATCGACGGGTTGGGCTCTCCAGGCAGGCTTTATTTTCCTGCACTACACGGAGACAAGCCATGGCAAAAACCTCACTGACTGTTGACACCGCCGACCTGACCAGTCGCATCACGCGCACACCGTTTCCCGGTTCACGCAAAATTTACATTGAGGGTTCGCGCCCCGATATTCGTGTGCCATTTCGTGAGGTCTCACTGACCGACACCCTGGTGGCTGAAGGGTCGAACACACGCCGCGAGGCCAACCCGCCGCTGCGCTTGTTTGATGTGTCCGGCGTGTACACAGACCCGGATGTTGCGATTGACGTGACACGCGGCTTGCAGCCCTTGCGCGGCGCATGGATCAATGAGCGCCAAGATACCGAAGCGCTTGATGGCATCAGCAGCGCTTATGGCCGCGAGCGCCTGAACGACCCGGCACTTACCGCGCTGCGCATGTCGCACGCCCCTGTGCCCCGCCGTGCCAAGCCCGGCATGAACGTCTCGCAAATGCATTACGCCCGTAAAGGCATCATCACCCCCGAGATGGAATACATCGCCATCCGTGAAAACCTGGTGCGCGCGCAATTGGCAGAGCGTCTGGCGACGGAGCGCTTGCCGAAAAAAGGGCATTCGTTTAACGCGTCGATTCCGCAGCAAGTCACCGCTGAATTCGTGCGCGACGAAGTGGCGCGCGGCCGCGCCGTGATCCCGAACAACATCAACCACCCAGAAAGCGAGCCGATGATTATTGGTCGCAACTTTCTGATCAAGGTCAATGCCAACATCGGCAACTCTGCCGTCACGTCGAGCATTGAGGAAGAAGTCGACAAACTGGTCTGGTCGATTCGCTGGGGCGCAGACACCGTGATGGACTTGTCCACCGGCGACAACATCCATGAAACGCGCGAATGGATCATGCGCAACTCACCGGTGCCGATTGGCACCGTGCCGCTTTACCAGGCGCTGGAAAAAGTCAATGGCAAGGCCGAAGACCTGACGTGGGAAATCTTTCGCGACACGCTGATCGAGCAGGCCGAGCAGGGCGTGGACTACTTCACCATTCATGCCGGGGTGCGGCTGGCGTATGTGCCGTTGACGGCGAATCGCTTGACCGGCATCGTGTCGCGTGGTGGCTCCATCATGGCCAAGTGGTGTTTGTCGCACCACAAAGAGAGCTTTCTGTACGAGCACTTTGAAGACATTTGCGAGATCATGAAGCAGTACGACATCTGCTTTTCGTTGGGTGATGGCTTGCGGCCAGGCTCAATTGCTGATGCGAACGACGAAGCACAGTTTGCCGAGCTGCACACGCTGGGCGAGCTGACGCAAATCGCGTGGAAGCACGATGTGCAGGTGATGATTGAAGGCCCCGGCCATGTGCCGCTGCAACTCGTTAAGGAAAACGTGGAGAAGCAACTGGAAGCCTGCTTTGAAGCGCCGTTCTACACCCTTGGGCCGCTGATCACAGATATTTCACCTGGCTACGACCATATTTCATCCGCCATGGGCGCGGCCAACATCGGCTGGTATGGCACTGCCATGCTGTGCTACGTGACACCGAAAGAACATTTGGGTTTGCCAAACCGTGATGACGTGAAGCAAGGTTTGATTGCCTACAAAATAGCCGCGCATGCAGGTGACCTCGCCAAGGGCTACCCGGGCGCACAGATGTGGGACAACGCGGTGAGCAAGGCGCGTTTTGAATTCCGCTGGGAAGACCAGTTCCGTCTGGCGATTGACCCTGACACGGCGATGAAATACCACGACGAAACATTGCCGAAAGAAAACGCCAAGGTGGCGCATTTTTGCTCGATGTGCGGGCCGAAGTTTTGCTCGATGAAAATCTCGCAAGAGGTGCGCGAGTTTGCGCGGTTGAATCCATCTACAACCACATTGACTCCTGCGCTGGGTGTGATCGCCATCAAGCGGATTGACAGCGGGTTTGAAGAAAAAGCCAAAGAGTTTCGTGAGGGTGGGAGCGAGATTTATTCATAAATGCGGAAGCGGGGCACTCAACGCGGAGATGAGGGGAGAGCGGATGACGCGCAGGAGAAAATTTTTTGTTTCATTGAAGTTATCTCGGAGCCCTCCGGCTGTCCGTGCATCTTCTCCGCGTTGAAACCCCCGAATTACTCAACCTCATGACAACACCCCACATCGGCATAGCAGGCGCAGGCCTGGCGGGTCGCCTGCTGGCTTGGCGGCTGGCTTTGGCGGGCGCCCGTGTGAGCCTGTTTGACGCAAAGCACCGTGACGACTTGACCAGCGCGTCGCAAACAGCCGCTGCCATGCTCTCACCACTGGCGGAGCTGGCGGTGTCTGATGATGCGGTATTTGAGTTGGGGCAACGCTCGTTGTTGCTGTGGCCGCAGTGGCTGGCGCAAATGGCCACACCGGTTTACTTCAGGCAAGACGGCACTGTTGTCGTTGCACACACGCAAGACGGCGCGTCGCTGGAACACTTCACCCGGCTGCTCCACCACAAGTTGCCTGAGGCTTCCAAAGCGCAAGTGCAAACGCTGGATGCTGCCGCGCTGGCCCAAGTCGAACCGACGCTCGCGGGGCGCTTTAATGGCGGCCTGTTTTTGGCGGGTGAAGGGCAACTGGCGAATGACCAGTTGATGGCTGCGCTGGCGACTGAACTGGATCGCCAGGGCGTGCAGTGGCATGAAGGGCTAGCTGTTGAAGGGGTTGAACCAAAGGCCATCGTTTGCGCAAACCAGCGGCACGGCGTAGACGCGGCTGTTGATGCACGCGGTGTTGGCAGCAAGTCGCAGCTGTCGACTCTGCGCGGCGTACGCGGCGAGGTGCTGCGCGTTGAATGCCAAGGCATCACGCTCAAGCGCCCGGTGCGCCTGATGCACCCGCGCTACCAGCTGTATGTCGCGCCGCGCCCGAATGGCGAGTTTGTAGTGGGCGCGACCGAGCTGGAGTCTGAAGACACTGGGCCAGTCACGGTGCGCTCGGTGCTTGAGCTCGCCAGCGCCTTGCACAGCCTGCACCCTGCCTTTGGTGAGGCACGCGTGTTGCGCATGTCGGCAGCGCTGCGCCCGGCGCTGGATGACCACCGCCCGGCGCTTGCACAGATTGATGGCGTGTGGCACATCAACGGCCTGTACCGGCATGGCTATTTGTGTGCGCCTGCGCTGGTAAATGATTTGCAAGGAAAATTACTGCATGACGATTGATGTTTCAATAAATGGCGAACGCATCGCTGTCGAAGCCACGACGCTTCAAGCCCTGCTGCTGGCGCGTGGCTACAATTTAGAGACAGCTTTTGCCTGCGCCATCAACAACACGTTTGTGCCGCGTATGCAGTGGCCGGAGCGCACGCTTGAAAACGGTGACCGCATTGACATCGTCACACCAATAACCGGGGGTTGACATGTCAGATTTCACAGTCGCGGGCACAACGCTTTCAAGCCGCCTATTCCTGGGCACCTCCCACTATCCATCACCCCAAATTCTGAGCGACGCAGTAGCTACCAGCGGCACGCAGGTCCTCACCGTCGGCCTGCGCCGCCTTCAACCTGAAAGCGGCGGCGGCAACAGCTTTTGGCAGCGGGTGCAGGCGATGAAGTGCCATGTTTTGCCCAACACCGCAGGCTGCCACACAGCTGAAGAGGCCATCTCGCTGGCACACATGGCGCGCGAGATTTTTGGTACCACGTGGATCAAGCTCGAAGTCATTGGTGACGACTACACGCTGCAGCCCGACACCCACGCCACTTTGCATGCGGCCACCGTGCTGGCCAAAGAGGGGTTTGCCGTTTTCGCCTACACGACAGACGACTTGGTGATTGCACAAAAGCTGCGGGACGCAGGCTGCGCCGCCATCATGCCGTGGGCTGCGCCGATTGGCACCGGGCGCGGGCCACTGAACCCGTATGCGCTGGAGACCATGCGCCGCCGCTTGCCAGATGCCGTGCTGATAGTCGATGCCGGTTTGGGCCGACCATCGCACGCCGCTGCGGTGATGGAGCTGGGTTTTGACGCGGTGCTGCTGAACACGGCAGTGGCGCAAGCGGGCGACCCTGTGCGGATGGCCAAGGCCTTTGCCGACGGTGTGGCTGCAGGCCGGGCTGCGTATGAATCAACTCCCATGCCTGAGCGCGCTGCTGCGCAGGCATCTACACCCACCGTCGGCGTCCCTTTCTGGCACGCCCCGTGAGGTGCTCACAAATCCAATTTTCGGGCGCAGGTCTGCACGGAGGGTCAGCGAACACGCGGCGTTCGGCGGTGCTAGGAATCCTCATGCACCTAAGTGCATTTCGGTATCCTGCGCTCCGGGCGCCTTGCCCTGACTCCCGAGAATTGAATTTCTGAACACCTTATCAAACAGGCAATCTAATGACCGTGCCACACCCCTTCTCTCCGCTTACCCACCCCATCGGCTTTTACCCCGTCGTGCCCACCGCAGCCTGGGTTGAGCGTCTTTTAAGCTGGGGCGTGCGCACCATCCAGCTGCGCATCAAGGCAGCGGATCACACTCCAGCCAACATCGCCATTGAAGTGATTGCCGCAGTTGAAGCTGGCAAAGCCGTGACCGGCGCACAAGTGTTCATCAACGACCACTGGCAGCTTGCGTTGGCCGCTAGCGCATATGGCGTGCATTTGGGGCAAGAAGATTTAGACACCGCCGATATTGAACCGCTGCGGTTGGCGGGCATTCGGCTGGGCTTGTCCACCCATACCCCGGCAGAGCTGGCTCGGGCGAAAGCCGTTCAGCCTTCATACCTGGCAATTGGCCCGATTTACCCGACTACGCTGAAGGCCATGCCTTACGACGCTGTGGGCCTTGAGCGCCTGGCCGCTTGGGCGAAGCTGGCCGCGCCGTATCCCGTAGTGGCGATCGGCGGCATTTCGCTGGAGCGCTTGCCCGGCGTGCGGGCCTGCCTGAACGCAGACAACGACGGCGTGGCCGTAGTGAGCGTGGTCACACTGGCTGCTGACCCCGAGCAGGCTGCACGTGACGGAATCAAGCTTTTTAGTGCTGTGGCGCAATAAAACCGGGCGCAAGCAGCTATTTAAATAATAGCAGTTGACAATCTGAAATCGCTGGAGGTGCAACACCTCAGCCAACGGAGCAAGCATGACAGCGTTTCAAAGATTTCTGGTTCGGTTTTCAACTTGGGGTTTTGGCGCGTTGCTGATTGGCTGGATGGTTGTCGGCAGCCTGATCAGCAGCGCCCGGCCCAAGGTGTCGTGGATTCCCCTGTTTGTGCTTGTGGTGCTGGTCAGCGTGCTGGTCATGGCGTGGGGCAAATGGATGCGCGAGCGCTTTGTGCGCGAAGGTCCGCTGCCGCAGTTTTTAAAGCGCAAGTTGCGCGAAGCCTATCCCGATCTGAGCGGCAAAGACTGCGACCTGGCCGAACGTGGATTGCGCCAGTTTTTTCTGGCGTGTGTGCGCAGCGGCAAAAAACCGGTAGCCATGCCCTCAAAACTGCTGGAGCGCTTGTGGCAAGAGTTTGCGGCCAGCCAGGAAGCCTACGCAAGCTGGTGCCAAATGGCATTTGGCCGGGTGCTGCCGCCAACACCGGCGTGCCGCCTGGGGCGCAATGCTGAAGACAACGACGCGCTGCGCCGCGCCTGGTACTGGGCCTGTAAGGAAGAGGCCATCAAACCGAAGAACCCCACCCGCCTGCCGATTTTGTTCGCGCTCGATGCCAAGCTGGCGGTTGCGGGCGGCATTGTGTACGCAGCCAGCGGCCCTGCTTTCAAGCGGGCAGTACCTGGCGAGCAGTCTGGTGAGGTTTGCTTCGGCACCAGCTTTTCAGACAGCGGCTTTGAGGGCGACCATGAAGGCTTTGGCGGTGCTGAAGGAAGCAGTGGCAATGGCGGCGATGGTGGCGGCGGCGATGGCGGCGGCGGCGGGGACTAGCTGTAGGCCGCGCGGCCACCGGTGCTCTATTTAGGTCTGCAGGCGCATTTTCACGCTGTATTTCAAGCCATATCGGCCTCTAGCGCAATAAATATGGGCGCAAGCAGCTCCTCTATTTATAGCAATCAGGCTTGTATTGGCGGGTAGTCGGTGTAACCCTCAGCGCCGCCGCCGTACCAGGTGGCCTTGTCGCTTTCAGCAAAGGGACCCCCGTGTTTGAGGCGCGCTACCAGGTCAGGGTTGCCGATGTAGGGGCGACCAAACGCGAACAGGTCGGCACCTTCCGCCAGCTCTTTTTCAGCCAGCGTTTTGTCCAGCCCGTTGTTGACCATCCACGCGCCCCGCCCACCAGCGTTGGTGTAGGCCGCCTTCAACGCGGTGTAGTTAAACGGGCGGTCTGGCAAAGCGCGTGGCCCGCCAGTGGCGCCCTCAATGATGTGGATGTAGGCCAGGTTCAGGCTGGCAAGTTCGCGCACCACGTAGTCAAAAAGCGGCTGTGGGTCTGGATCAAACGCATCGTTTGCGGGCGTCACGGGCGACAGGCGAATGCCGGTGCGGCCGCCACCCACAGCAGCCGTCACGGCGCGGGTCACTTCAAGCAGCAGGCGCGCGCGGTTTTCAATACTGCCGCCGTAATCGTCCTCGCGGTGGTTGGAACCGGCCTTTAAAAACTGGTCTAACAAATAGCCGTTGGCCGCGTGGATTTCCACGCCATCAAAACCAGCGGTTTCAACCGCATTGCGGGCTGCGGCCTGGTAGCTGTGCACGATGCCCGGCAGCTCTTGTGCTTTCAGGGCTCGGGGTTCGGACGTTTCAACAAACACCGGCTTGCCGTCCTGAATCAAAACGGTTTTGGTTTTGGCGGTGATGGCCGATGGCGCGACCGGCGCGCCGTTATCAGGCTGCAGCGACGTGTGCGACACGCGGCCCACATGCCAGAGCTGCACCACAATCTTGCCGCCCGCAGCATGCACATCGTGGGTGACTTTTTTCCAGGCATCAAGCTGCTCCGTGCCGTATAGGCCCGGCACGTCAGAGTAGCCCTGGCCCTGCTGCGTAATGGCGGTGGCTTCCGTCACGATCAACCCGGCTGACGCACGTTGGGCATAGTATTCGGCGGCAAACGGGCCGGGAATCGCGTCAGGCGAGCGGTTGCGCGTGAGCGGCGCCATCACGATGCGGTTGGACAAATGGAGGTCACCGGCTTGGACGGGGTCGAATAATGTGGGCATAAAAAAGCTGGCTCTCAAAAGGTGAACAGGGCATCAAGTGTGATGCCAAACACCGCTTGATGCTTGGCCGTGGTTGTAGGACGCGCGCTTTAAAACGCGTCTACTTCATCAGCCCCTCGGCCCGCATGGCCGCGACTACTGCAGGTCTGGCCAGCATGCGCGCCCGGAAGTCGGCCAGATTGGCCAAGCCTGAAATATCCACCTTCACCAGCGGTGCCCAGTTGCTCACATTGAACAAATACGGGTCGGCCACGGTAAAAGCGTCGCCCATCAGGTAATGCTTGCCGGCCAATTGGGAGTCAACCCAGGCAAGGCGGCTGAGCAGCTTTTCAATCACCATCGGCTTGTACTCTAGCGGGGTGGCGGGGTTAAACAGTGGGGCAAAACCTTTGTGCAGCTCGGTGCCAATGAAATTCAGCCAGCCTTGCATTTGCGCCCGCTCTATCGTGCCATTGGCGGGGGCCAGGTTTTTTTCAGGCACCTGGTCGGCAATGTATTGCACGATGGCGGGGCCTTCCGTCAGGTGCGTGCCGTCGTTTAATTCGAGCAGCGGCACGTAGCCCAGGGGGTTGATGGCGTAGTAATCGCCTCCGTCGGCAAGCAGGTGGGTTCTGGTGTTGACGCGGCTGTCATCAAAAGCCATGCCGGCTTCAATCAACACAATACGTACAGCAACTGAGCAAGCGCCAGTGGCGAAATAAAGCTTCATCGGGTTCCTTGGGTGATGGGGCAAACGGGTAAATCAGCCAAAAGTGTAATTAAGTTTGGAAGTTCAAGCAGAAAAGGGCTATTGCCGAATAGATACGGGCGCAAGCAGCTATTTTAATAATAGCAATTGACACGTGCCCGGCATTGTCCTACGGGGCAATGCGCAGCCTGCTGATGGGGTACCCGCGATCGTCTTTTTACCATTTACAAATAGTTTTTTAACCAACTCAAGGAGTTCGTCATGCTGAAGTACGCCATTATTTTCGCGCTCATTTCGCTGGTCGCCGGAGTGCTGGGCTTTACCGGCGTTGCTGCTGGTGCTGCAGGCATTGCCAAAATCGCGTTTGGCCTGTTTCTGATTCTCACCGTCATTTTCATTGTGCTGGCGGCGCTTGGCGTTGGGGCCGCGAAGAAAATTCTGAAGTAAATCGATTCTTTTTAGACCAGCCACACCACCATGCACACCGCCAGTATTGATTTATTGCTTGAATACGACGTCACGCAGCCAGCACATTTTCTGTTCAACGTTGAAGCGGCGTTCGACTCCTGCCACCGCGTGGTGAGCGAGCGCTTGAGCATTGCGCCGAGTGTCAAGGTGCGCACCTTCACCGACGAGCGCTGCGGCAACCGGTTCGTGCGGCTTGATGCGCCAAAGGGCCTCTTGACGCTGAGCTACTACGCAGACGTTGAGCTGATGCCGACGCCCGTGCCGTTGTACCTTGATGAGGCGCTGGTCACCAGCGTGCCCGACGACGCACTGCGCTACCTGTTTCCAAGCCGCTACTGCGAGTCGGATCTGCTCAGCCGCGCGGCGCAGCAATTGTTCGGTGATTTGCCGCATGGCCTGAGCCGCGTGCGCGCCATTGAAGCGTGGATTTTTGAATCAGTGCAGTACCTGCCAGGTTCGAGCAACTCAACGACCACCGCGCAAGATGTTTTCATCCAGCGCATGGGCGTGTGTCGTGACTTTGCGCACCTTGGCGTCACGTTTTGCCGGGCGCTGAACATTCCTGCGCGACTGGTGGTGGGCTACGTCAATTTTGAAGACCCACCGCAAGACTTTCACGCGTTATTTGAAGCCTGGCTGGACGACCGGTGGGTGTTGTTTGACGCAACGCGGTTAGCCCCAACCGACCGCCTGGTGCGCGTGGGCACCGGGCGCGACGCAAAAGACGTTGCCTTTGCCACCATATTTGGCGGCGTGCAAATGGTGCGCAAAGAACTGCGCGTGCTGGAGGGCGACAAGCCAGACGCGGCGCCAATGGAGGCGGTGCAGAGTTTTCTGGCGGCTGCCTGATTGAACCGCGCAGAGTGCTAAATTGCTATTATTTAAATAGCTGCTAGCACCCGTATTTGGTGGGCTGCAGGTCGATATTGCTTAATATTCAGCGTAACCAGAGCCTTGTGGCGTGCTTTTCAGGCGTGCTTCCTGATTGCATCGCTCACCACGTTCATGATTTTGTCGATGTGCTCCTTCTCGACAATGAACGGTGGGCAAATCACAATGTTTTCAGCCGCCGGCCGCACCAGCACGCCGTGGTGGAAACACGCCATGAAAATATCAAAAGCCCGCTTGCCGGGTGCGCCCGCAACAGGCGCCAGCTCTACTGCACCTGCCAGCCCCATGCTGCGTATGCCGACCACATTGGGCAAGCCCTTCATGGTGCTGTGCATCGCATCGCCCAGCACCACGCCCATTTTTCCGGCGCGTTCAAACAGGTTGTCGTGCTGGAATAAATTGAGGGTGGCAATGGCCGCCGCGCACGCCACCGGGTGGCCCGAATACGTGTAGCCATGAAAGAACTCAATCGCGTGGTCTGGTGCGTTTGAATTGGCGTTCATCATGGCGTTGTAAATGCGGTCAGAGCAAATCACGCCGCCCAGCGGTATCACGCCGTTGGTCACGCCTTTGGCAAAGTTCAGCATGTCGGGCACCACGCCGTAATAGTCGGCGCCAAAGTTCACGCCCAGGCGGCCAAAACCCGTGATCACCTCATCAAAAATCAGCAAAATGCCGTGCTTGTCGCAAATCTCCCGCAGGCGCTTCAGGTAACCTTTCGGGGGCAGATACCAGCCGGCGCTGCCAGCAACCGGCTCCACAATGACGGCCGCAATGTTGCTCGGGTCATGCAGCGGCAAAATGCGGTTTTCCAGCTCCAGCAAAATGTCTTCTTTCCACTCAGGTTCCGCACCGTGAATGTAGGCGTGGTTCACGGGGTCGTGAATAAACCGCATGTGGTCAACACGTGGCAGCAGCGATGTGCCGTAGGCCTTGCGGTTGGCCGGAATGCCGCCCACGCTCATGCCGCCAAAACCCACGCCGTGGTAGCCGCGCTCACGTCCAATAAACATGTTGCGGTGGCCTTCGCCGCGTGCACGGTGGTAGGCCAGCGCCACTTTGAGTGATGTGTCCGCCGCTTCAGAGCCCGAGCTGCAAAACAGCACCCTGTTCAGGTCGCCCGGCGCCATGGCGGCAATCATCTCTGACGCTTTGAATGCCTGGTCGTTGCTGGCTTGGAAAGCCGTAGCGTAGTCCAGCGTATCAAGCTGCTTTTTGATTGCCTCGTTGATGGGTTTGCGGTTGTGCCCGGCAGTCACGCACCACAGGCTGGAAATGCCATCAATGACTTTTTTGCCGTCGTGGGTGGTGAACTCAACGCCGTCGGCGGCCACAAAAACGCGCGGGTCGTTTTTAAAGCTGCGGTTCGGCGTAAACGGCAGCCACTGGTGGTCCATGTTGAAATTTTGGTAGGCCATGGCGAATCTCCAAAGTTGGCGGAATAACACTGAATAACTTGACTTTTCGGTCAGTATTTGCATTCTGACACCAATGCATATGGCGCATGCTGACCTGCGACAATTTACAGCTTATGACACCTGCCTACATCCTGACCCTTTCGTGCCCTGACCGAGTCGGCATTGTTCACGCCGTATCGGGTTTTCTGGTCGAGCGCCAAGGCAACATTGAAGAAGCCGCCCAGTACAACGACCCAGCCACGGGTCTGTTTTTCATGCGGGTGCAGTTTGCGTGCGACACGCTGGCGCCAGACCAGCTACAAGCTGAACTTACTGCTTTCGCTGCGCCTTTTGCTATGCGGTTCAAGCTGCATTCCACCGAATCGGCCATGCGCTGCGTCATCATGGTCAGCCGCGACGGCCACTGCCTGAATGACCTGCTCTTCAGGGCCAAGTCTAGCCTGTTGCCGATTGACGTGCGCGCCATCATCAGCAACCACCGCGATTTTTACCAGCTAGCGGCCAGCTACAACGTGCCGTTTCACCACATTGCTGTTACAGCCGCAACCAAATCCCAGGCCGAGGCAAAGCAGCTAGAAATCATTGAGGCCGAAGGCGCCGAGCTGGTGGTGCTGGCCAGGTACATGCAGGTTCTCAGCAACGATTTATGCGCCAGCCTGGCCGGACGCGCCATCAATATTCACCACAGCATGTTGCCGAGTTTTAAAGGCGCCAAGCCATATCACCAGGCGCATGAGCGCGGCGTGAAAGTCATTGGCGCAACCGCGCATTACGTCACCACCGATCTGGACGAAGGCCCGATCATTGAGCAAGACGTGACCCACGTTGACCACAAAGACACGCCAGAAAACCTTACCGCACGCGGCAAAGACACCGAAAGCCGCGTGCTGGCAAGAGCCGTGAAATGGCACAGCGAGCACCGCGTGCTGCTCAACGGTCACAAGACCGTTATTTTTAAGTAGGCCAATTCGATTGCTTGACGGCTACTTGACGGATAACTGACCGCTACTTGAGATTTCTCTGTGCTCAAAATTTCCTTCGCCGTCTGCACCGCACTGCTCGCAGCCGGGCTGTACAACTACGCCAACTTGCCAGATGTCGCAACGCTGCGCGCCGAGCTCAGTGATGAGCCTCGCCAGCAAAGCGTTGTGCAAGCGCCGTTCACCAAGGCTGCCGGTGGCGTTACGTACACCATCGAGCCATCGCACCGCTATGAGATTTACGGCCTGGTCGTCAGTAAACACAATGCCGATAGCTGGTGGGACTACGTGCATGCCGCCACACAAGACAACCTGAACGTCACTGATTTGTGCGTGGTGTGGGGCAGCAATGCGCTCGGTGGTGCGTACCGCAACCTTTCATTTTCCAGCAGTCAGTGGACATGTAACTGGCAAACTTCCAGCGACGAGGCGTGGCGGGCTTTTGACGCCAACAAAATATCCAACAACCACATCCTGACGGACGACGCGCGTCTGGCCAGGAAGCTGCGCAATGTGCGCATCGGGGACCAGATTCACATCACTGGCCAGCTTGCCAGCTACAAACACCAATCAGGCTTGAATTTTTCGCGCGGTACCAGCACAGTGCGAACCGACACCGGAAACGGCGCATGCGAAACGATTTTTGTAGACGATGTCAACGTCATCCGCGCCGCGCCAGTTTTTTGGCGCAATCTAACTTGGGCGGCGGCGCTCGGCTTGCTTTTGAGTGTGCTGCTCGGCTTTCTTGCGCCGCATCGGGCCAGGCCCCACTAAGGCGCGATACTCGGTTATGAGCCAAGCCCGTATTCTCCCCATTCAGTGCTTGTGGGCGTTTGAAACCCTGGCGCGTCTGTGCAGTGTCACGCAGGCCACTGAAGAGCTGTGCGTGACGCCCAGCGCAGTGAGCCGCCGCGTCGATCAGCTGGAGCAAATCATTGGCGGTGATTTGAATGAAAGCCCGATCATTGAGCAACGCGGTTGTTTTTGAACAGGACTCTTATGGTCACCAACCTGATCTGGCTAACAAGAGCCGCCGGTCTTTGGGTATTTCTGATTTGGTGGCTGCCGTTGGCTGCGCACGCCGACAAGCTGGACGACAACCTGCAAACCGTGTGGGAGAGCCTCTGGGACGAGCGCGGCACGCCGAGGAATTTACTGCGGTGGGACAAGCCGCTGACATACACCATCACGGGGCATGAAGTTGATCGCCATCGCGAGCACATCCAAAAAGCGATGCGCGATGCAGCGCAGGCTACACAGCTTCAGATAACTGTGATTGTTACACCAGCTGAAATAGGTGGTGGGGCGCTACTGACATTTGAAATTGTCAAAAACGACGGTTTGCCTGAAACCATGCCATGCACAACTTACCCGCAATGGACGAATTGGGCGCTGACCAAAGTCGTGGTCAAGATGCAGTCCAAGGGTGCTTGGCGCTGTACGTTTCACGAAGTAATGCACGCCATGGGAATCCTGGGCCACCCGTCTGGCAAAACAGTGCTGAGCTATTTTGCGTTTCAGCGGGACGAGTTCCTGCCGCTGGACCAACTGCTGCTTAAAGCCTGGTACGACCCCCATCTGAAAAAGGGCTCAACCCCGCTAGAGGCATTGGTGTCGCTCAGCGACGCTGTAGCAAAGCAGGCTGACCTGGGTGTGCCTGCCGAGGTCGCGTCCGAGCGCGCTCGCTTGTTCAATCTGGCTGCGGTTGAGCAGGTCAAAGCGCTGGCGATGGGCACAGGTGAAGTGCCCACCATCGTGAAACGCTCCGGCAGAGCAAGTACGCAATTTATGGGTGCGGCGCGGCCACTGACGGCTTATTTTGTAGCGCAGGCTTATCTCCGTGGCACGATCGTGGCGCGTGATGCGGCAGCTGCTTCGGGCTGGTTCAAGTTGTCAGCTCAAAACGGATACTCAGCCGGACAAGTCATGTGGGCGCGGGCGCTGATCAAAGGTGAGGGAGTAGACATTGACCGCAGCGCTGCGCACGGCTGGTTGACCTTGGCCGCAAAAAGCAATAATTCAGTTGCACGCACTGAACTCCTGGCGCTTGAAAAAACCATGACACCCGAGCAGCTGGAAGCCGCGCAGGTGGCACCAGCACCTACATTAACACCCCCGTGACTACGCGCATTCCTCCCATCCAGTGCCTGTTGACGTTTGAAACTCTGGCCCGTTTGCGCAGCGTCACCCAGGCCGCAGAAGAGCTGTGCGTGACGCCCAGCGCAGTGAGCCACCGCGTCAAGCAGCTGGAGCAAATTATTGGCACCAAGCTGTTTGGCCGGGCCGACTTTTCATTGACAACAGAAGGCAGTGAATACCTGGCACATGTGCGTGACGGGCTGGCCACGTTGCAAAAGTTTCCCGGCGCGGCGGGCCAAAGCAGCAACCCCAGCAAGCGAAAATTGCGCCTGGCCGTCACTCCGACATTTGCGCGTTCAATACTGATCCCGCGCCTTAGGCAGTTCACGCAGGCCTACCCTGAAATTGATTTGACGCTACAGGTGTCGATTCCCCTGCTGGATGTGGTGGCTGAAGACGCTGACTTGATGGTGCGCTTTGGCACCGGCCGCTATGCGGATGTGGAGCATGTTTGCTTGATGAAAGACGAGGTCACGCCACTTGCGTCACCGGCTTTTGTGCGTGAGCATGGCCCGTTTGATGAAGCGTGTGACATCGAGGGTTTAAGCATGTTGCGCTCACCGCTGGAGCCCTGGCGCACCTGGTTTGCCGCGCAGCAACTTGATTGGCCAGAACCAGTAGATGGGTCTCAGTTCAACGACATCGGCCTGATGTGCGATGCCGCTGCAGCGGGCATGGGCATTGCGCTGATTCGCCTCAAGCTCGGCGCGCCGTGGCTTGATAGCGGCGCGCTGGTTCGCCTGGGCAGCCACACAGCGTTTGCCACTAACATTGCGTCTCCACATGCGCATTATTTGTGCTGGCGCACCGGCACCATGGAGCGCTGGGAATGCGCGGCGTTTGCCGACTGGTTGCGCAAAAGCCTCGGCGGCTGATCAAAATTCAACGAAAGAAAACATGCAGCACTTTTCTCCTACCATGGCAGCCCTGATGCTGTCAGCAGGTCTCCTTACGGCGTGCGGCAGCAACGTTGTCAATCCCGTGACGGGCAAGACCGAGCGCAGTGTGATGAGCGAAGCGGACGAAATTGCCGAAGGCAAAAAAGCCCACGCGCAGGTGCTGGAAGAGTACGGCGTCATCAAGAACCCTGCAGTACAGGCGTACGTGAACGACGTTGGCCAGCGCCTGGCCAGGCAGTCCCAGCGCGCCAATTTGCAGTGGACCTTCACCGCACTTGACAGCCCTGAGATCAATGCTTTTGCGTTGCCGGGTGGCTACGTGTACATCACACGCGGCTTGATGGTGTACCTTGAAAGCGAGGCTGATTTGGCCGGCGTGATTGGCCATGAAATTGGGCACGTCACTGCACGCCACGGCGCCCAGCGTGCCACGCGCCAGCAAAACGCCGGGCTGGGCGTGCTGGCGGCCAGCGTACTGGGCGCAGTGCTTGAGGCCAAAGGCGTCGGCGGCGCAGGCCAGATGGCCAGCGACATTTCACAAACCGCCGCCGCTGGGTATGTGTCGAAATACGGCCGCGAGCAAGAGCTGCAGGCCGATGGCCTGGGCGCGGAATATTTAACCCGCATCAGCTTTGATCCGCGCAACATGATCGACGTGATCAATGTGCTGAAAAACCAGGAACGCTTTGCTGCTGACCTTGCCAATGCTCAGGGCAGGCCCGCACCAGAGCAAAACAGCTGGCTCGCATCCCACCCCAGCAACGACCAGCGGCTCAGCACCATCACCCAGTTGGCTGCGCAATACAAAACCGCCGCTGCATACAAAGATGAAGGTCGGGCGCGCTACCAGCAACTGCTTGACGGCATGACCTTTGGCGAAAGCCCCGAACAAGGGCTGACGCGCGGCCGCAATTTTTACCATTCCGGTCTGGGCTTTGCTATAACTGCAGCCGAGGGTTGGCGTATTCAAAACGAGGCCGATCAAATCATGGTCGTCAATGGCGCCCGTGATGCCGGTGTCATCATCAAAATCGTCCCGCCAGATGCAGGCAAAACCCACGACGACATCATCAAAAAGCTGATCAACCCAGACACCGGGCGCGCTGAGCGCCTGCAAGTCAACGGCCTGCAGGCCACGCGTTTTGTCGGCACGCAGGTCGCAAAAAATGGCCAGCGCCAGAACACCGATGTAACGTTGATCAATGGCCCGGTCAGCGGTGTGTACCTGTTCATTCACGCGGCCAAAGACGCTGCAGCCCTGCAGCGCAACCGGGCGCAGATGCTTGAGACTGAAAACACCTTCAGGGCGCTGACGGCAAGCGACAAAGGGGCAGCCAGGCCGTGGTCCATGCGCACTGTGGCCCTGCCGCGTGGCGGGTTTGCCGAGCTGGCGCGGTCGTCGCCGATTGCCAACCCGGAACAGCAACTGCGCTTGCTCAATGGTGTGTATGCGGGTGGCGACATCAAAGTAGGAACGCCAGTGAAAACGGTGGTGCAGTAAGCGCCTGCCGCGCCGGTTTTCATGCGTGGCTGAAATTTATTTCAACTACCGGCGGCAGCTGCGGCGTACAGTAGGGAAAAGCTGAAAGACATTGCATGAACGCACCCATATCCCCCGCCCAACAACAGCTGCTTGAACAGGCGAACGATTGGGCAGCCACCCGCGCCAGCCGCCAGGCAGGCGTCGTCAAGGCGTTGCAAGCCGTGCTGCCTGCCCACGCGCTGCTCTGGAACCTTGAGGACACCACCGCGTATGAATGCGATGGCCTGACCGCTTACCGCGAACGCCCGCTGGTAGTGGTGCTGCCAGAAACCTATGCCCAGGTCCAGGCAGTGCTTAAAACCTGCCACGCGATGGACGTTCCCGTGGTCGCGCGTGGTGCGGGCACGGGCCTGAGCGGCGGCGCCATGCCGCACAAGTTGGGCGTCACACTGAGCCTGGCCAAGTTCAACAAAATCTTGAACCTCGATCCGCTGGCCCGTACCGCTGTGGTGCAAGGCGGCGTGCGAAACCTGGCAATTTCTGAGGCCGCAGCGCCGCACGGCCTGTATTACGCGCCTGACCCATCGAGTCAGATCGCCTGCACCATTGGCGGCAACGTCGCCGAAAATTCTGGCGGTGTGCATTGCCTGAAGTACGGCTTGACGGTGCACAACGTGCTCAAGGTCAAAGGCTTCACGATTGAAGGCCATGAAGTCGAATTTGGCAGCGCAGCGCTTGACGCGCCGGGTTTTGACTTGCTCAGCGTGGTCATTGGCAGTGAAGGCATGCTGGCCGTGACGACTGAAGTCACCGTCAAGCTGATTGCCAAGCCGCAGCTTGCGCGCTGCATCATGGCCAGCTTTGATGACTTGCGCAAAGCCGGTGACGCAGTTGCCAGCGTGATTGCCGCAGGAATTATTCCGGCAGGCCTGGAAATGATGGACAAGCCCATGACCGCCGCAGTGGAAGACTTCGTGCACGCAGGCTACGACCTCACGGCCGAGGCTATTTTGCTGTGCGAAAGCGATGGTACGGTTGAAGAGGTCGAAGAAGAAATTGGCCGCATGACAGCCGTGTTGAGAAGCTGCGGTGCCACTGCGATTGCCGTCAGCCAGAATGAAGCCGAGCGGCTGAGGTTCTGGTCAGGTCGTAAAAATGCTTTTCCCGCTTCGGGCCGGATCAGCCCCGACTACATGTGCATGGACTCCACCATTCCGCGCAAACGCCTGGCTGATATTTTGCTGGCCATTGCCGAGATGGAGAAAAAGTACCAGTTGCGCTGCGCCAATGTCTTTCATGCAGGCGATGGCAATTTGCATCCCTTGATACTTTTTGATGCCAATGATGCTGACCAACTGCACCGATGCGAGATGTTTGGCGCTGAAATTTTAGAAACCAGTGTTGCCATGGGCGGCACGGTCACGGGCGAGCATGGTGTGGGTGTTGAAAAACTCAACTCGATGTGCGTGCAGTTTTCAGCGCAAGAAAATGAGCAGATGTTCGGTATCAAGCGCGCGTTTGATGCCAAAAGTTTGCTCAATCCAGGCAAGGTCATTCCCACCCTCAACCGCTGCGCTGAATACGGAAAAATGCTGGTGCGTGGCGGGAAAATCTCGCACCCGGATTTGCCCAGGTTCTAGTGTCCCAATTCCGATATTTCAAGACAAATGAAAGTGATGATTTCGCACCCAGGCATAGGCGCAAAGGGCCGCCATAACTCCAGCTATGGCAAGGCTTTGCAACAACGGCGTGGGAGCGAAAGCGCGCTTTCATGTTTTGAAATATCTGAATTGGGGCACTAATGCAAGCCCTGCGCGGCCTCGCGTGGTTGCTGGCACTGCAGTCCACCGGTGAGCTGCTGGCCCGCGCACTGAACCTGCCGTTTCCCGGCCCCGTGGTGGGCATGCTGTTGTTGCTAATGGCACTGCGTTGGAAGCTGATAAGAGACGACGTAGCAGTGTGCGCTGACTTCCTGCTCGCTCACCTTTCTTTACTCTTTGTGCCGGTGGGCGTGGGTGTAATGACCCACATGGGCCTGGTGACGCAATACGGATTGCAAATGCTGGTCGTGGTGGTGGTGTCAACGCTGCTCGGCCTGGCCGTTACCGCGCTGACTTTAAGGTGGCTCAGCCCACCGCCAGGCAAGGATGAGCCGCGTGCCTAAATTCGTTGAGCTATGGGTTTACTTGTCGGCCACACCGCTGTTTGGCCTCACCGCAACGCTGGTCGTGTACGTGCTGGCGCAGACCGTGTACGCGCGCCTTGGGCATCCGCCATGGGCCAACCCCGTAATGTGGTCAGTGGTGGTGCTGGCAGGCGGCTTGCTGGCAACGGGGGTGCCGTACCCCAGCTACTTTGCCGGCGCGCAGTTCATTCACTTTTTGTTGGGGCCCGCAGTAGTGGCGCTGGCATGGCCGCTGTGGCAGCGCCGTGCGGAACTCAAGCAACGCTGGGGCGGTTTGGTAATTGCTGCGCTGGCAGGTGGCGGGGTGGCCAGCACTTCGGCGGTGCTGATGGCATGGGCGCTGGGCCTGCCCCCAGAAGTGATGTTGGCACTTGCGCCCAAATCAGTGACCGCGCCTGTGGCGATGGGCATCGCCGACAAGCTGGGTGGTATTGCAGCGCTGGCCGCCATATTTGCCGTTGTTACTGGCTTGGTAGGCGCAATGGCGGGGAAGTATTTATTTGATGCATTGCGTATTCCAACTACCAAAGAAGGTTGGGCAGAGCGCGGGTTTGCGTTGGGCACTGCAGCCCACGGAATCGGCGCAGCAAGGGCGCTGCAAGTAAATAGAGACGCCGGTGCCTATGCTGCGCTGGCTTTGGGCTTGCAGGTTGTGCTGGCTACCTTGCTTATGCCGCTATGGGTGCCGCTGTTGGTCAAGTTGCTCGGCGCAACCTGATCAGGCAGCTTTGGCTTGGGTGCCAACCTGCATCAGGCTGGCCTGCTTGCCACTGCTGCCGACCTGTACTTCACCCGAAAGCTGGCCACCTTCTTCAATTACCAGCTTGCCATAGCGCACCGTACCGGTAACTTTGCCAGTCGCGTAAATAACCAGCTTTTGGCGTGCGGTCAGGTTGCCATTGAATTGCCCACGAATCTCCGCCACGTCGATGTCGGCCGAGCCCTTGAATGCGCCTTCCTCAGAAATTTGCATCACCCGTGAATCCATCGTGGCCTCCACCAGGCCCTCCACCACCAAGGTGTCGCAATCGGTGATTTCAACGCCTTTGAGCTTGATGTTCGGGCCGACGGTCAGCTTGCTGCCCGTTTCTGGCGCGGTGCTGGCCGCGGGCGTCGGAGTGGCGTTTTCCTCAAGAGGTCTGCCGCCAGTCAGCGACGAGCCCGAAGATATGGACGATGTGCCCGTTCCCGGGGCGCTTCCCAGTGCTGAGTGCCGCAACTGGTTTGGACTGACGGGCAAAGCGGCGTCGCGCTTGCCAAAAAACGGTGTGGCCATGTGACATCCTTTATAAAAAACCCGATAGTAGAGCGGTGAAAATCAAGCTCTACAGCTGAATGCAAAAGCGGTAACAAAGTAAACTTTTACACCTCACAGCGCGGCGCGGTTTGTGCAGTCAAACCGCGTTAACTTACCAACTTTTATTACCCATTTGGGGTTTGCCAGCATGGCGTATTTGCTCAAAATTTTCACCGCTGAAGACGTTACCGAACCCGAACGCGCGCTCGCTGAAAAGCGCTTTCGCACCGCGCTTGATGCGGCGCTGGGCAGCGCTGCCATGGTGTTGCCCGTCTACGGCGTGTACACCCGCCTGGTGATGTTGCATGGCGATGCCGAGCGCCCGTGGCCAATTACCGCCGACGAACAATTACTCGTCGACAACTGGGAGGCCGCAGAGCTGGCCGCAAAAGAGGCCGCGTTCGGCGTAAACCGGTATCTGGGCGACGCGGATTTTGAACTGGGTCAATGAATTTAGCCCTTGTTCATCAATCAAATCAGCGTGAAACCCAATAAATACGGGCGCAAAGAGCTATCAATTTAGCACTGGCGACATTGGTTGTTTTTCGTCAAGATTGCCGCCGGATGGCGCAGCCATCAAAAAATAGTGGCAATACACAAGACGCAAAAAGCAGCAAATATGACATTGCTGCGTCTTTTGCTCTGGTTAATTACTCGGCCATAAATAACGCCGCAGTGCACAGTGGGATAGACGGCAGCCTAGCATCGCTTTCGCTGTTTTTAGGGGTCACTACAGCGGCTTTTCAATCGGTGCAAAGCCAGCACTGCGCCCCGGCTTTGACACGCAATTTACATAAAACGTTCATGAATTTGTCATGTCAAATTTTTATGATGAATTCTGAGCAATTTCTCATCTACCAGTCAAAACAGGAATCCCCATGAATGCACGATTGAACATTTCCGCACCAGACAGCGCAGCTTTGGATGGCCAAGACGATGAGAATCTTCACGGTGCAACCGACGAACACTTCCAAGATGTTTTAAGTCGCAGCGTGTCTGCTGGCGTGTCGCGCCGTAACATTATTCGCGGTGGCCTTGGCTTGGCCGCGTTGTCCAGCATTCCATTCATGGCGGGTTGCGGCGGTGGTGGTGGTGACGCTGTTGCTGCCCCAACGGCTACACCCGTGCCGCCGCCTGTGCAAAGCAAATCGCTGGGTTTTGACACTATCAACAAAAGCTTGGCAGACAACGTCATACTGCCTGCTGGCTACACCTATTCCATATTGCACGCCACCGGCGACCGCTTGGTTTCCAGCATTACGGCGTATTCAAATATTGGCACAGAGACCGATGAGTGGAGCATGCGCGTCGGCGATCACCATGACGGCATGGACATTTTTTACATCGACGCCAATGGCCGCTACACCGAAAAGGATACAGGCCGAGCGGTGTTAGCGGTTAATCACGAAAGCTCGGCTGACGCTCACTTTTTTCACCCGACTGGACAAACTAGCAACGGCGTGAAAGGCAAAAAATTCAACCAGTTTGGTGATTGGGATCTTGGCGCGCGCCCTGAGCTTGAAGTGCTGAAGGAAATCAACCACCACGGTGTATCGATGGTTGAGATTGGCAAAACAAGCAGCGGCAAGTGGGAATACAAGATTGACTCGCTCTTTAACCGCCGCGTCACCGCACAAACGCCTGTGCGTGTAGCAGGCCCGGCTGCCGAGCTGGCCAACATCCGCAGCCTTATGGTCACGAAATATGACCCCACCGGCGCCACCGCCCGGGGCACGCTTAACAATTGCGGCCACGGCAAAACGCCATGGGGTACCTACCTGGGGTGCGAAGAAAATTGGGCTACCTACTTCAATATGCCGGCAGGCTCAACCGACGTCGATGCAAAAACCAAGGTTTCGCGCGCGCGCTATGGCGTGGTGAATGCTCCATTGTCTGCAACTGCAACCACAGGGCGCGGACAAGGCTGGTACACCCCCGCCAGCGCGGCTACCGACGACCGTTTTGGCCGCTGGAATATTTCTGCACCAGGCGCTACTGCCGATGCGGACTTTCGCAACGAACCCAATACCTTTGGCTTTAACCTCGAAATCGACCCGCTGTCCAGCGGCACGTCCGTCAAGCGCGTGTCGATGGGCCGTTTTGCTCACGAAGCCGCGGTGTGTGGCATTCCAGTGGTCGGTAAGCCACTGGCGTTCTACATGGGTTGCGACTCGCAAAATGAATACGTTTACAAGTTCGTCAGTACCGCCAATTGGGACGCCGCAGATATTGGCGGCGGCATTGCGGCCGGCGACAAATATTTGAACGAGGGCAAGCTGTATGTTGCCAAGTTCAACGACGACGGCAGCGGCATCTGGCTGGAGCTGACCTTCACCAACCCCGTTATTTCAGGCTATACCGTTTACGCCTTCGCCAACCAAGGCGACGTATTGGTCAACGCCCGGCACGCGGCAACCGCCTTGGGCGCCACCCGCATGGACCGGCCAGAATGGGGTGCTGTCAACCCAGCAAACGGTGATGTGTACTTCACCATGACCAACAATTCCTCGCGCACGGTTGCTAACTCCGACGGTGCGAATCCGAGGGCTTACAACGATAACGACGGAAACAAGCGCAGAGGCAACCCCAATGGCCATATCGTTCGGTTTAAAGAAGCCGGGTCTGCATCGACCGCCAGCGCGTTCAATTGGGACATCTTTTTGTTCGGCGCAGAATTCGACTCCGGCGCTTCCATCAATCTATCGGAGCTCACCGTCAATAACGACTTTTCGTCACCCGATGGCCTGTGGTTCAGCAAGGCATCCGGCATATGCTGGATTCAAACCGACGACGGCGCTTACACCGACGTGACCAACTGCATGTTGTTGGCAGCCATTCCTGGCGCTGTGGGTGATGGCGCAAAGGTAACCGTTCAAAACAGCTTTACGCCAGCTGCAATAACTGCTGTGCCTGCGCCAGTAGCCGTGACGGGGGCCAAGCAAACTTTTGTAGGCGCAGCCCTTGGCGAAGCCAAATTGCGGCGCTTTTTGGTTGGCCCAGCGGGCAGTGAAATTACTGGCCTGACCGAAGCAGCCGATGGCAAAACGATGTTTGTAAATATTCAGCATCCCGGCGAAGACACAGCAGCCATCGGCACGGGCAGCTACACATTCCAAAGCAGCTGGCCCGGTAACCAAGGCTACGGACCCACAGGCCGCCCACGCTCAGCCACGATTGTGATTACGCGTACAGATGGCGGTGTGATCGGTTTGTGATGGTTTGAAAGCCGTCAATTTAGCGAAAGCCCCGGGCCGACAGGCTTGGGGCTTTTTTCATTAGGTGGAGGCTTGGAATGGCTTGTTTTAAGTGTCAGAAGCTCGATTTAGCCAATGAAAGCGGGCGCGAGCAGCTCTTGAAAATATAGCGCTGTGAATTTTGTAAACGGTTCGCTTCGAATGGCTAAACCCTCGGTGTTGCGTCCTTTGCGTCAGCGGCGGGTTTGCTGTGATTCGCACCGCTCGTATTTGACCTATGCTCGAAAGCTCCGCCTTGAACAAAAGTGCGGCGTCCACCACCATTCGCTTTACGCCAGATATGTCAATTACCAAATCACGCGAAGTGACCGACTTAAGCCTAGACAAAAACTCAAAGTATGCGTTTATATCGGCACCACCCTGGTAATTCCGTGAAGAAAATAACACGAAATGCTAGGGTGCTACTGACTCTGTGCATGCAGGGCTAAATTGGCGCCTACGTCTTGGCTGCTTTGCTTTCTTGACGCTTAACTTGTTGCTTGAGCGCATTGCTTGCGCACTTTTCCATCTTTGAAAACATCGCTGCTTGTATCTTGGTTTTTTCATGCTGATAAGAGTTAGGTTTCAGATTCCAGTTGAATGCAAGTCCTCTAAGATTGGACTTGCTCCAACAGATGGCCGTTGAAATACTTGTGCAGAACACTCAAGGATGGGTGCGCAATCAGCTCTTATATTAATAGCGCCAAACACAGCAACTTCTGCGCATCACCCCCGCCCCAAATGCCCTAAAGGCAACGCGCTACTGGCTTTGACTTCTCCCAGCGAAAAGCTGGTGTGAATGTCTTTGACGTTGGGCAGGTTCATCAGTTTTTGAAGCGCAAATTTGCTGAAGGTTTCCAGGTCTTGCGCCACTACTTGCAGGTCAAACGTTCCTGCGCCGCTGATGTAGTGGCAGGCGACCACTTCTGGCAGTTTTTTAATCGCTTCTTCCAGCTTGGTTGTCGCGTCAGCGTTGTTGCGATCGGCGTCCAGCCGCACAAAGGCCAGCACGCCCAGGCCAATTTTGTGGCGGTCAATTTGCGCGCTATACCCGGTGATGAAACCGGCCTCTTCAAGCGCGCGCACGCGCCGCCAGCAGGGTGCAGCTGACAGGCCGACACGGCTGGCCAGCTCGGCATTGGTTTGTCGGGCGTCGGTTTGCAGTTGTACCAAAATGGCGACGTCGAATTTGTCAAGTGTTTCCATAACGCGCATTTTGCAGCAAGATTCTTGCGTGAACATGGCGTATTGGGGCATACAACGCAAAGACTTATCTGCGCTATCGGCATACACTTTGCTTCAATAAAAGTACCCCACGTACGGAGACAACACCATGAACGCACCGCTGCCTGAGCACATCCGCAAAGCACTGGAAACTGTCACGCTTGATGACAAATATTCGCTGGACTACGGCCACGCATTCATGAGCGGCGTGCAAGCGTTGGTCAAGCTGCCGATGCTGCAGCAGCTGCGCGACAAGGCGCAGGGCAAAAACACAGCGGGGTTAATTTCGGGCTATCGCGGCTCGCCGCTCGGTGGGTATGACCAGGCGCTGGTCAAGGCGGCCAAGTACCTGAAAGAACGCAACATCGTGTTTCAACCCGGTGTAAATGAAGAACTGGCCGCTACCGCGGTGTGGGGTACACAGCAACTCGGCTTTGCGCCGCCGGGTACCAACAAGTTTGATGGCGTGTTCGGCATCTGGTACGGCAAGGGCCCGGGCGTTGACCGCACGTCTGACGTGTTCAAACACGCCAACATGGCAGGCACCACGGCGTGGGGCGGCGCGATTGCGATTGCGGGTGACGACCACATTTCAAAAAGCTCAACCGCCGCGCACCAGAGCGACCATATTTTTAAGGCTTGCGGGCTGCCGGTATTTTTCCCGGCCAGCGTGCAGGAAATTCTGGACTTGGGCCTCCATGCGTTTGCGCTCAGCCGTTATTCAGGCGTGTGGGCGGGCATGAAAACGATTCAGGAAATCGTTGAATCGTCCGCCAGCGCCATGATTGACCCGGAGCGCGTACAAATCAAAATACCAACTGACTTTGACATGCCGCCCGGCGGTGTACACATCCGCTGGCCTGACGCGCCACTGGCGCAGGAAGAGCGTCTGTTTGACACCAAGTGGTATGCGGCGCTTGCGTACATTCGCGCCAATCGTTTGAACTACAACGCGATTGAGGGAAAAAACGACCGCTTCGGCATGATTGCCAGCGGCAAGGCGTACAACGACACGCGCCAGGCGCTGATGGACTTGGGTCTGGACGACGCCACCTGCCAACAGCTGGGCATTAGACTGCACAAGGTAGGTGTGGTGTGGCCACTGGAGGCGCAACTGACGCGTGAATTTGCCACCGGCTTGCAAGAGATTTTGGTGGTCGAGGAAAAGCGCCAGGTCATTGAATACCAGCTCAAAGAAGAGCTGTACAACTGGCGCGCCGATGTGCGGCCGAATATTGTGGGCAAGTTCGGTGACGCAGCAGGCGGCGAATGGAGCATGCCGAACCCGTCGGCCAACACGCTCTTGAGAGCCAACGCTGATTTGTCGCCCGCACTGATAGCCAGGGCGATTGCCGAGCGCGTCAAAAAACTCGGCCTGGACAGTGACATGACCGCTCGCATGGATGCACGCCTGGCCGTGTTGCAAGCCAAAGAACAATCATTGACCGTATTGACAGTAGACAGCGAGCGCACGCCCTGGTTTTGCTCAGGCTGTCCGCACAACACGTCGACCAAAGTGCCAGAAGGCTCGCGCGCAATGGCGGGCATTGGCTGCCACTACATGACGCTGTGGATGGACCGCAGCACGATGGGCTTTACCCAGATGGGCGGCGAGGGCGTGCCTTGGGTGGGGCAGCAACCTTTCACGACAGACACACACATATTTGCCAATCTGGGCGATGGCACCTACTTTCATAGCGGGTTGCTGGCCATTCGCCAGTCGATTGCATCCGGCGTGAACATCACCTACAAAATTTTGTACAACGATGCGGTCGCCATGACGGGTGGCCAGCAGATTGGTGAGCGCGCAGAAGGCCATTCGGTTGTGCAGATAGCCCAATCAATGCGGGCGGAAGGCGCTATTAAAACCATAGTAGTGACAGACGAGCCTGAAAAGTACGATGGTGTAGCGCTGGCCGAGGGCGTGACGGTTCACCACCGTGATGAATTGGACGCGCTGCAAAAACAGTTCCGCGGCATAAAAGGCACAACCGTCATCATTTACGACCAAACCTGCGCGACTGAAAAGCGCCGCCGCCGCAAGCGCGGCACGTTGGTTGACCCGGCCAAACGCATTGTGATTAATGAGCTGGTGTGCGAAGGCTGCGGCGACTGCGGCGTGCAATCGAACTGCATGAGTGTGGAGCCGCTGGAAACCGAGTTTGGCCGCAAGCGGCAAATTAACCAGAGCACCTGCAACAAAGACTACTCGTGCGTCAAAGGTTTTTGCCCGAGCTTTATCACGGTTGAGGGGGGGCAGCTGAAGAAAAAATCGAAAGCGGATGCCAAGGCAAACCCATTTGCATTGGGCGAAATTCCAGATCCTGCTGTGCCCGCATTGGGTGCGCAAAACCCGGTCTGGGGCATCGTGGTCGCAGGCGTCGGCGGCACGGGCGTCATCACCATCGGCCAGCTGCTGGGCATGGCTGCACACATTGAAGGCAAGGGCATCGTCACGCAAGACGCGGCGGGCCTGGCGCAAAAAGGTGGCAGCACCTGGAGCCATGTGCTCATCAGCAACCAGCCAGGCGATATTTGCACCACACGCGTTGGCACGGCCAGTGCCGACTTGATCATTGGCTGCGACCCGATCGTGACTGCCAACAAAGAAACCATGCTGCGCATGCAGCTTGGCAGAACGCATGTGGCGCTCAATGCGCACAGTGCGCCCACGGCGTCGTTCGTGCACAACGGCGCGTGGCAAAACCCCGGCGGCGCGTGCGAGGTGGAAATTGCCAAAGCGGTGGGCGCGCAAAACGTCGGCACGTTCAACGCCGATCTGGCTGCCACCAAATTGATGGGCGACAGCATCTACACCAACCCGATGCTGTTGGGCTATGCCTGGCAAAAAGGCTGGATTCCCTTGAGCCTGGAGTCCCTCACCCGGGCGATTGAACTGAACGCCGTGGCGATTGACAACAACAAAACTGCCTTTGCGTGGGGCCGCCGGGCCGCGCATGATTTGCCGTCGGTTGAAAAGCTGTTGGCGCCCGCGCAAGTCATTGCATTGCCAACGGCGCGTGACAGTGTGGATGCGCTGGTTGCCAAGCGGGTGGCTTTTTTAACGGCGTACCAAAACGCCGATTACGCTAAAACGTACGAAGCATTTGTGCGCAAGGTGGAACGTGCTGAATCTGAAAAATCAGGCACAGGCAAAACCTTGCTCACACAAAACGTGGCACGCTACCTGTTCAAACTGATGGCCTACAAAGACGAATACGAAGTGGCGCGCCTGCACACCGACACGACGTTTTTAAACAAAGTCAACGCCATGTTTGAAGGCGACTTCAAAATCAACTACAACCTGGCACCACCCATGGTGTCGAGGAAAAACGAAAAAGGTGAGCTACAAAAGCGCCAGTTTGGTCCGTGGATGCTGACCGGCTTCAAGGTGCTGGCCAAGCTCAAAGGCCTGCGTGGCACCGCCCTGGATGTGTTCGGCAAAACCGCAGAGCGCAAGATGGAGCGGGCGCTGATTGGCGAGTACGTGTCGTCAATTGATACGCTGCTCAAAACCCTGGGTGCTGACAACCATGCCACCGCAGTTGAAGTGGCGCGCATTCCAGAACTCATCAAAGGCTACGGCCACGTCAAAGAACGCAACGTGAATACTGCGCGCTTGCAATGGGCGGGATTGATGAACGAGTACGCGGCAATCAGCCTTGCGCCAGACGCTGAAACAGCCCGCCAGGCAGCCGCGTAACCACGCCGTTCAGTTCCAGTTCCAGCAGCTTCGCTTGCAGTTCAGGCGTGCCCAAGCCCGTGCGGGCTTGCAATGCGTCCAGGCTGACGATGTCAAACCCCAGCGCGCCCAAAAGCGCAGACTCATCTGGGCTTTCTTCGTCGGTTTCATCTTCAGCACCAATGTCATTGCTGACCCGCAGTGCCGGCGTCCCAATGTGTAATTCTTCCATCACGTCCCCGGCGGTTTCCACCAGCTTGGCGCCCTGCTTGATCAGGTAGTGGCAACCGCGCGACTGCGGTGAATGGATGGAGCCCGGAATCGCAAAAACGTCTTTGCCCTGCTCATTGGCTAGCCGCGCCGTAATCAATGAGCCCGATTTAAGCGCCGCCTCAACCACCAGCGTGCCTTGCGTCAAGCCGGAAATGATGCGGTTACGCTTGGGAAAGTTGGCCGTCAAAGGCGGCGTGCCCAGCGGAAACTCGCTGATGATCATGCCGCGCTCGGCAATTCGGTGCGCAAGTGCCAGGTGTTTTTTGGGGTAAACGCGGTCAAGCCCGGTGCCCACCACGGCAATCGTCGCGCAGCTGCCTTCAAGCGCACCCAGCAATGCCCCGTCGTGTGCCGCACCATCCACACCAAGCGCCATGCCCGACACAATGCACAGCCCCTGCCCAGCAAATGCTTTGGCAAACTGGCGCGCATTGTCCTGACCTTGCGGCGTGGGGTTGCGGCTGCCCACCATAGCCAGATTATTTGCTACGTTATTTATAGCTGCTTGCGCCCGTGTTAATTGGGCCGAAAGCATATAAAGCATCAAAGGCGGGTCTTCGATGTTCAACAGGCTGGGCGGGAAGCTGGCGCTTCCCAAAGTGGCGATACTGCGGTCACCGCCAGCAGCCAGCCAAGCGAGTGTGGTTTGAAGCAGTGCGGGCAGCGCTTCGGGGCATTGCTGCACCGCACGCACCAGTTTGTCTGTGCCAAGCTGGCGCAACGCTGCCTCAGGCTGGGTGAAGATGGCTTCGGCAGAGCCAAACGCGGCCAGCAGCTTGCGGGCAGTACCGTTGCCGATTCCCGGTGCCAGCGTCAGGCGCAGCCAGGCGTTGAGTTCAGCGCGCTCCAAAGCTCACGGGCGCCGCTGGGAGCTTGAACGACATCAATTCGGATTGACGAAACGGTCGCCGACTTTTACGCCGTCAGTGATTTGCAGCACCAACGCATAAGACAGGTTTTCGAAAGTCTGGAACACCATCAGCAAGCCATTGCGCTCGTTCGGCAGTTTCATTTCAGGACGGGCGCTGTCAGTGCGGTCGCGCAGGCGCTCACCGTCTTTCAAAATCGCCATGACGTGGCCACGTTCCAGACCATCCTTGCTACCGCGATTGACCACCACCACCTGGTTTTCAGCCGCAAGGCGCACGGAGCTCCCATACACCGACACAATTTGCCCGGCAATCGGCGTGCCTGGTGCGCGCGGCACGTAGTTGCCAGACGCGCGTGCGGGCTCTACCACCAGGCGGTCGCCAATGCGCATTTCTTCTTTGGCCAAAACAATGTCGATGGTGGCCGGCACGATTTCGCTCACGGGTTTGCCGTCTTTGCCCAACACGTCCTGCATCGACTCGGGGCGCACCAGCTCGGCCCTGCCGACAAACTGCGCCTCGTAGCCCAAAATGGTGCCCGTAGTGGGGTCTTTCAGCGGTGTGGCGTTGCGGAACACACGGTAGTCCAGTGGCTGGCCTTTGGCGTCGCTCAGGGCTTTGCCGCCAGTGCCGCCTGTAAATTCGCCCCGCGCGTAAGCGCGGTCGCCACGGCTGAGCAGCACGCGGCCTTCTTGCGTGGCCACAATGCGCGGCGCTGCTGCAAAGGCAACCGGGTCAACAATCAGCGGCTCTGCCAAAAACGGCTCAATCAGATTGGCCGCCAGCGTGGGAATGGACGTGTCGCCCAGTGACTCAAAACGCGTGCGCGGTGACACCTTGATGGCATCGGTTGGTTCGCCGCTGGTCTGTCGTGTGCGCAGCGTGGCTCTGCCATTGGCTTTATCAAGGTACAGCTGCTGGCCGGGGTAAATGCGGTGCGGGTTGCGAATGTCGTCCAGGTTCATGCCCCACAGCTCGGGCCAGCGCCAGGCGCTTTTCAAAAACATGCCAGAAATAGCCCACAGGGTATCGCCGCGTTTCACGGTGTAATTGTCAGGCGCGTTGGTGGCCAGCTCGGTGAGTGGCACGCCGTTTTGCGCTACCTGCGTGGCAGTGGCCCTTTGGCCGCTTGATATGGGGAAATTTTGGGCCACCACCTGGCTTTGCGCGCTAAAAGTTGCTACCAAACAGGCAACAGCTATTGAAATGCGTGTGATCTGACCAGAAGTAATGTGCATCTTGATGGCCCTGTAGGCTTAGGTTTTTGACTTACCGTTTGACTTGGTTTCGGCTTAACTTTTTGCGGATTCGGCAAATTTGCTGAATCTTAAATACGCAAAGTTACGCAAATTGCAGTTGACAAACTACACGCGATTTTGCACCTAAGCCCTTGATTGGGCAATGAAAATTGAATTTTGCGCACACCATCAAGCCCAAAAGCCACGAAAATTTGCGAAAATAGCGACAACTTTGAGCCCCAATATGTCACAACTGACCATTCTTCGCTACCCGGATGCCCGCCTGCACACCATTGCCAAACCAGTCGCCAACGTAGACGCACGCGTCAAAACGCTGGTCGACGACATGCTGCAAACCATGTACGAGGCCGAAGGCATTGGCTTGGCGGCCACGCAGGTTAACGTGCATGAGCGGGTGGTTGTCATTGACATCAGCGCCGAGCGCGACGCCCCGCTGGTGCTGATCAACCCCGAAATTATCTGGGCCAGCCCTGAGACCGCCATCAAAGACGAAGGTTGCCTGTCAGTGCCCGGCATTTACGACGACGTGGAACGCTCGGTGTCTGTCAAGGTGCGCGCGCTGGACCTGGACGGCAAGCTGCAAACCCACGAGGCTGAGGGCCTGTTGTCGGTGTGCGTGCAGCACGAGATGGACCACCTGATGGGCAAGGTGTTTGTCGAGTATTTGTCGCCGCTCAAACGCAACCGTATCAAAACCAAAATGGTCAAGCAGAGTAAATCAGATTAATGGGCGACTGATGAAGGTTATCTTTGCGGGAACGCCGGAATTCGCCCGCATCGCGCTTGAGGCCATCGAAGCGGCGGGTTTTCACATTGCACTGGCGCTGACCCAGCCGGACCGCCCGGCGGGGCGCGGCCTTAAACTGCAGCCGTCGCCTGTCAAGCAATGGGCGCTTGCGCAAGGCATTACCGTGATGCAACCCCGCAGCTTGCGGCTGGACGGCAAGTACCCCGACGACGCACTGGCTGCAAAGGCCGCCATCGATGCCGCGCAGGCCGACGTCATGGTGGTGGCTGCATATGGTTTGATCTTGCCGCAGTGGGTGCTTGATGCGCCCCGGCTGGGCTGCCTGAACATCCACGCATCGTTGTTGCCACGGTGGCGCGGCGCAGCGCCAATTCACCGCGCCATTGAAGCCGGCGACGCACAAACTGGCATCACCATCATGCAGATGGACGCCGGGCTGGACACCGGCGACATGCTGCTGACAGCAGCGCTGCCCATCGGCCTTGACGACACCACCCCCAGCCTGCACGACAAGCTGGCCGGCCTTGGCGGGCAACTGGTTGTGCAGGCGCTGCAGCTGGCATGTGCTGGCGGCCTTGCGCCGCAGCCGCAGCCGCCTGCTGGCATCACGTATGCGCACAAGATTGACAAACACGAAGCGCACATTGACTGGCAGCAAAGCGCCGCCATGATTGAGCGCCGCATTCGGGCCTTCAGCCCGTCGCCAGGCGCCAGCAGCGTGCTGGGCGGTGCGCTGGTGAAGCTGCAGAACGCTCATGTTTTAATAGCTTCTAGCGCCGATAAAATAAGCGCTGGAGGCATATTTGCTGTTGAAAATGAGGGCCTGGACGTGGCCACAGGCAACGGCGTGCTGCGTATCACGCGGCTGCAAAAAGCGGGCGGTAAGTCCATGGCCATCGCCGATTTTTTGCGCGGCTTTGACGTACAACCTGGCATGGTCTTTGCTGCGCCGCCAGAAGCCCATCCGCAATCCCCAGCGCCATGACGGCGCTGTACAAACACCCCGAATTCAAACGCGGCTTTGTAGACATGGCGTCTGCCGCACCGGGCATCGCTGCGTGGGGCTTGATGACCGGCGTGGCCATGATCAAGTCCGGCCTGAGCCTGTTTGAAACGCTGCTGATGTGCCTGATTGTTTTTGCAGGCAGCTCGCAGCTGGCCGCGCTGCCACTCATGGTGGCCGGCGCGCCGATGTGGGTGGTACTGGCCACCGCGTTTTGCGTGAACCTGCGCTTTGCCGTGTTCAGTGCGCATTTGCGTGCCTACGTGATGCACCAGCCGCTCTGGCGGCGCCTGGTCAGCGGGTACTTCACCGCTGATTTGAGCTACATGATGTTTGTGACCCGCTACCCAAATCCTGCGCAAGACGCGCCTGCCATTCGGGCCCAAGAGGCGTACCTGGCGGGCAACTGCACCATCAACTGGATCAGCTGGGTCGGCGCGGGGCTGATTGGTATTGCGCTGGCCAACTCAATTCCCATGTCATGGGGCCTGGGCTTTGCGGCCATATTGGCGCTGACTGGCGTGCTGTGCTCGCTGGCCAGCAGCAAGCTGCGGTTGGTGTCCATGGGAATTGCCGGTGCGGCGGCAGTGGCAGCTTTTGCGCTGCCATTCAAGCTCAATATTCTGGTGGCCATTGCGGCGGCTGTGGCGGTCTGTTTGCTGCTTGAAAACTCCATGAAATCAGCCAGCGACTCAGGCGAGGCTTTGTGAACACCACCGACATCTGGACGGTTGCCACCATCATCGGCCTGGCCGTGATGACCGTGGTCACCCGCTCATTTTTCTTTTTCTCGGCCAAACCGTGGCGCCTGCCCGCATGGGCCGAGCGCGGCTTGAACTACGCGCCCATCGCCGCGCTTGCCGCCGTGGTGGTGCCTGAAATTGTCATGACGCAGGGCGAGCTGATTTCAACCATCAAAGATGCGCGGCTGTATGCGATTGCGGCCGGGGCGTTGTGGTTTTATTGGCGCAAGGGCGTGCTGGGCACCATCGTGTTGGGGATGGCGGTGTACTTGCCGCTCCATATCGGCCTGGGCTGGTGAATGTGGCCCCCACGGTTGCTCACTGCGTGTAGCCGCTGACCTTGCAGGCCGCCGCTCGCCAGAGGCTTCGCTTCTGTCGCCTGTCCAAACCTGCTCAAGCAGGTTTGGAGCCGCATGCTCCATCCCCCGGAGGGGGCCGCTGCGCCTGCGGTCTGGCAAAGCCAGTCCCGCGGCCCCTGTTTGGTAAAACTCCCCACCTACAATTTGTGTTTTACGGCCGTGTCACACAACTCTTCTCCCCACCATGAACTTCATCCGCTTCACCGATCTGTGTGCCCAAGGCAAAGTCTCTGGTCAGCGCGTATTTATCCGTGCTGACCTCAATGTGCCGCAAGACGACAGCGGGAACATCACTGAAGATACGCGCATCCGGGCGTCGATAGTCTGTATTCAACTGGCCTTGGACAGCGGCGCTGCCGTCATGGTCACATCGCATTTGGGTCGGCCGATCGAAGGGCAGTTCAAACCCGCTGATTCGCTTGCGCCAGTGGCCAAGCGCTTGGGTGAGCTGATGCACCGCAACGTGCCGCTTTTGTCTGATTGGGTTGCTAAGGTTGACGTCCTACCTGGCGATTTGGTCATGCTCGAAAACTGCCGCGTCAACGTCGGCGAAAAGAAGAACGACGAAGCGCTGGCCCGCAAAATGGCCGCGCTGTGCGATGTTTTTGTACACGACGCATTCGGCACTGCGCACCGGGCTGAAGCATCGACCTACGGCATAGCCCAGTTCGCAAAAGTCGCCTGCGCAGGGCCGCTGCTGGCCGCTGAGATGGACGCGATATCCAAAGCCCTCACCAACCCGCGCCGCCCACTGGTGGCGATTGTGGCGGGCAGCAAGGTGTCGACCAAGCTGACGATTTTGAAGGCCCTCGCCGCCAACGTTGACCAGCTGATTGTCGGCGGCGGTATAGCCAATACCTTTATGCTGGCAGCGGGTTTAAACATTGGCAAAAGCCTGGCCGAGCGTGATTTGCTGACCGAAGCCGTAGCCGTGATTGAAGCCATGAAAGCGCGGGGAGCCGCCGTGCCGATTCCCGTCGATGTGGTCACCGCCAAAACCTTCGCCGCAGATGCACCCGCCACCACCAAAGCCGCCACCGAAGTGGCAGACGACGACTTGATCTTGGACATCGGCCCAAAGACCACCGCCATCCTGGCGGCGCAGCTCATGGCCGCAGGCACGATTGTCTGGAACGGCCCAGTTGGCGTTTTTGAGTTTGAAGCCTTCTCCCACGGCACCGAAGGCATTGCCAAAGCCATCGCGGCAAGCCCAGCGTTTTCAATCGCAGGCGGCGGCGACACCGTGGCCGCCATTGCCAAGTACGGCATTGAAAAACAGGTCGACTACATCTCGACCGGCGGCGGCGCGTTTTTAGAAGTGCTGGAAGGCAAGACGCTGCCTGCGTTTGAGATTCTGCAAAAGCGGGCTGCGGGTTAAAAGGCTGGCATTGAGTTGTTTTAACGGCTAAATAGGCCTCTAGCGCAACCAATACGGGCGCAAGCAGCTACTAATTAAATAGCGCTTATGCAGTCGCTGCCTTCACCTTCAAGCGCCAGGCGTGCAGCAGCGGCTCTGTATAGCCACTCGGTTGTGCCAAGCCCTTAAACACCAAGTCAGTCGCCGCCTTGTACGCCATCGATTTGTCAAAGTTGCCTGCCATTGGCTTGTAGACTTTGTCGCCAGCGTTCTGGCCGTCAACCACAGCGGCCATGCGCTGGAAGGTCTCGGTGACCTGGGCTTTGGTTACCACGCCGTGCAGCAGCCAGTTGGCCATGTGCTGGCTTGAAATGCGCAGGGTGGCGCGGTCTTCCATCAGGCCGATGTTGTGTATGTCTGGCACTTTGCTGCAGCCCACGCCCTGGTCAATCCAGCGCACCACGTAGCCCAAAATGCCTTGCGCGTTGTTGTCGAGTTCCTGAGATTTCTCTGCTGCTGACCAGTTGGGTGTAGTGGTGACAGGAATTTGCAGCAGTGCATTGAGCGTGTCGCTGCGCAGCTTCTTGGCCTCCAGCTTTTCCACGTCTTTTTCCATCGCTTTTTGCAGCTTGGCCACATTGACCTGGTGGTAGTGCAGCGCGTGCAACGTAGCGCCCGTGGGGCTGGGCACCCACGCGGTGTTGGCACCGGCCAGTGGGTGGCTGATTTTTTGCGTCATCATGGCGGCCATCAAATCGGGCATGGCCCACATGCCTTTGCCGATTTGCGCTTTGCCGCGCAGCCCGCAGGCCAGGCCAACTTGCACGTTGTTTTTTTCGTAGGCCGCAATCCAGGTGCTGGTTTTCATGTCGCCTTTGCGAATCATGGGGCCAGCTTGCATGGCGGTGTGCATCTCGTCGCCGGTGCGGTCTAAAAAGCCGGTGTTGATGAATGCTACGCGCGAGCTGGCAGCGGCAATGCAGGCCATCAGGTTCGCGCTGGTGCGGCGCTCTTCGTCCATGATGCCGAGCTTGACGGTTGAATCTTTCAGGCCCAGCATTTTCTCGACCCGACCAAACAGCTCGGCAGCAAACGCAACTTCTGCCGGGCCATGCATTTTGGGTTTAACGATGTAGACGCTGCCCTGGCGTGAGTTTTTAATGCCTGCTGAACCACCAATTTTTCCTTGGAGCTTGAGGTCATGCATCGCAATCGTGGTCGTGACCACTGCGTCCAGAATACCTTCAGGAATTTCTTTGGTCGTGCCGTCCGCAGCCAGGTAGGTGATGGCCGGGTTGGTCATCAGGTGGCCCACATTGCGTAAGAACATCAGCGACCGGCCATGCAGCACCACGGGTTTCTTGCTGGTCACAGATGTGTAAATGCGGTCGGCGTTCAGCCCACGGGTGAAGGTTTTGCCGTCTTTAGTGACGCTCTCAGTCAGTGTGCCCTGCAAAATGCCGAGCCAGTTGCTGTACGCCAGCACTTTGTCGTCTGCATCGACCACTGCAACCGAATCTTCCAGGTCAAGAATGGTGGACAGCGCGGCTTCCAAAACCAAATCGCACACGCCTGCTGGGTCGGTTTTGCCGATGGCTGTGGCAGCGTTGATTTGAATGTCAAGGTGCAGGCCGTTGTGCTGCAGCAGCACCGCCGATGGCCGCAGTGCCACGCCCTGGTAGCCGATGAATTGTTTTGGGTCTTGCAGTTGTGCGCTTTTGCCGCTGGCCAGTTTGGTCACCAGCTTGCCCGCCACTACGCTGTAGCCTACCGAGTCAATGTGCGAGCCACTGACCAGCGGTGCTGTGCGGTCAAGTACGTAGCGCGCGTATTCAATCACTTTTGCGCCGCGCTTGGGGTTGTAGCTTTTGCCTTTTTCGCAGCCGTCAGCTTCGCTAATCACGTCGGTACCATACAGCGCGTCATACAAGCTGCCCCAGCGCGCGTTGGCCGCATTCAGCGCGTAGCGTGCGTTCAAAATCGGCACGACGAGCTGTGGGCCAGCTTGCTTGGCAAGCTCAGCGTCCACATTGGCGGTGGTGGCTTTGAATTTTTTTGGCGCTGGCACCAGGTAGCCAATGCTGGTTAAAAACTTTTGGTAGGCCTTCATGTTAGTCACTGGGCCTGGGTGGGACTTGTGCCACGCGTCCAACTCGGTTTGCAGGCGGTCACGCTCTGCCAGCAGAGCGATATTTTTTGGTGCCAGGTCGGCGACGATGGCATCAAAACCTTGCCAGAAGCGCTCGCTCGTCACGCCCGTACCGGGTAACACCTTGCCCTCAATAAACTGGTGCAGTTGGGTGGCTACTTGCAGGCGGTGGCAGGTGGTGCGGGCGGATGGCGTGGGGGTCAAAGCAAACTCCAAAAAGGTGCGGGGTCAAAAAAGCCGCGAGAACGCGAACCCGCTATTTTAATTTATTGGCGCTCAAGGCCTGGCCGCCGCGCAACTACCGCTTGCCAAATATCGCGGTGCCGACCCGCACCATTGTGCTGCCAGATTGAATTGCGGCTTCAAGGTCATTGGTCATGCCCATCGACAGCGTATCCATCGGCTGGGGCAGCACGCCAGATGTGTTTATAGAGTCAAATATGGCCTTGGCCCCAGAATGCTGGGCGCAAGCAGCTATAAAATCTATAGCGGGCTCCGGCAGCGTCATCAAGCCGCGCAGGCGCAGGTTCGGCAGCTTGACAACCTCGGCAATCAACGCCGGCAGCTCTTGGGGCGTCACGCCGGATTTGTTCGCGCCGCCATCGATATTGACCTGTATACAAATTTGCAGCGGTGCAAGGTGCTGTGGGCGCTGCTCGCTCAAGCGCTGCGCAATTTTCAGGCGGTCTACCGACTGCACCCAGTCGAAATGCTCGGCCACCAGCCGGGTTTTGTTGCTTTGCACAGGGCCAATGCAGTGCCAGACCAGCGTGGTGTGGGCGCGCAGGGCTGTGATCTTCTCAACCCCTTCAGCAATGTAGTTTTCACCGAAAGCGCATTGCCCCGTGGCCATCGCTTGAAGCACGGCTTCCGCGCCAAAAGTTTTGGACACAGCCAGCAGGCTGACGCTGGCCGGGTCCCGCCCAGCGGCCACGCAGGCTGTGGTAATCCGGTCACGGACACTGTATAAATTACGCTCAATCATGGTCATAATCCGACTGTAAACTGAAACTTCTTATTACTAGTGCGAGGATTTGTGCGATGGACATTACCCAGTTACTGGCTTTCAGCGTTAAAAACAAAGCGTCTGATTTGCACCTGTCTGCCGGGCTGCCGCCGATGATTCGGGTGCACGGCGATGTTCGCCGCATCAACGTGGAGCCGCTGGACCACAAGCAGGTGCATGCCATGGTGTACGACATCATGAACGATACCCAGCGCAAAAATTACGAAGAGTTTTTAGAAGTTGATTTTTCTTTTGAGATTGATGGCCTGGCGCGGTTTCGCGTGAACGCGTTCAACCACAACCGCGGTGCTGGCGCTGTGCTGCGAACCATCCCGTCAAAAATCCTGACACTTGAGCAGCTGAATGCGCCGAAGATTTTTGGCGACCTGGCGCTCAAACCGCGCGGCATGGTGCTGGTCACTGGGCCCACTGGTTCGGGCAAGTCCACTACGCTGGCAGCGATGGTGAACTACCTCAATGAAAACGAATACGGCCATATCCTGACCGTTGAAGACCCGATTGAGTTTGTGCATGAGTCCAAAAAATGCCTGATCAACCAGCGTGAAGTTGGCCCGCATACGCTGAGCTTTTCTGCAGCATTGAAGTCCGCATTGCGTGAAGACCCGGACGCGATTCTTGTCGGCGAAATGCGCGATTTAGAGACCATTCGTCTGGCCATGACGGCAGCGGAGACTGGCCATCTGGTGTTCGGCACACTGCACACGTCGAGTGCCGCAAAAACCATTGACCGCATCATTGACGTGTTTCCGGCGGAAGAAAAAGAGATGATCCGCTCGATGTTGTCCGAGTCTTTGCAGGCAGTGATCTCACAAACGCTGTGCAAAACCAAAGACGGCCAGGGCCGCGTGGCGGCGCATGAAATCATGCTGGGCACCAGTGCCATTCGCAACCTGATTCGTGAAGCCAAAGTGGCGCAAATGTATTCATCGATTCAAACTGGCAACAGTGTGGGCATGCAAACGCTGGACCAGAATCTGACCGAGCTCGTCAAACGCAATGTGATTTCAGCGGGCGAAGCGCGCGGTAAAGCGAAAATTCCCGAAAACTTCCCAGGTTAGATTTTTAACAAAGGATTCGTTCATGGAACGCGACCAAGCCAGTAAGTTTATCAACGACCTTTTGAAGCTGATGGTCAGCCGCAATGGCAGCGACTTGTTCATCACTGGCGACTTTCCGCCCGCCATGAAAGTAGACGGCAAGATCACCAAGGTCTCGCCACAGCCGCTCAATGCTGGCCACACACTGGCCCTGGCCCGAGCGATCATGAACGACAAGCAGGCCGCCGAGTTTGAACGCACCAAAGAATGCAACTTTGCCATCAGCCCCCCCGGCGTTGGGCGTTTTCGGGTCAACGCGTTTCTTCAGCAAGGCCAGGTCGGCATGGTGATGCGGGTGATTCCGGCAACGCTGCCGACGATTGACGGTTTGGGTGTGCCGCAGGTGCTCAAGGAAGTAGCGATGAGCAAACGCGGGCTGGCGATTTTGGTAGGTTCAACCGGCTCTGGCAAATCGACTTCGCTGGCAGCCATGGTCGACTGGCGCAACGAGCAGTCTTACGGCCACATCATCACGATTGAAGACCCGGTGGAGTTTGTGCACCCGCACAAAAACTGTGTGGTGACACAGCGCGAAGTGGGCCTGGACACTGACAGCTGGGAAGCCGCGCTTAAAAACTCTTTGCGCCAGGCGCCCGATGTGATTTTGATGGGCGAGGTGCGCGACCGCGAAACAATGGAACACGCCATCGCCTTTGCTGAAACCGGCCATCTGTGCATGTGCACGCTGCACGCCAACAGCGCCAACCAGGCGCTGGACCGCATCATCAACTTTTTTCCTGAAGAGCGCCGCCAGCAATTGCTGATGGACTTGTCGCTGAACCTCAAGGCAATGGTGTCGCAGCGCCTGGTCACCAGGCAGAACAGCAAAGGCCGCGTTGCTGTGGTTGAAGTCATGCTGAACACGCCGCTGATTTCTGATTTGATTTTCAAAGGTGAAGTCTCTGAGATCAAGGAGATCATGAAAAAGAGCCGCAACCTCGGCATGCAGACGTTCGACCAGGCTTTGTTTGATGCGTTTGAAGCCAACCTGATTACCTATGAAGACGCCCTGCGCAACGCCGATTCAGTGAACGACTTGCGGCTGCAGATCAAGCTCAATTCAAAGCGCGCAAAGTCGGTCGACCTGGCGGCGGGCACTGAGAATTTCGCGATTGTTTAGACGGTTTTTGCTGGCTTGAAGGCGGCAAAGCAAAGCGACAGGAAATCTGTTGCGGCGCGAATTTTCGGTACGCGGTGCCTTTCCGCAAGAATCGCGGCGTATACAGGGTACTGTTCAGGCGAGGCGTAGCGGCTCAGCACTTTGCGCAGTTCGCCACGCTCCACCAGTAGATCAGCCACCACGCTGTTGATGCGGCCTATTCCCGCGCCTGCAAGAGCAAGTGACAAGGCGGCTGCGCTGCTGTTAACGCGCAGCTGGCCGCGCACCGCTTCGTAAACTGGTTCCCCTTTGACGACAAACTGCCAGCGATTGTGGGCAGCAACAACGGTGTTGGTGATCAGGCTGTGCCTTGACAAGTCGCCTGGCCCGCTCGGGACCCCATACTTTTTCAGGTACGCAGGCGCGGCGTACAAAGCGCGGCCATGGCTACCTAAATCCCGAGCGATGACGGAATCTACCGGGGGCATGCCAGCGCGCACTGCAATGTCAATGCCTTCGTGGGCAATATCCACCAGCCTGTCGTCAATGACCAGTTCAACGCAGAGGCCGGGGTGCTCACCCCGCAGCTCAGCCATGCGCGGTACCACCACATGTTGGCCCAGCAATTGGCTAACGCTGATGCGAACCGTGCCAGTGACCGCATGCGCCCTTGCGCTCAAACTGTCATCAAGTTGGGCATGCTCACTCACAATGCGCTGAGCGTGCTCAAGAAACACTTCGCCGTCTTCCGTAAGAGACAGGCTGTGTGTGGTGCGGCGCGCCAGGCGCAGTTGGCACTGCGCTTCAATCCGGGCGAAATGCCTGGAGACGCGGCTGGCGGCCACCTGCCGACTCCGAGCCACTTTCGACAGCGACAGCGCGCCAGCCACTTCTACAAACAAAGTGAAGTCGTCAAGCGTAAGATTTTTCATGGTTGTGCATTCTGTGCACAACCGTTGTACAGATCAAGTGGTTTCGCCTAAACCGCAATCAACGCACACTTCGCCTGCGTTTTAGCCCCAACTGATCTCGCTTTTACAAAGGACCCTTTATGCCACTTGTTCGTTTGAGTTTGCCCCAAAGCACTACCAATGCTGACGTCACTGCCGTGTCCAATGCAGTTCATACAGCCTTGGTGGCTACCTTCAATGTTCCAGAACCTGACAGATTTCACGCCGTCCACAGACATCAGCCGCACGAACTTGTTTGCACGCCTGAGTTTTTCGGGATAGCGCATTCGCTGCACGTGGTGTTTGTGCAAATCAGCTGTTCGTCGGGGCGAAGCCTGGAATTGAAAAAAGCGCTGTATGCAAACATCGCCGGCGGCATTGCCGCCACCAGCACGTTCAGGTCCGAAGACGTCATCATCAACCTGCTGGAAACGAGCAGGGACAACTGGTCGTTCGGTTTGGGTATTGCACAATATGCTACTTGATTCCACCCCAACCGAGAACCCAAAATGCCGTCGATCAATGCACGTTCCTACGAGTCCACCACCCCACAAAAAGTTGCTTTTTTAGGCCTCGGCGTGATGGGTTACCCCATGGCGGGGCATCTTTGCGCTGCCGGCCATTCGGTGAGTGTGTACAACCGTACCGCTACTAAATCAGTAGCAATTACTGCTGAATTCACCGGCGCTACGCATGGTTTAACGCCTAAATCAGCGGTTGCGGGTGCAGACATTGTTTTTTGCTGTGTGGGCAACGACAACGACTTGCGCAGCGTAGTGCTGGGGCCTGACGGTGCATTTGCAGGCATGAAGGCTGGCGCAGTGTTTGTTGACCACACCACTGCGTCCGCAGACGTGGCGCGGGAGTTGTATGCGCAGGGCAACAAGCTGGGGTTGCATTTTGTGGATGCGCCAGTTTCAGGCGGACAAGCGGGTGCTCAAAACGGTGCGCTGACGGTGATGTGCGGTGGTGATGCTGCTGCATTTGATGCAGTGAAACCCATAGGTATGGCATTTTCAAAAGCATTTGCGCTGATGGGCAAAAGCGGCGCAGGCCAGCTCACCAAAATGGTCAATCAGATTTGCATTGCCGGGTTAGTACAGGGCCTGAGCGAAGCGGTTGCGTTTGGCCAAAAAGCCGGGCTGGACGTGAACCAGGTGCTGGACGTCATCGGCAAAGGCGCGGCACAAAGCTGGCAGCTGGACAACCGCGGCAAAACGATGGTGGCCGATAAATTTGATTTCGGTTTTGCCGTCGACTGGATGCGCAAAGATCTGGGGCTGGTGCTGGACGAGGCCAAGCGCAACGGTGCCCGCTTGCCAGTAACTGCGCTGGTCGACCAGTTCTATGCTGACGTGCAAGCCTTGGGCGGCCAGCGCTGGGACACGTCAAGCCTCATCAAGCGTCTGCGCTAGGCGCAGCCTCGCTGCCGCATTAATCAGTTTGCTGGAGCGGTTTTGTTGGCGTCTGGCATGGCTGGTGCTGGCGTCATGCGGGTCAGCTCTTCTTCTGAAATGGTCTCAAAAACGCGCACCACTTTCTGCACGCCCGTGGTGCTGCGCGCAATGGCGGTGGCACGGTCAGCTTCGCGCTGTGTCACGCGGCCCATCAGGTGCACAACGCTTCGCTCTGTGTTGACCTTGAACGCGCTTGAAATCAGGTCTTTGCTGTCAATCAGCGACGCTTTGATGCGCCCAGTGATCAGCACATCATTCGACCGCTGCGACAGCGTTGAGATGGGCAAAATCGCCAGTTCGTTCACCACCGAAGTAACGTTTTCAACCTTGGTGACAATTTGCCCCACCGCCTGCTTGTCTTGCTCGTTGGGCACTTCGCCAGTGATCAACACCTGGCGGTTGTAGCTGGTCACATTGACGTGTACGCGGTCGCCGATGTTGGTGCGAATTCTGCTGGCCGCCCGCAGCTCAATGCCTTCGTCTTCCAGTTGCGCGCCCGATGTGCGGCGGTCAATCGCCAGCATGGTGCCGCCCACCATCGCGCCACCAATCACCAGCGGCACGCAGGCTGCCAGCGTGGTCAAGGCCAGCGCAGCCGCGACAGCCAGCGCGACGCGTTTAAAGGGAAAGCGCAATTGCAATGGTTTTGTCATGGTGTTTTTCATAGTGATGGTTCTTGATCGCCAAGTAACTGGGCATCTACGCCGTCGCAAATGCAGTGCAGTACCAAAAGGTGAACTTCCTGAATGCGCGCGGTGCGGTCGTGCGGCACGCAAATATGCACGTCTGTTTCACGCAGGGCATGCGTGATTTTGCCGCCGCCTTTTCCGGTTAGGGCCACGACTGTCATTTCGCGTTCATGGGCCGCTTCAATGGCTGCCAGCACGTTGCCTGAGTTGCCGCTGGTGCTCAGCGCCAGCAGCACATCGCCTTGGCCGCCAAACGCGCGCACCTGCTTTGAAAAAATGACGTTGAAGTCGTAGTCGTTGGCAATTGCGGTCAGGATGGAGCTGTCTGTGGTCAGGGCAATTGCGGCCAGCTCAGGCCGCTCGCGCTCGTAACGGCCCACAAATTCTGCAGCGAAATGCTGGGCATCGGCTGCCGAGCCACCATTGCCGCACGCCAGCACTTTGCCGCCGCTGGTGACGCTGGCCAGAATCGCCTGCACGGCGGCTGCAATGGGTTTGGACAAGGCCTGTGCTGACTGGTATTTCAAGTCGGCGCTGTCTATAAAGTGCTGTTCAATACGTTGTTCGAGCATGGCTTGATGATAGCGTCTGAAAATAACGGTAGCGCGAAACCCGCACCACGTCTGGTTACAGCTTGCCTTGTCCGACCTTGGTTCAAGACGCGTCAAATGCCCCGCGCAGCCATTCAATTTTCGGCACTTCGGCCATGCCAAGCGCGCCCTCAATCAGCAGCACATCAAATCGGCACGGCGGCAGGGTTTTGTAGCGTACCAAAAAATGCCGTGCAGCAAACACAATGCGGCGCTGCTTGACTGCGCTGATGCTGGCACCCGCGCCGCCGTGGGATGCGCTGGCGCGCTGGCGCACCTCAATGAAAACGAGCGTGCCGTCGCGGTCACCCATGATGAGGTCAATCTCGCCGCCGCCCCGGCCGGGAGTTTTGAAATTTCTTTGCAGCAATCGCAGGCCAGCGGCTTGCAAATGCACAAGCGCGATGGCCTCGGCTGCGTCGCCGCGCACTTTGGTTGTCGGCTTGGCGGCAGCCTTGGTGTTAACCTGACTTGATACATCTGCATTTGGCTTTTTGGAAAACCACATTGAACGCTACTTTCGACTTGGCCCTGGGCGCGGCAACGGCTGCTGCGGGCATGCAGCATTATCCGCAGGCAACGCTGTATGTGGTGGCCACGCCTATTGGCAACCTGGCCGACATCAGTTTGCGCGCGCTGCATGTATTGCAACTGGTTGACGCAATCGGCTGCGAAGACACACGCCACACGCAGGGTTTGCTGCGCCAGTTTGGCATTGAAAAACCGCTGCTGGCGGTGCATGAACACAACGAGCAGGAAGCGGCTCTCGGCGTAATTGAGCGTCTGCAGCGCGGCGAGCGCGTGGCCTACGTGAGCGATGCAGGCACGCCCGCAGTGAGCGACCCCGGTGCGCGGCTGGTGGCTGCGGTGCGCGCTGCGGGCCTGCGAGTCATGCCGCTGCCGGGTGCCAGCAGCGTGACCACGGCTCTGAGTGCAGCCGGAATAAAAACGACCGGAGCCGCTGCCGATTCGGGCTTTACCTTCGCTGGGTTTTTACCCAGCAAAGCGGGCGAGCGCGATACCGCTGTTGCCGCGTTGCAAAGTGAGACGAAAGCCGTCGTCATCATGGAAGCGCCGCACCGCATTGAGGCGCTGGCACTGGCGATGGCTCCGTTGGCGGGGCGCCTGGTGACGGTGTGCCGCGAGTTGACCAAACAGTTTGAAGAGATCGCAACTACGCCCGCTGACCAGTTTGCCGCGTGGCTGGCCGCTGGGCCGCAGCGTACGCGTGGTGAGTTTGTGCTGGTGTTGCACCCAATGCATGTCGCGCCTGCCGCTGACGATGGAGAGCGTGTTTTACGCCTGTTGCTGGCCGAGCTACCGCTTAAAACTGCAGTGAAGCTGGCAGCAGACATTACCGGCGCACCGCGCAATGGTTTATACGACACCGCTTTAAGGTTAAAGAACGATGGACATCTTTAGAAATTCAGGTTTTAGTTACGACGTAACTTGGGTACAAGTTAGTCTGCTCTGCAACTGCGTTGTCGGGATGAAGTGCAAGGCGATTGGCGCGCAGCACCTAGGTGCGCACTTTTGTGCATGAGGATTGCGAGCACCAAGCAACGCGGCAATTCGCCCGAAAAATGAATTTATGGAGATGTCCAGATGAACCCAAACGCTGACAAGTTGTGGCCCGGCCCGCGCTGGGCTCTGGCCGTGCTGCTGGCGCTGCTCGGCATGCTGGGGCCGTTTTCAATCGACACCTACATTCCGGCTTTCACAGGCATCGCTAGGTCGCTGGGTGCTACGCCTGTGGAAATGCAGCAAACGCTGTCGAGCTATCTGTTCGGCTTTGCCATCATGAGCCTGTTTCACGGCGCGCTGTCAGACAGCGTGGGCCGCAGGCCGGTGGTGTTGTGGGGCGTGGCGATTTTTACGCTGGCCTCTGCCGGGTGCGCGTTGTCGCAAAGTATTGGGCAGCTGGTGTTTTTCAGGGGCGTGCAGGGCTTGTCGGCCGGGGCTGGCATTGTGGTGGCGCGGGCCATTGTGCGCGACATGTTTCCCCCCGCCCAGGCGCAGCAGGTGATGAGCCAGATCACGATTTATTTTGGCGTGGCCCCAGCTGTCGCTCCCATAGTCGGCGGCTGGATTTTTACCCATGCTGACTGGCACGTTATTTTCTGGTTTTTAACCGGCGTCGGCGTGCTGCTGTGGTGCGCCAATTACAGGTTTTTGCCTGAAACGCTGGACGCCGAGCAGCGCCAGCCGTTTAACGCCCGGCACTTGCTGGCAGGGTACCGGCAGCTGGGCAGCGACCCGAAATTTTTACTGCTGGCCTTTGCCAGCGGCCTGCCTTTTAACGGCATGTTTTTGTACGTGCTGTCTGCACCAGAATTTTTGGGCAGGCACCTGCAATTGCCGCCGACCGAGTTTTACAAGTTCTTTCTGGTCACGATCGGCGGCATCATGGCAGGCGCGTGGTTAAGCGGCAGGCTGGCAGGAAAGTTAGCGCCTAAAAAGCAGATCAGGCATGGCTTTGTCATCATGCTGACGGTGTCGATTTTGAATCTTGCGGCCAATCTGCTGTTTGATGCGCATGTGTCTTGGGCGCTGCTGCCGATTGCGCTGTTTGCGTTTGGCTGGGCCGTGATGATGCCGGTGGTGACGCTACTGGTGCTTGATTTGTACCCCGAGCGGCGCGGCATGGCTTCGTCGATGCAGGCGTTTGTCGCATCCACTGCCAACGGCATTGTGGCCGGGGTACTGGCACCGCTGGTAATGCATTCCACCGTGGCGCTGGCAACTGCGTCTCTCGGCATGATGTGCATCGGGCTGGTAGCCTGGGCCTACCTGCACCGCCGCTGGCCTGATATTGGCCGAACGGTGTAAAAACGCTAAATTTCAAGCATTTTATGCTTTTTGCCCAATAAATGCGGGCGCAAGCAGCTATTTAATTAATAGCATGTTGCAAGGTTCACTGGTCGTTCACCGGGTCACGCCGTGTGTCCATTGCCTGACCGGTGCGTTGCGCAATATTGGCGGTGTCCAGGTAGACGAAAAAGAACAAATCAATGCCGCCCTCCCTGAAGGTGTAATTCATGATGTCGCCTTGCCATGATGCGACCCGGTCGACCAGATACGGTGGGCCAAACTCGCGCTCAATGTCAGCGCGGCTCCAGCTACCCAGCACAATCCGCGCAAACTCTCCGCTTTGTAGCACCTGCCGGGCTGACACCACCCGCCCTTGTGTGTCCAGGTCGACCATCACCGCCGTCTGGCCTGCTGGCAGCCGTGAATACTGCAGCCGTGTGCCGCCGGGAATCGGCAACTCGCGCGCAGGCTGGCCATAGGTGTCCAGCACTTCTGCGCGCGACGCGCCCGGTGCAACGCGCTCAACCGCGCAACTGCCCAGTAGCAGGCATGCTGAAGTGATGAACATGAAGCTTGATTTTTTCAACATCAAATAACGATACCGCAAAGCCGCGCAGCTTGCACGGCGCACCGCTACCATTGAGGGGTATGACACCTGACGCAGTTCCAACCACCGTGACGCCCAACAACGAGCGCCCTGACGCTGCTCCGCAGGCAGCGCCGCAACCACCACTTGGCCAATTCAAGCCCAATGCAAAGTTTTTGCTGGCCCACCCGGCGCACTTTGTGGCGCTGGGTTTTGGCTCGGGCTTGAGCCCGATTGCCCCCGGCACGGCAGGCACGCTGTGGGCCTGGCTGGCTTTTTTAACGCTGCAACCCTTCATGAGCCAGGCGCAAATGGGCTGGCTGATTGTGGGTGCAACGCTGGTGGGTTGGTGGGCTTGTACCGTCACGGCCAGGCACATGGCCGTGCTCGACCCCGGCAGCATCGTGTGGGACGAAGTCGTGGCTTTTTGGCTGGTGCTGTGGCTGGTCATGCCCACCGGGCTTTTGGGGCAATTTGTGGCCTTTGTATTGTTCCGGTTTTTTGATGCGGTCAAGCCCGGCCCGGTCGGCTGGGCTGACCGGCACTTCAAGGGCACGGGAGCGCGCGGTGGCTTCGGAATTTTGTTCGACGACTTCGTGGCGGCGTTTTGCACGCTACTGGTGATTGCGCTGTGGAGCTTTTGGTGAGCCACCCTCTGCCTGACACAGCGCTATTAAATAAAGAGCTGCTAGCGCCCGTATCTATTGAGCTGCTGGCCGATTTGATGCTTGAAAACGGCCTTTTTCTGGCCACGGCTGAGAGTTGCACTGGCGGCATGATTGCTGCGGGCTGCACCGATCTTGCAGGCTCCAGCGCATGGTTTGAGCGCGGTTTTGTCACCTATTCCAACGCCGCCAAAACCGACATGCTGGGTGTGGACGCGGCGTTGATTGCGCAGCACGGCGCAGTCAGCCAGCCAGTGGCCAGGGCCATGGTTTTTGGCGCCATCCGCCATTCGCGGGCGCAGGTGGCAGTGGCTGTCACCGGCGTTGCCGGGCCCACGGGTGGCAGCGTTGACAAGCCCGTTGGCACGGTGTGGTTTGGGTTCATGGTGGCGGGCATGCTGACGTCTGAGTCGATGCTGTTCAGCGGCGACCGCGCAGCCGTGCGGGCGGCAACCGTGCAGCATGCAGTTGGCGGTTTGATCAAAAGACTTACGCCGCCACCGTAAACTTTTCAATCTGACGCCGGGGCGTAGCCGGGACTGCGCTTGCCGTGTAGCCCAGCCTGCAAAACATTTGGACGGTATCGCTGGTTGGCGTTTGCGGCGCTGGTTGGCCCAGCAGCAACTGGTGGGCCTTTTCATAAAACGGCTTCATCTCGGCAAACTCTTGAAGCGCCTGGCTCATCGGGTGCACGCCCAGCCCAAGTTCAGTGGCTTTGAGTTGCATCCGCACATACGCGCGGCCGGCTTCAATTTGCTGGCTGCGGCTGTTGCCCGGTGTGCTGAGCCAGACAAAACCCATGGCTGTGCGGCTGTGCCCTTCAAACCGTTCCATCGCGTTTTTATAGCCCGCACTGCCCTCAGGTGGCGCTACGCTGCGGTCAAACATCCCCAAAGCGCTGACGGCCCGCACAAACGGGCTGTTGATGGAGATCCCATCGCGGTGTTGCAAAATTTCATCTGGCCCGAGGCGAATCAGGCGAATGCTTTCCAGCATGGTGCGCGGCGTTTGCAGCTCTACTTGGGCTGACTGCCAGCACAGCTCGCGCAGCGGCGGCAGACGCGTTTCATCTGTTGTGCCGGCTGCATGGATGCCTGCCTTGCTGGCGCTGCCCACCAGCGCTTGCAATGCGGCGGCGCTGACGGTGCGCGCTGGGTCAAAGTCCATTTTGGGGGTGCGCCGGTTCAGGATGTGTTTGAACAGCGCGTCTGGCGGGCTGCCAACTACTGCAGGCGAAAGTGCGATGCGCGCAATGGGACGGCGGTCCCAGTCGCTCAGGTTTGCCGGCATTTCGCCTTGCGGCCACAGCACCACTTGGGCGGCCAGATTGTGATCGGCCAGCGCAATGACCAGCAGTTCAATGAACGCGCCATGGCCAATCAAAATCTGCCTGCCAAACGGATCTGTTTCTGGCAGAACACGTTCCCGGTCGGTGAAGACAGTGATCGAATTCGGCTCGCGCAGGTCGACCAGCCACGGCTGCAGGTTGTGCGGATTCGGTGCGGTGATGGCATATGCCAGCGCGCGGCGGCGCGGGTCTGCCTGGTCAGCCGGTGGGCCCTGCCATGCTTGAAGGGCGTCGGGCGGAAAGCCGCCCGACAGCGCGCCGCCCCCTGTGTGGCTGGCAAGGGCAGCAATAACGCTGCCACCACCCACGGTACGAATGAAATTTCTGCGCTTCATGAAGGACTCCTGGTTTAAAAATGTGGCCTGACACGGCGTGATTTCAGTTATTGTGAAAAACCCCGGGCCATTACACAATTGCCTGTCTCTTCATATCTGAATTACATAAATGAATAGCACATTCGACTGGACACTGGTGCGCTCGTTCCTTGCTGCGCTGGAGCATGGCAGTTTGCTGGGCGCGGCGCGGGCACTCAAATCCAGCCAGCCGACCATTGGCCGGCACATTGCCGAGCTGGAATTGCAACTGGGCGTTGCGCTGTTTGAGCGTACCGGGCGCGGGCTGAAGCCGCTGGACATGGCGCTGCGCCTGGCCGACTCAGCCAGGGCGATGGAGGCCGGCGCACACCAGTTGCAGCGCAGTGTGTCCAGCCTCGACGAAGCAGTTAGCGGCACCGTACGCATTACCGCCAGCCAACCGGTAGCCTGCATATTGCTGCCCCCGGTGCTGGCCCGGTTGCAGCAAAAGCTCCCCGGCATTCAGATTGAATTGGTGTCCAGCAACGAAGTCAGCAACCTGCTCCGGCGCGAAGCCGACATTGCCGTGCGCATGGTGCCACCCGACCAGACCAGCCTGGTGGCCAAGCGCATTGGCAAGGTAATGATTGGCACCTACGCCCACCGTACTTACCTGCAGCGCGCAGGCACGCCACGAGAGCCCACTGAGCTGTTGGCACACGCGTTGATTGGCAACGACAAAAACGAAGACATCCTGCACGGGTTTGCGGCAATGGGCTACCCGGTGGCGCGTGAGCAATTTGCATTTCGCACGGACGACCTGATGGCCCACTGGCATGCGGTACGCGGCGGTGTGGGCATTGGCTTTGTTGCCGACTACGTTGCCCGCTCGGATGCCGATGTGGTGCCGTTGTTACCCATGCTGAAAATTCCGGCGCTGCCGGTGTGGCTGGCAGTTCACCGCGAGATACGCACGAGCAAGCGTATAAGAGCGGTGTACGATTTCCTTGGAGACGCGATTCCCGATGCGCTTGCCAACACCCGTTAAACCAGGAGCAACCATGCACCCCAACCAGGCAACATTGGAGAGGTTTTACAACGCCTTTGCGCGGCTTGACGTGGACACCCTGGCCACCTGCTATGCGTGCTGTGCGCCCGATGCGCAGTTTGACGACGAAGCGTTTTCATTGCGCGGGCACAAACAGGTTATGGGCATGTGGCGCCTGCTGTGCGACGCCACCAAAGCAAGGGCATTGAGCGACTGGAAGCTGACGTACAGCGGCATGAACGCTGACGCTAAAACCGACAAGGCGCACTGGGAGGCCGACGACCGTTTCAGCGCGACCAACCGCTTGTTTCGCACCGCAATTGACGGCGTGTTTGAGTTCAATGCGCAAGGCCTGATCGCTCGCCATCGCGACAGCTTTAACTTCTGGTCATGGTCATGGTCTCTGCAGGCACCCGGCACACACGGTTTGCTGCTCGGCTCGACGCCGTTTTTACGCCAAAAAGTACGAAGCACCGCAGCGGGCAATCTGCAAAAATTTCTTGCCGTAAAAAATGCCGGAAGGGGCACGACATGACCTGGTTTGACCATTTTGAGCAACGCAGTTTTGAGGTCAATGGCGCAACGATCAACGCGCGCGTCTCCACCCCCGTGCCCGGTGAGGTGCAAAAGCCTGCGCTGCTGTTGCTGCATGGCTTTCCGCAGTCCCATGTTATGTGGCACCGGGTGGCGCAGCAGCTAGCGCCACACTACTTTTTGGTGCTTCCCGACTTGCGTGGCTACGGCGATTCATCCAAAACGCCCGGCCTGCCGGACCACAGCAATTACAGCAAGCGCAACATGGCGCACGACATGGTGTTGGTCATGAACGCGCTTGGTATTGAAGGGTTTCACCTTTGTGGCCACGACCGTGGCGGGCGCGTGGCGCACCGGCTGGCGCTAGACCACCCAGGGCGGGTTAAAAAACTCTGCGTGATTGACATTGCGCCCACGCTCGACATGTACGAGGGCACCAGCTTGCGCGCGCCGTACATGGAATTTGCCAAGGCCTACTACCACTGGTTTGCCATGCTGCAACCCGCGCCGCTGCCTGAAATCATGATGGGGGCCAACCACCCTGAAACGGCTAAAGCCTACCTGCACGCCAAGCTGGGCGGCTGGGGCAGCGCTGGGCTGGGCTACATCGAACCGCAGGCGCTCGCCGAGTACGAGCGCTGTTTTTGCAACGCCCAAGCACTGCATTCGGCGTGTGAAGACTACCGCGCCAGCGCCGCGATTGACTTGACTCACGACCGCACCAGCCGGGAACAAAGCGCCAAAATTGCGTGCGATTTGCTGGTGCTGTGGGGCCAGCGCGGCGTGGTAGAGCGCCTGTTCGACCCGATGGCGCTGTGGCGCGCGCAATGCGGCGGTAGAGTTAGCGGCCAGGCCTTGTCTGCGGGGCATTTCATACCTGAGGAGCTGCCCAAGGAAACCGCCCGGGCACTGGCAGGGTTTTTTGTTTAAAGTAGTAAAACTGCGCCGTGCCAAATTGCTATTATTTTAGTAGCTGCTTGCGCCCATATTGATTGGTTAAAATGCCTGAAACTCATAAATTCTGCTTTGCATGTCAGCTTACTGCCCAACGGCATGCCATGGGTTGACGCGCCGCTTCATCGCTGCACAATCAGCTGTAGCGTGAAAACAAATTAAAACCACATCGCAACCGGAGACCACCATGAGCGCATCAGACAAATCATCCGCCGACGGCACCTCGTTCGCAGGCTTTGGCAAATTTGTGCCGGGCTTTGACTTTCTGCAAAACCTGGCGACGCAGGCTGCAGGCACAGCCGCTGAGCGCATTCCGCAGCTGCCCAATTTAGGCAACTGGGTGGCACCCACGCTCAATGTTGAAGAGCTGGACAAACGCATCAGCGAGCTCAAGTCTGTTCAGTTCTGGCTCGACCAGAACGCCACTGCGCTCAAGGCCACCATTCAGGCGCTGGAAGTGCAAAAAATGACGCTGGCCACCCTCAAAGGCATGAACTTCAACATGGGCGACGTGGCCAACGCGTTCAAACTCAAAGTGGCCGACACCGTTGCGGGCGGCGTGCAGGGCATGGCGGACAAAGCCAAAACTTTTGCAGGTCTGGAAGTGCCGCAGCGCACCGCTCCAACAGCGGCTAAAGCCAAATCAAAACCCGATGCAGCTGCACCGGCAGGCATTGTGGACCCCATGCAGTGGTGGGGCGCACTGACGCAACAGTTTCAAACCATCGCCGCCGACGCGATGAAAGACGCCGCCAAAAAAACCGCCATTGACACCGCCAAAAACATGACCACCGGCCTGGCCAAAGACGCCATGAAAACCGCCAGCGGCATGGCAAAAAATGTAGCCAAAGGCATGGCCAGCAGCGCCAGTAAAACCGTGGCGGACGGCGCAAAAGCCGCCATGAGCAGCGCGCTGCGCAGCAGCCAGGCTTGGCCCGTGCCCACCAGCACTGCAAGCCGCACAGCCAAAGCCGCACCAAAAAGCGCCGCATCAAAACCAGCCACCCGCGCCAAACCTGCGCGCAAATCGGCAAAATAATTGCTACAGCCGGACCATGAAATTGTTTCCCTACGGCCACGCCACGCACCCCCAATGGCCCATGGCGGCTGCGCTGGTGCTGGCCCAGTTGCGCGCGCACATGGCTCTGCCCGACTATGCCAGTGCGCCCACGCTGGCGCTGCTCTACATCACCGACCGTTACGCCCCACAGGCGCAAGACATTCTTGATCACCTGAGCGCTGAGCTGCCTGAAATCACCGACTGGAGCGGCACGGTAGGCGTGGGCATTGCGTCAAACAACGTCGAGTATTTTGACGAGCCCGCCATGGCCGTGATGCTGTGTGAGTTGCCGCACGACCAGTACCGCGTGTTCTCTGGCGTGTCCCCGCTGCCGCCCGCAGCCAAGGGTATTTTCACGGCGCACACGGCGCTGGTGCATGCCGATTCCAGCACGCCCGATGTGGCCGAGCTGATTGAGGAAATGGCCCAGCGCACCGCCAGCGGCTATGTGTTTGGAGGGCTGGCGTCGAGTCGCAGCAACACCGTGCAATTTGCGCTCAGTGGCAATGGCAACGTCAAGGGCCATGGTGCAGCCAGCGGCGTGTTCAGCGGCGGCTTGAGTGGCGTGGCTTTTGGCCAGGGCGCTGCACTGATGTCGCGCGTGACCCAGGGCTGCCAGCCAGTGTCAAAAGCGCGGGTGATTACCGCCTGCGACGGTAATGTGGTCACCGAACTCGATGGGCAAAGCGCACTCGACGTGCTGCTGGCCGACTTGAACGTGACGCTGGACAAACCCACTGAAGCGCTTGCCAGGGTGCGGGCCACGCTGGTCGGCCTCAGCAGCCCCGCAGGCGGCTTGAACGATAGCCGCGTCAAACACCCGGGCCAGTTCGGCGCAGATGTTCTGGTGCGCCACATCATCGGGTTGGACCCGGCACGCAAAGCCATAGCCATTGCTGATACGCCAGTGGTGGGCATAACGCTCGCGTTTTGTGAGCGAAACAGCCAGGCGGCGCGTGCTGATCTGATCCGCGTGTGCGCAGAAATCCGCGAAGAGCTGGAGCCCGAAGAATTGGCACTTGAAGTCGCCAGCGCCTTGAGCGCGCCGGAAGCTGAATCCGCGCCACACCCTGCGCGCCGCATTGCCGGGGCCGTTTACATCAGCTGCGCCGGGCGCGGCGGCCCCCACTTTGGCGCACCCAGCGCAGAGATGCAAATCATCCGCCGCGCATTAGGCGACGTGCCACTGGTCGGCTTTTTTGCAGGCGGCGAAATCGCCCGCCACCATTTGTACGGCTATACCGGCGTGCTGACGGTGTTTACGGCCAGCGTCACCGCAACTTAGCAAGGCGCGTGGCCGGTTCAAGCATGGGCCACGGAACCGGCCTTGCCGGGCCGTAGGCGCTGTCCCCTGTAGGGGAAAAGGAAGCTACACGAAGTGAGCTGACGATAGGGGGGTCACCTTCTGAGCGCGGAGAATGCCCCAAACTCCCAGCTGCGCATGCCCAGCACCAGCGTGTAGCCGCCCAGCTCTTTGGGGTTGAGTTTTTGATCGGCCTGGTGCTGTTGGGCAAAGTCTTGCGCCACGCGCCCAATACGCTCAACGAAGGAAGGGGCCAGCCCGCGGCTGATCGAGCCGTGTACCAACTGCAAACACTCCCCTTCGCCCCCAAATCCGCCTGAGTAATAGTCAAGCAACGCGTTTTCCCGAAAGTAATTCATCATGGCACCGTGCGGTCGCCAGCGAAATGTTTTGGCCAGTTTCAGGCGGTAGCGGTTCAGCGGTTTCAGCTCAATGATGCCGATGCGATCAAGCTGCACAAAGTATTTGATGCACTCGGCATCAGTAAGGCGGTAGCTGCTGGTGATTTGCTCCAGCGTCCATTGCGACAACACACAAATGGCCGTCAGCAGCAACTTTTTATCTGCTACCACCGCTTTTTCTTGTGCCTCGGTCAGGCCGGCCAGCAGTGGCTGCATGTCGGCCACACGTTTGGCCAGCTCGGCAAAGTCCATTTTCAGGGCACGACAAATCTCGTCAATGCGCGACAGCGGCATGTCGCCCTTGGACAGCATGCGCTTGACGCTTGACTCCGCCAACCCCAAAGCCATTGCCAGGTCGGCATAGGTCATTTGCGCTGCCTTGAGCTCAGTCTTGACGGCTGCAACCAAATCTGCACTGGTACTCATAAACGACTCCTTCTTTAAAACCACGAAAAGTATTAATTTTTAATACTTTCGGGATTGTATTTTGGCGTAGTGCAAATAGGCAACAGCTTTTCAGGCGCCTGCCAGCACACTGCCCTCACTTCTTGATTGAATGGAAAGTCACTATGTTGAAACCACTGAGCCTCAACCATAAACATGCTGAACTGCTGCTGCTGACAATTGCCGCCGGGCTGCTGGCCCTCGCAGTCTTTGGCCCAACCGTCACGCAGCCAGCGCACCAGCACGCGTTTGCTGATGCGCGTACCTGGGCCAATATCCCTTACGCGATGGACGTGCTGAGCAATGCTGCTTTCGCGCTGTGGGGTGCGGTGGGGCTGCTGGCGTGTTACGGGTTGCGCCGCCGTAAGCCGATGCCCATGTACACGCGCAAGCACATACACATACACATACACATGCATACGCATATGCATCTGCGCCTGCAGCTGGTATTGGCCGCACTTTTTTTTATTGGCCTGCTGCTGACAGCAGTGGCGTCGGCTTTCTACCACTTGCAGCCAATTGATACGGGGCTGTGCGTTGACCGTTTGGGAATGGTCGTGGCGTTTGCAGGCTTGTTGGGTCTGGCCATCTGCGGCCACGTCAGCGCAAGGGCTGGATTGTTTGCTGCGGTAGCCGTGCTGCTGCTCGGGCCAGCCAGCATCTGGTTCTGGCTCGAATCAGGCAACGTGTTGCCTTGGCTTGTGGTCCAGTTTGGCGGCATGGTAGTAGTGGTTGTGGTGGCATGCATGAAGCCGCTTGGTGGCGCACTGCAAGTGCGCTGGGCCATGGTGGTTTTTGTGTACGCCGTTGCCAAAGTGCTGGAGCTGGCAGACCACGAGCTGTACGCCATAACCAATCAAGTGGTCTCCGGCCACAGCCTGAAGCACCTGATGGCCAGTCTTGCGGCGTGGCCGGTTCTTTCAGCAGTACGCTCGGTTTACCTGCCCGCTATGGCTTCAGCCAATGCACCAGCTTTTGCCAGCGTTCAAAACGCGGGCAGAATCCAATTAACAAACTTTGACACTCGCGCGCTGTAAAACCTGGGACTGAAACAATGCAAAAAAATATCTCCGATAGCTTGGGCATGCCAATTGATGGTGCAAGCAGTGCAAGCAGTGCAAGCAGTGCAAGTAGTGCAAGCAGTGCAAGCAGTGCAACCAGTGCATCCAGTGCAATAGCGCCGCCGGTTAACGAACACCCCAACCAGTTCGCACTGCTCAGGCAGCGCCGCTTCGCGCCGTTTTTCTGGACGCAGTTCTCAGGCGCTGCCAACGACAACCTGTTCAAATTCGCCTTCACCGTGATGGTGACCTACCAGCTCAGCGTCAGCTGGCTGCCGCCTGCGCTGGCTGGGCTGGTGATTGGTGCGTTGTTCATCTTGCCGTTTTTGCTTTTCTCGGCCACCAGCGGGCAGCTGACCGACAAGTACGAAAAAACGCGAGTCATTCGCTTTGTTAAAAATCTCGAAATCATCATCATGCTGGTGGCTGCCGCTGGCTTCATGAGCAACAACGTCAATGTGCAAGTGCCCGTGCTTTTGGGCTGCACCTTTTTAATGGGTTTGCATTCGACGCTGTTCGGTCCTGTCAAGTTTGCCTACCTGCCACAAGCCCTCAGCGAGCGCGAGTTGACGGGCGGCAACGGCATGGTCGAAATGGGTACCTTCGTGGCGATTTTGCTGGGCAATATTGTGGGCGGCCTGCTGGTCGCGGTGCCCGGTGCAGGGCCGACTTATGTGGCGATTGCCTGTGTAGTGTTAGCGTTAGCCGGGCGCTGGGTGGCGCAGGCGATTCCACTCGCCCCAGCGACTGACCCGGGACTGCAAATCAACTGGAACCCGTTCACTGAAACAGTCAAAAACCTGAAACTGGCAAAAGAAAATATCGTGGTATTTCGCTCCATGCTCGGCATCAGCTGGATGTGGTTTTTTGGCGCGGTTTTCTTAAGCCAGTTCCCCAGTTTTGCCAAAGAAACGCTGCATGGCGATGCGCGGGTCGCCTCTCTTTTGCTGGTGGTGTTTTCTATCGGGATTGCCACAGGCTCGCTGCTGTGCGAAACCCTCAGCAAGCGCCATGTTGAAATTGGTTTGGTGCCGCTGGGCGCCATTGGCATGAGCGTGTTTGCCATTGACCTGTACTTTGCATCGAACAATTTGCCAGCATCAGGCGTGATGGGCTTGGGCGCTTTCATCGGCCAAGCTGCCCACTGGCGGGTGATGGCCGATCTGGCGCTGCTCAGTTTGTTTGCGGGCCTGTACAGCGTGCCCATGTACGCGCTGATTCAGCTGCGCAGCCAACCCACGCACCGCGCGCGCATCATTGCCGCCAACAATATTTTGAATGCGCTGTTCATGATCGTCAGCGCAATCCTGGCGGGCATCTTGCTCAAAGCTGAGTTCACCATTCCGCAAATCTTTCTGTTGGTTGGCCTGGCAAACGCGGTGGTGGCGTTTTACATCTTCATGCTGGTGCCTGAATACCTGCTGCGCTTCATCGCTTTTATGGTGTCGCGCTGCATCTACCGCTTCAAGGTCACGGGCGACCACAACCTCCCCACTCAGGGCGCTGCGGTGTTGACCTGCAACCATGTGAGCTTTATTGACCCGGTGCTGCTCATGGCTGCCAGCCCGCGCCCGATTTACTTTGTGATGGACCACCGCATTTTCAAAATGCCGGTGCTGGGCTGGTTTTTTAAACTGGTCAAAGCCATACCGATTGCACCGCGCGCGGAAGACCCAGTGATGTACGAAGCCGCATTTGAAGCCGCCGCCAAGGTACTGCGCAACGGCGATTTGCTGGCGATCTTCCCCGAAGGCGGCATTACCAAAGACGGCACGCTGCAGCCGTTCAAAGGCGGCATCATGAAAATTTTGGAGAACGCCAAGCGCGACGGCGTGGATGCGCCGGTCATTCCGATGGCGCTGACCAATTTGTGGGGCTCATTTTTCAGCCGCGTCGAAAAAGGCGGAGCAATGGTCAGGCCGTTCAGGCGCGGGCTGTTTTCTCGTGTCGGGTTGAATGTGGGGGGTGCCATGGCGGCAAGTACCGTGCAACCTGAGCAACTCAAGGCCCGCATTGAAGACTTGTTAAGAATGTAGGCCCTTAAAGTACAAAAATACGGTACTTGCGGGGCCAACACACGGCACTGTCCAATTTAGGCCTGAAGTAGACGCACGGCGTGGTTATATTTCATCTCGTGACTAATTTTCTTTTTTTAAACAAACAAAAGGTTCTATGCAAATTCTGATTCACCGCGATTCCAAGCCATGGCAAGCACAGGTATGGATTTCATTTTTGCTAGCCCTGTTTTTGTGTGCGGTGGGGCTGGCGTATTTGCCAGGCAAAGAACTTGATCGCGCCTTCATGATCATGGGGTACTTTTTTTGTATGTCGGCGGCTTTTGTTTTGGCCAAGTATGTGCGCGACCAAGAAAAAAGCGCCCATGAGGGAAAGATGGCCGACACCCCCATGTTCAAGCTGGTGGTGTGGGGCGGTTTTGCGCTTGCCATGTCGTTAACCGGTTGGGGCCTGTGGCGGATGGAGGTCAACGACACTTACAAGGCGTTTTTAGGCGTCAGCTGGTTGTATTTGATTACCTGCACTTTCACGTTGGCCAAAACCCTTCGCGACAAGCACGAGGCAGACCTGAACGAAGCACGCGCGACAGGCCGTTCGATGCGCCAAGCCGCAGAAGTTTGAACTGGGGACCACCATGAGAATCCAAAATACTCCTTTTTTTATAGCAGCTTGCGCCCTGATTTTATGCGCTAGTGCCTCATTTAATGCTTCTGCACAGTCCGAAGCCTCTGCCGTAAGCGCCATTTCCGCATTACCCGTTGCGTCAGTTGTAGTGGGTGCAAGTGCGGCAGCGAGCGCTGTTGTTGCGTTGCCGGTGGTGCTGTCTACCGCCGGCGCGGTGTTGGTGATCAAGACCGTGGAAAGCACTGCGCGCGGAACCGTTTACGTGCTGGAAAGAGCCTCGGACGGTGCTAGAGCAAGCATTGAAATTGTGGGGCGAGCGGTTGCAGGTGCAGCCATGATTGCGGGCGCATCGGTACTGGTGACTGTGGTGGGTAGCGGCGTGGTGCTTTCTGCAGCCGGAGAAGCCCTTGCGTTTATTCCAAACGCGCTTGGCCGCGCCTTGCTGCACAACGAGCGCATCACCAATTGATAGTCCAAAAAAAGTCAGTGGCGGCACATTTTGGGCTGTTGCTGCAATTTGCAGTGGTGCTAGGCCTGTGCGCATCACCCGCAGCACACTCTGGGCGCACCTGTGAGGCAACAAAGACCACGTTGCGATCCGTCGAGCGGGGGCTGGCGCTTGCCGAAAAAACGCTTGCTGCATTAAACGCAAGCGGGCAAAAAGTAGTGGTCCTGGCGCGAGCCGGACAAGATCTTGGTAAGTATGGCTTGCAGTATTCGCACCTGGGTTTCGCCTATCAGCAGTCTGGCCCTGACGGCAGAAACACCTGGCGTGTAGTGCACAAACTCAACGAATGCGGCACGAGCTTATCAGCCATTTACAGGCAAGGCCTGGGGGAGTTCTTTATGGACGACCTTTGGCGCTACGAAGCGGCCTGGCTCGCGTTAACGCCTGTTGCGCAGGAGCGCTTACTTGAACTTCTTCAAACTTCAGGTCGCGCAACCAGTTTGCACCACAAGCCCTACAGCATCGTGAGCTACGTTTGGGGGCAAAAGTACCAGCAGTCCAACCAGTGGGCCATAGAAACGCTGGCTGCTGCCATAGGCCCTGGCGTGGCTACGCGGCAGCAAGCACAAGCCTGGCTGAATGCCAGCGGCTATGAACCGACTACCTTAAAACTCGGGCCGCTCACCAGGCTTGGTGGGCGTGTCACGTCGGCCAATATTGCGTTTGATGACCACCCGGATGAAAAACGCTTTTCGAGCCGAATAGAAACCGTTACCGTTGATTCAGTTTTTAGCTGGCTGCAACGGGCGCAAATCAGCCCACCTGGACAGACGCCCAGAGTGGTCAAGCTGTAGGCACGTATTTGGCGGGCAGTACCGCTAAAAAAGCGGTTACGTTACTTTTTAGGAACCATCATGACCAAATCTCTTCGCCTTACTGAAAAATGGATGCACCGCGGGCTGTGGCTGGTGGCGCTGGTGTTTGCCGGGTTCTTGATTGGGCTGGGCTCAGCGGTAGTGGGTGACTTGCCGCAGGTCGAGCAAACGCTAAGTGTTGATGACTTTGCAGATAAAAAAATCAGCAGTGCATTGAAGAGCGATATCAAGTCTGCAGAGCTTGCCAGCGCTGCCGCCGAAGCGGCACGCGAGCAGGCCAGACTCAAACGCAGTGCCGCACGGGCAGATACCGAGGCGGCCAGTGACACCTTTAACAACTGGTTGTCCACGCGTCGCGCGACTGCGCAGCCAGACCAGGACACCGAGCTGATTGCTCGCACCCGGGCGCTGGACGTACTGAAAGCGAAAGAGCGCGCAGCAGGCGTTGCTGTTGAGGCCCAGCAACAGGCCGCGCTGGACGCCAGCCAAGCCGAGGAAGCCGCCCGCAAAAAACTGGAGGAACTCAATGCGGCAGCACAGCTGCGACTTGACGTTGCCAACCGGGCGGTTGAACTGCGTGTGTTTTTGTACCGCCTGGCTCTGACGCTTCCGTTGCTGGGCATTGCGGGCTGGCTGTTCGTGAAAAAGCGCAAAGGCACGTACTGGCCGTTTGTGTGGGGCTTCATTATTTTTGCGCTGTTCGCATTTTTTGTAGAGCTGGTGCCGTACCTTCCCAGCTACGGCGGGTATGTGCGCTACATCGTCGGCATTGTGGTGACCGTGCTGGTGGGGCGGCAAGCTATTGTTTCGCTGAACCGGTACCTTGAACGGCAAAAGCTGGCTGAGCAGATGCCCAGCGTACAGCGCCGGGACGAGATGAGTTATGACACTGCCCTCACGCGTTTGTCGAAAAACGTGTGCCCTGGTTGCGAGCGGCCTGTGGATTTGAAAAATACTGAAATCGACTTTTGCCCGCACTGCGGCATTGGCCTGTTTGACCATTGCGGCGCCTGCAGCACCCGCAAAAGTGCGTTTGCCAAGTTTTGCCATGCGTGCGGTGCAGTGGGTCAGCAGCGGACGGAATCGAAAGCGGCAGTGGCCGTGGCCGTAGCAGTGCCAGTGCCAACAACAGGCGGAGTTTTACCTCTGACTGGATCGCCCGCAGCGTAGCGGGAAGCCAATGCCAACTGCACCAAAGTAGCTTTATTCGATGCTTTCGGTATATCAACGGCATACTCGTACAGTTTAAAGAGACTGTACCGAGGCAAACCGGCAAACTGCCCCCACAAGCATTTGCTTGGGCAATCTGGTTTTATATGAAAGCTCCTTTCTCTTCTTTACGCTTTGCTCAGTTTTCACGCCACGCGGCACTGTTGGGTGCAGTGGCTGCAACCACAGCGCTGGCGGGCTGTTATGTGGTGCCAATCAACCCGCAAACTGGGCAAGGTGGGCAGGTGTACAGCACGCCGCAGCCGCTGCCTGTACCGGTAGCTGCACCGGTGCCGTCCAGCGTTACTTTTGCGGCGCGGCTGTATCCCGCCAATGAAGCGGCCGCGCGTTACGGTATGGTCAGCGCAGTCGTCACAAACGATTTGAACGGGCGCGGCGTGTTCACCACCAACATCAACGGTGAAAGCTTTAGTGGTGAAGCCACGCGCCTGGCCAGCTCATCCGCGCGTGAAGGCGTAGCCAACGGCGCAGGCAACCGGGGCAGCTTTATCAACTGCCGCTACCAGATGAATTCCAGCACGCTGGGCACAGGGCAATGCACGCTGTCAAGTGGCGCGCGTTTTACGATGCACGTGGGCAGCTAGGCAGAAACTGCGCTGCAGCAGTTACGGCTGGATGGCAACCGCCACCGGCACCGGCGGGGCCTTCAGATGCCCAACGTACTGCAGCGGCTGGTGAATTTTGATGGAGGGCACATCGCCCTCCCGCATGTTCAGCAGGTCGCCCGGGTTGATCAGGCGCGGGTCTGCATCTGTCAAGGGCAGGCCCGCACTGCGGTACGCTTCAAGAACGTATTGCGAGCAAAAGAACTGGTCGTTGCGCCCCAGCCCCAGCTGCACGGCAGCAATACCCCGAATACAAAAGTCCCGCACCAACGAAGGTACCAGCGGCAGCTCACAGGCGCGCCGCTCAATGGTGAAGGGTGCTTGCAAAATCACGCCCAGGTAGTTGTATTTTTGGCCCTCGTACTTGGCTGCAAAGGCGTTGATTTTGCTGGCGTGCTCTGGTGTGAGCAGCGGGTGCCTGAAAGCGACCACGGTGGCCTCTTCAGCCACCAGGCTGTCCACCGTGCGGCGGCGAATGCCTGCGCCTACGGCTTCTGAGATTTCATTGTTGCCCAGATACACAGCTGCGTGGCTGACCGGCGACAATGTAGCCAGGCGAATGGCCACAGAATTCATGCCGTTTTCGGCCGTCAAAATAATGTCCCCCGGGCGCAGCGCACTGGCCGTGACCAGCTCACCACCGTTGCCTGGCCGCAGCGATTTGTCTTGAAAGCCAAAGATGGCGTTGCTGGGATCGGCGGGTGACTTGACGCCGGTAGCGCAACCGCCCGTGAGCGCCAGCAGCGTGGCTGCAAGCAAATACCTGCGATGAGAAAACGCGACGTCGGTCATGGTGTATTCGTCCAATAAAAAGACACGTAGCTAGACGCCCCGTGCCCTGTCAGCATGAAACTGCCTGGTGAATTCTGCAAAGCGCCCGGCGTCCAGCGCGTCCCGTACTTCTTGCATCAGGTTCAGGTAATAGTGCAAATTGTGGATGCTGGCTAGCATGGGGCCCAGCATTTCGCCGCAGCGTTCGAGGTGGTGCATGTAGGCTCTGGAGAAGTTCTTGCAGAGGTAGCAACTGCAGGTGCTGTCTACCGGCGCATCTTCGGACTTGTAGCGCGCATTGCGAATTTTCAAATCGCCGAACCGTGTGAACATATGGCCGTTGCGCGCATTGCGGGTCGGCATCACGCAGTCGAACATGTCGACGCCCGCAGCAACCCCTTCCACCAGGTCTTCGGGTGTGCCTACGCCCATCAGGTAGCGCGGTTTGTGGCTTGGCAAGCGGTGCGGCGTGTGCGCCATGATGCGCTGCATTTCTTCCTTTGGCTCACCCACGCTGACGCCGCCAATTGCGTAGCCAGGCAGGTCAAGCTCGACCAGCGCATCAAGTGACTCTTGACGCAAGTTTTCAAACATTCCGCCCTGCACAATTCCAAACAGCGCGTTCGGGTTTTCAAGTTTGCCGAACTCGGCCATGCAGCGGCTGGCCCAGCGCTGGCTCAGCTCCATCGATGTGCGTGCCTCGGCCTCGGTCGTGATGTGGCCTGCCGTGTCGTATGGCGTGCATTCGTCAAACTGCATGACGACGTCGCTGTTCAGCACCGTCTGGATTTGCATGGAGATTTCAGGCGTTAAAAACAGTTTGTCTCCGTTCACCGGCGATGAAAACGCCACACCTTCTTCTGTGATTTTTCGGCCCTTGCCGTCAGTGCCGCCCAGCGACCAGACCTGAAAGCCGCCGCTGTCGGTCAATATCGGTTTGTTCCAACTCTCAAACCGGTGCAGCCCGCCGAATTGTTGGATGACGTCTATGCCCGGCCGCATCCACAAATGAAAGGTATTGCCCAAAATGATCTGCGCGCCCATGTCAAGCAGCGACTGCGGCATCACGCCTTTAACCGTGCCATACGTGCCAACGGGCATGAAGATCGGCGTTTGCACCACGCCGTGGTTAAGGGTCAAGGTGCCGCGCCGCGCGTGGCTGGCGGGGTCGGTGGTGAGTACTTGGAAAGTGAGCATTGAGATTTTAGAGTTGCTCAATTTTAAGCCGCTTGATGTGAAAGTGATTCTGATACCCTGTGTAAATAGGATGGTCGGGCGTCGTATGCAAATCTGCAAATCCCACAATCAGGTAACGAAAATGCAAGCTCAAGCCACCGTGTCTGCCAAGGGGCAAGTCACCTTACCTGCAAGCATGCGCGCCAAATTGGGAATTGTTCCGGGAGCGCTGGTCTATTTTGAGTTGCGCGGTTGCGAGCTGGTACTCACGCGTGAATTGCCGATGAGCTCCTATTGCGGCATGTTGAAAGGCTACGACTTAGGCGACATTGAGCCTGTAAAAGAATTCGATCGTACGTTTGAGTAACCCTCGTCGCAACTTGGTCGAGAGGGATATGCGTGCTATATAGTTTGTAGCTGATTGCGCCCGTATTTATTGCGCTAGCGTGCTATTTCGCTTGATTTCAGCAACATACAGTCGCCATAGCTGAAAAATCGGTACCGCTGGGCAATAGCATGTTGGTACAAGCCCAGGACGTGCTCGTAGCCGGCAAACGCACTGACCAGCATCATCAGTGTGCTTTTGGGCAAATGAAAGTTGGTCAGCAGCATGTCCACAACTTCAAATTTGAAGCCTGGTGTGATGAAGATATTGGTGTCATTGCACGCCGCGCCAAACTTGGCGTGCGACTCCAGCGCCCGCACTGTCGTTGTGCCCACTGCCACAACCCGGCCACCGCGCGCTTTGCAGTCGGCTATCGCTTGCAGCGTTTCTGGCGGGACTTCAAAGCGTTCAAAGTGCATGACGTGGTCGGCAATGTTTTCGGCTTTGACTGGCTGAAACGTGCCGGCACCCACATGCAGCGTGACGCTGGCGCGTTGCACACCGCGTGCTGCAAGTTGCGCCAGCACAGCGTCGTCAAAATGCAGCGCGGCTGTGGGCGCTGCCACTGCACCGGGGTGTTTGGCAAACACGGTTTGGTAGCGCTGCTCGTCGTCCGCCGAATCAGTGTGCGTGATGTAGGGCGGCAACGGTACGTGCCCGTGCTGCGCCATCAGGGCATAGGGGTCGCTGCTCAATTGAAAACGGTACAAAGGCCCATCAGCGTTGGGCCAACGGCCCAGCAGCGTTGCAGTAAAGCCGCCGTCCATGTGCATGACCGCACCGGGCAAGGGCTTTTTGCTGACCTTCATGTGTGCAGCAACCTCATGGCCTGAATCGGCATCTAGCGACAAGACCCGTTCAATCAGCAACTCAAGCCGCCCGCCACTGGCCTTTTGCCCGAAGAGCCGCGCTTTGACGACTTTGGTGTCGTTAAACACCAGCAGATCGCCGGGCGCAAGCAAGCCGGGCAGATCGGTGAAGTGGCGGTCAACGGCCGCTTCAGCGCGACCGTCAAGCAAACGCGAACCGCTTCGCTGCGTGGGTGGATGCTGCGCAACCAGCTCGGGCGGCAGCTCAAAATCAAAATCACTCAGGGTAAAAGTTGTCTTCATACGGGCACAATTGTCCCATGCCACCTGCTGCGAAAGTCGCTGCCGCCCCCGTCAAAACCGCCGCACGAAAGGCGCTGGACAAGCTCGGCCTGCGCCGCGATATTGACCTGGCGCTGCACCTGCCGCTGCGCTATGAAGACGAAACCCGCATCACGCTGCTCGAAGATGCGCGTGACGGCGACATGGTGCAAATTGAAGGGCAGGTGACAAACAGCGAGGTTACGTTTGGCTCGCGCCGCCAGTTGCGCGTGACCATTGACGACGGCACCGACACCTGCACGTTGCGGTTTTTAAATTTCTACCCGTCGCACCAAAAAACGTTAAGTGTTGGTGCGCGTGTACGGGCGCGGGGCGAGCTGCGCGGCGGTTTTATCCACCGTGAAATGGTGCACCCCAGCTTTAAACTGGCGGGCGGGGAGCTGCCCGGTGCACTCACACCCATCTACTCCACTGTGGCGGGCTTGCCGCAAGCCTACCTGCGCAAGGCCGTTCTGGGCGGGGTTGCGCGGGCCGATTTGAGCGAGACTATTCCTGCGCCATTTTTAAACCGAAAACTTCCACAGCCGTTGTTTTACCTGCGCGAGGCGCTACAGTTTTTGCATAACCCGACACCCGACGCAGCTCTGGCTACTTTTGAAGACCACAGCCATCCCGCGTGGCAGCGCCTGAAAGCCGAAGAGCTTTTGGCCCAACAGCTCTCGCAGCTTGAGGCGCGGCGTGTGCGTGCGGCCATGCGCGCACCGCAGCTGCATGGTCGCGACCGCCTGCACGATGCATTGCTCAGCAGTTTGCCGTTTCAATTGACGGCTGCGCAAAAGCGTGTAGGTGCAGAAATCGGTGCTGATTTGAACAAAAACATTCCCATGCACCGCCTGCTGCAAGGCGATGTGGGCTCAGGCAAAACCGTGGTTGCTGCCTTGGCCGCCGCCCGCTGCATGGACGCAGGCTGGCAGTGCGCGTTGATGGCACCGACCGAGATTCTGGCCGAGCAACATTTCAGAAAACTCATCACCTGGCTGGAGCCACTGGGCATTCAAACCGCATGGCTTACCGGCAGCCAAAAAGCAAAAGAGCGCCGTGAAGCGCTGGCCATGATTGCCAGCGGGCAAGCCAAGCTGGTGGTGGGCACGCACGCCGTGATTCAGGACAAGGTGGTGTTTAAAAATCTGGCCCTCGCCATCATTGACGAGCAGCACCGCTTTGGCGTGGCGCAGCGCCTGGCACTGCGAAGCAAAATGACGGCAGCAGACGATGCAGCAGGTCAACCCGGTGGCGAGGAGCCGCATCTTTTGATGATGACGGCAACGCCGATTCCGCGCACCCTGGCGATGAGCTACTACGCCGACCTTGACGTATCCACCATCGACGAGCTGCCGCCCGGGCGCACCGCCATCGTGACCAGGATAGTGAATGACTCGCGGCGTGATGAAGTCGTTGAGCGCATTCGCGGCCAGGTTGCCGAAGGCCGGCAGGTGTACTGGGTGTGTCCGCTGATTGAAGAAAGCGAAATGCTCGATTTAACCAACGCCACCGAAACGCACGAGGCCTTGAGCGCAGCCCTTCCGGGCGCAATGGTCGGCCTGCTGCATTCGCGCATGCCAGTGGCCGAGAAAAAAGCCGTGATGGCGTTGTTCAATGAAGGCGTGATGGCGGTGCTGGTCAGCACCACGGTGATTGAGGTCGGCGTTGACGTGCCCAATGCCAGCCTGATGGTGATTGAGCATGCAGAACGCTTCGGCTTGAGCCAGTTGCACCAGTTGCGCGGTCGGGTAGGGCGGGGTGCTGCGGCATCGGCTTGCGTGCTGCTGTATTCAACTGGCGAATCTTCGCGCCTGGGTGATACGGCCAAGGCGCGGCTCAAAGCGATGGTGGAGACCAACGACGGATTCGAGATTGCGCGTCGTGATCTGGAGATTCGCGGGCCGGGTGAGTTTTTAGGGGCGCGGCAGTCGGGTGCACCGCTGCTCAGGTTTGCTGATCTGGAGTTTGATGGGGCGTGGCTGGAATGGGCTCGGGGTATGGCGCCGGTGATGCTGGATGGGTATGCTGATTTGGCTGAGCGGCATTTGCTCCGGTGGCTTGGGGGGCGGGCTGAGTATTTGAAGGCTTGAGGTTGAATTTGGCTCTGGCGCTTTTGATTCTGGCGCGGGTAGCTCTTGAATTTATAGCATTACGCCTTCGTTGGGAGTGCCGGGGGTAGCCCGGCGGCTACTTACTTTTCTTTGCTTCGCCAAAGAAAAGTAAGCAAAAGAAAGGCGACCCGCAGTCTGGGCCGCTTCGCGGTTCCTTGAAAAAGTTGGAGGAGCCGGAAAATTTAGAAACTAGTCGGCTTCGCCGCCGTCGGACATCTAAATTTTTTAATCCGGCTCCTCCAACTTTTTCAAGCCCAGCCAGGACGGGTTTCGGAGTGCAATCGGATTCGAATTCGAATTCGGACTCGGAATCGGGGAGCAAGCAAGCGCGTAGCGCTTGCTTGCGAGTTCATCCCCGCCTCAATACCCACCCCTTCTGTATGCGCTGAGGAGCGCAGGATTAGACGGATAAAAATTTTAGATGTCCGACGACAGCGGAGCTGGCTAGTTTCTAAAATTTCCGGCTAATCCGAGCACCGCAGGGTATCCGCAGCGCAGCGGAGGATCGCAGACAGTAGGGTCGCCTTTCTTTTGCTTACTTTTCTTTGGCGAAGCAAAGAAAAGTGAGTTGCAGCCGGGCAACCCCGGCACTCTCCATGAAGGCGAACAAAGCTATTGAATAAAGAGCTGCTCACCCCCGTATTTAATGTGTCAGGGCGGCATATAGACCCTCACCCAGCCCCACAACACTTCTTAAACTTCTTCCCACTACCGCAAGAGCAAGCATCATTGCGCCCCGGCGTAGCCACAACCCGTACCGTCTCAACCCGAGGCCCCATCGTCAGCCACAGCTCACGCAGGTCATACACCGCCCATATCGCCTCACCAAACGCGTTCAGCCGCGCAATGCTGGTGCTTGCTGCGCCTTCTTCATTCAGTGGTGAAACTTCGGGCGGAGCTGCGTCGTCTTCGGTCATTGCAACCACTGCCTGCAGCGCATCGTCCAGCCATTTGGCGGCGTCTTTGTCGCGCGGTGCGGCCCATTCTTCGGGCCAGTACTCCACTGCAAACATAAAGCCCAGCGCCCACACCTGCGCAAACGCTGGCATGTCTTCTTCGGCAAATTTAACGCGCTCTTCTGGTGGCATTTCGGCCACTGCGCCGCGAATGTCCATCACTTCGGGGTGGTAGCAGCGTTCGTCCTCCAGCGAGTCGACTTCCGAGTCAAGCGCGGTACGGACTTCGTTCCAGCGCTGCTGCCACAGCACCATGAATCGCGCTTGCTGCGCGGCATCTACAAACGAGCCGCCTTCGGGGTCGACCGGCTCACCGGCGTCGGGCGTTGCAAGCAGCGCTGCAAGATATTCTTCAGCCGGCACAGGCCTGCGCATACAAATCACCGCAGCCATGAAGCCTTCGCAAAACTCCCACTGCGGTGTTTCGTCGTAGCGGGTGCGCAGCTCGTCCAGAATTGCGTCCAGCTCGTCGAAGGATTCCACCTCCATGAAGGGCACATCCGGCTCAGGCGGGGTATTTTTGGTCATATTCGTGGCGAAACGGCATTAAGTGGTGTTTGGCTGGTTTAAGTCGGGTGCAGCTGGCGAGCGGCGGTCTGCGCTGCGCATTGCGCTTTTATGATGCGCAGTGTAGCTTTGTGCTGCTTGCAATTGAGATGTCAACACCACCACTGCCGCCATGATTAAAAAACTCGAATCCGCCCTGCCTGTGCGTTACAGCTTTTTCGTGCTTTGCGCTTTTGGCGCGCTGCTCGCGCTGTTCAGCGTGGTCGCCTTCAATGTGGGCTGGATTGCGCTGCTGGTGTGCGGCGCGCTGGTCGGCGTCGGCGTGTACGACCTCAGGCAAACCAGGCGCGCCATTTTGCGCAACTACCCCATCATTGGCCACATGCGGTTTTTGTTTGAATTTATCCGGCCAGAAATTCGCCAGTACTTTATTGAAAGCGATTCTGAAGCCACGCCGTTTTCGCGCGCGCAACGCTCACTGGTGTACCAACGCGCCAAGGGCGAGCCTGACAACCAGCCGTTTGGCACGCACCTCGACGTGGGCAAAAGCGGTTATGAGTGGGTCAATCATTCGATGGCGCCGACCAAGCTCGCAACACACGACTTTCGCATCTGGATTGGCGGCACACCCGAGGAGCCATCGGCGTCGAATACCCCGTGTACTCAGCCATACAACGCGAGCGTTTTCAATATTTCGGCGCTGAGTTTTGGCTCACTCTCGGCCAACGCAATTTTGGCGCTGAACAAGGGCGCGCAGATGGGTGGCTTTGCGCACGATACGGGCGAAGGCTCGATCAGCGCGCACCACCGCACCCACGGAGGGGACTTGATTTGGGAAATTGGCTCTGGCTACTTTGGCTGCCGCCATGCAAATGGCACTTTTAACGCCGACATGTTTGCGCAAAACGCGGGCGACCCGCAAGTCAAGCTGATTGAAATCAAACTCAGCCAGGGCGCCATGCCCGGCGACGGCGGAATTTTGCCGGGGCCAAAATTTACGGCCGAGATAGCTGCTGCGCGCGGTGTGCCGCAAGGGGTCGACTGCATTTCACCAGCCAGCCACAGCGCGTTTTCAACGCCGAATGAGTTGATGGATTTCATCGCCGAGCTGCGTACTTTGTCTGGCGGCAAGCCGGTGGGTTTCAAGCTGTGCATTGGGCACCCGTGGGAGTGGTTTGCAATTGTCAAAGCCATGTTGGCCACCGGCATCACGCCCGACTTTATTGTGGTCGATGGCGCTGAGGGCGGCACCGGTGCTGCGCCGGTGGAGTTCAGCGACCACGTGGGCGCGCCGCTGCAAGAAGGTTTGCAGCTGGTGCACAACACGCTGATTGGCGTCAATTTGCGCAGCCGCATTTCGATTGGCGCGGCAGGCAAAGTGGTCAGCGCATTTGATTTGGTGCGGCTGATGGCGCTGGGCGCTGACTGGTGCAACGCTGGGCGCGGCTTCATGATGGCGCTGGGCTGCATTCAGGCGCAAAGCTGCCACACCGGCAAATGCCCAACAGGCGTCACTACGCAAGACCCGCAGCGCCAGCAGGCGTTGGTGGTACCTGACAAAGCCGAGCGCGTACGCAGTTTTCACCGTTCAACGCTGCACGCGCTGCAAGAGCTGGTGCAAGCTGCGGGCCTCGCGCACCCGAGCGAGCTGCAAGCCCACCATATCGTGCGGCGTGTGACTGACACTGAAGTGCGCCTGCTCAGCAACCTCATCATGCGGATGGCCCCGGGTGCTTTGCTGGGCGATTTGAGTACGCAGCACAAGGTGTTCAAAGACTACTGGCCGATGGCCAGCGCGGACAGTTTTAGAGCGGTGGATGTGTTACTGGCCGCGTAACTGAATCTAATTGCTATTATTTAAATAGCTGCTTGCGCCCGTATTCCTTGCGCCAGAAGCCTTTTTTGCATTGAAAGTACGTGCTGGTCCTTGCTGATGAGCAGGGCTTGGTGCTGCACCGCTAGGTCAATGAACTTCTGATCGTCTGCGTCTTTGCAGGTCAAACTGGCTTTGGGGGCGGCTTCAACAATCTGCGCGTGCTGGTCGAATTTTTTCAGCACCGCTTCAGCCGTCAGCGCGTAAAAATTCAGTCTTTGAATAATTTTGGGATACGCCAGCACTCGCGCCAACTCGTCCCGCATGGGCTGGGTGGCGATCCACTTCAGGGTGTTGGCTGCAAGCCCTTGGCGGATGGGCTCGGCGCGCGCATCGTTGAACACGAATACGTCGAGAACGATGTTGGTGTCCAGCACGACCACAGCCCCCCCTGTAGTCGCGCACAACGCGCCTCTCCCCTCCGGGGGCAGCGCCTGATGCCCCGGCAAAGCCGGTTGCACGGCCCCCGCTGGGTTGTACTTATTCAGGGCATCTGCGTTCAATTCAGCTCGCTGCGGTCCATTGGCTTGCCCCGCGCCGACCCGGCCACCATGTCAAAGCGAAACAGGCGGCATTCGATCGGGCCGTTCCACATCGGTACGCGGCGCGACTCTTTCAGGCGCATTTTGCTGGGCAACTTCAGGTCGGGCGTAAGCACATGGGCGGTCCAGCCGGCGTAGTTTTTCTTCCAGTGCGCGGCCAGTTTCGGAAAAAAGTCCGATGCCTCGTCACCACCTTCAGTTTGCGCTTGTTCGCGGCCAGGGTTGGCGCTGCGATCGCGCTGCACATTACCCGTTGGTTCTTGCAACAACGGCTGGCCGAATTCGTCGATGCTGCGGCCTTGAAACTGGCTTCGCCCACGCGCACCATCAGCGGAAGGTGTGCCCGCAGAGCCAGCAACGTCAATCCGCTCACCATATGGCGGGTTCAACAACATGACGCCTGTAGCAACTGGCGGCATGCGCTCCAACGCGTCGCCGCCCCTGAACTGAACCGCCCCGGCCACGCCCGCGCGCTCGGCGTTGCGCTCGGCAAAGTCAACCATCCGAAACGCAACATCGCTGCCGAAAACTTCGGCGGTCGGGTCGGCAATTGCGGCATCTGCCTGGTCCAGCAAACCGTCCCACACGTGCGG
>JANNCT010000121.1:0-54500 GCA_031386895.1 Polaromonas sp.
GTGACTTCTAATGGCTTAGCGCCAAATACAACAGTCACCATTTTGTCAGGTTGCAGCTAGGCAGCAAATGCGGCTATGATGACTTGCGCCGTGACCTTGCTGACATGGTCTGTCCACGAGTCTAGGTAGGTCAAAGGCAGGTTGTTCCACGCGATGCTGCTGATGTTGCCGAGCAACTTGCGGTTGCTGTCAATCAGCAGTGCAAAGCCGCCCACCAGGTTGTCCTTGGCGGCTTTCAGCTCGTCGTCTGTTGGGCCGTTGGCAACAAAGTCTTTCACCACCGTACGCGCAACGTCCAGCGCCTGGGCAGCCTGGTCAGGCCGAGTTTGCAGACTGACAGTGAACGAGCCAGCATGCAGACCAGGCTGAAAGTAGCTGTACGCGCCATACGTCAAACCACGCTTTTCACGCACCTCGTTTTGCAGGCGCGACACGAATCCGCCGCCGCCCAAAATGTAGTTGCCGACCAGCAGCGGGAAATACGCCGGGTCATCACGCTTGTAGCCGGGCTGCCCCATCAGCACCTGGGCCTGGGCTGCGTCAAAGGCGATGTTTTTTTGCTGGGCTGCTGCCAGCGGTGCCACCTCAGCTATTGCCGTCGGTGCAGGCAAGCTGGCACACGCAACTTGCGGCAATCGCGCCAGCAATTGTTGTGCAATGGCGTCGGCCTGGGCCCGCGTGACTGCACCCACCATACTGATGCGGGCGCGGCACACCGCCACGCTGCTGGCGTAAAAAGCCCGCATGTCGGCGGCCGTAATATTGGCAACGCTGGCCTCAGTCACCTCATAGCCATAAGGGTGGCTGCCGTACACCGCGCTGGTAAACGCGCGGCCTGCCACTGAGCCAGGCTGGGTGTAGGACTCTTTGAGGTTGGCGATGATCTTCTGGCGATCACGCTGCCACACGGCATCAGGAAAAGACGGCTCGGCAATCTGGCGCGCGGCCAGCGCTACGGCTTTCGCGAGCAGGTCAGGCTCGGTCAGCGTGCGCAGTGAAAAGCTCATGCGGTCGCCGCCAGCGCTGGCGTCAAACTGCGCGCCCAAATCGGCCCAGGCTTCGCCCAGCGCGTTTTCGTCGAGTGCAGGCATGGCGCCGCGTGCCGCTATGCCCTTGCCCGCAAGTGACGCACTCACGCTGGCCAGGCCCGCTTTGCTAGCCGGGTCACGGCGACTGCCTGCGTCGAAATCAATTTGCACATCGAGCATGGCAATGGCTGGGCTTTCAACCAGGTACAGCGTTGCACCGCTGGGCTGCACCCATTTCTGGATCGGGATGGCAGCATAGGAATTTATACCGAATAGGGCTGTAGCGCAATAAATCAGGGCGCAAGCAGCTATTGATTTAGTAGTATTTGAAGCTTTGAAAGTCATGGTGTACTTTGTAGCGGTTTGGTGGTCTATTGATGCCTGGCGCCCGCTGCACCGGGCAATTTAACGCGCGGCTTTCGGTTTGGGTCCAGCGGTTGCGGTACCAGCGTGGCGATGTTGAGCTGGTCGTCGCCAAAATATTTTTTGGCCACACTTTGCACTTCAGCGCTGGTCACTGTGCGCAGCTTGGCAATCAGCATGGCACTGGCATCGAGTGGCAAGCCGCCGATCCAGTTCGAGCCCAATTCGCGCGCCTGGTTGAATATGCCATCGAGCTTGTACGTCTCGCTCGCCACCCACTGGGTTTTGACACGGTTGAGTTCTGCATCGCTCACGCCGCCTTGAGCGACCAGCGCAATTTGCGCCCGCAGCGCGGTGGCCACTTGCTCAGGTGTTTTGCCGGGTGCGGGCACGCCGCCCAAGCCGAACACTTGCGGGCCACGGCCCAGCAAACCGTTGTAGGCATCAGCGCTGTCGGCCACGCGGTTGTCACCCTGCTCCAGAGCGCGTGCCAGGCGTGCGCCGCTGTAGCCGTCAAGCACGGCGGCCAGCACGGTGAGCGCGAGTGCGTCACGGCCCGTTGACGAGTTGGTTGAAGGGTCTGCAAAATCAGCAGCTTCAAACTTGGGCACTTTGAACGACAGGCTGACGTAGGCCTGGGAGGCCACGCCTTTGAAGTCCATGCGGCGCGCGCCGGTTTGCTCGGGCTCTTCGCGCGGCTTGCGCTCGGGAACGGGGCGCGCTGCAATCGGGCCGTAGTACTTTTCAGCGAGGCGTTTGACCTCCGCTACATCCACATCGCCCGCCACCACCACCGCAGCATTGCCGGGCACGTACCAGCGTTTGTAAAAATCGCGCGCGTCTTGCGGCGTCATGGCGTCCAAATCGCTCATCCAGCCGACGATGGGCCTGCGGTAGGGCGATGCAGTAAAGGTCATGGCGGTGGCGGCCTCGTACATCAGCGCGCGGGGCGATTCTTCCGTGCGCGAGCGGCGCTCTTCTTTGACTACTTCCAGCTCGCGTTTGAATTCGTCGTCAGCCCATTGGTTGTTGGCAAAGCGGTCGGCCTCCAGGCGCATCACGTCTTCAAGTTTGTTCGACGGAATTTGCTGGTGGTAGCCCGTGGCGTCGCGGCTGGTAAAGGCGTTGTCGCGCCCGCCCAAAGCAGCCACGCGGCGTGAAAACTCGCCCGGCTTGGTGGTGGCGGTGCCTTTGAACAGCATGTGCTCCAGCACGTGGGCTACGCCCGAGGTGCCGTCCACTTCATCAATCGAGCCTACCCGCACCCACAACATATGCGCAGCGGTGGGGGCGCGCCGGTCGGGTTTGACGATGACCGTCAGACCATTGCTGAGGATAAATTGCTCGGCTTTTGAGGCGGTTTGGCTGGGAGTTTGTGCGTGTGCCGAAGTAAAAATCAATGACAAGGCCAAAGACAGGGCCAATGCGGGGGGAACAAATGCCATAGGGTTGGTGTGTTTCATAGAATGGTGATTCATAACCTGATGCGATTCAAAAGAAGGCTCAATGTTCAGTTTCTTCAAGAAAAAATCTCCTCCGCCGGCAATTGCCACTGCAGAGGCAAGTAGCGCAGCAATAGAAAAACCGCCGCTACTTGCAGGCAGTTTGATCGGCAGTGCTCTTGTCACGCCACTTGACCTTGACAGTATCACCGCTCTACCCGCAGACCGGCAACGCTGGCTGGATAAGCTTACTTCCGGGTTGCGCAAGACGGGTTCGAGCATTTCCAGCGTGTTTACCGGCACGCAAATTGACGACGCGCTGTACGACAACCTCGAATCAGCGCTGCTGATGGCTGATGCTGGTGTGAAAGCCACATCGTATTTGCTGGACGACGTGAAACGCCGCGTTGCCAGCAGCGGTGTAACCAACCCGGTAGCGGTTAAAAACATACTCACCCAATCACTCAGCGACCTGTTGAAGCCCCTGGAGCGCAGCCTGGTGATTGGCCAGCAACAGCCCACTGTCATCATGGTTGCGGGCGTGAACGGGGCTGGCAAAACCACGTCAATTGGCAAGCTGACCAAGCACCTGGCCAACGAAGGCGCAAGCGTGCTGCTGGCTGCAGCGGATACATTTCGCGCAGCCGCGCGCGAGCAACTCACGGTGTGGGCAGACCGTAATACGGTCGAGATCATCAGCAAAGAAGGCGGCGACCCGGCAGCCGTAGCGTTTGACGCCGTAATGGCCGGAAAGGCACGCAACAAAGACGTGGTGCTGGTAGACACTGCGGGCCGCTTGCCAACGCAGCTGCATTTGATGGAAGAGCTGAAAAAGATCAAACGCGTGGTGCAAAAAGCCGACAGCTCGTCGCCACATGAAATTTTGTTGGTGATTGACGGCAACACCGGGCAAAACGCTTTGTCACAAGTCAAAGCTTTTGACGATGCACTGCAACTCAGTGGCCTGATCGTGACCAAACTCGACGGTACAGCCAAAGGCGGCGTACTAGCCGCGATTGCGTTGTGGGCCAAAGAGCGGCAGGCATCAGCGCCTGAAGTGCGCTCCGTGCCGGTGTACTTCATTGGTGTGGGCGAGCAGCTGGAAGATTTGGAAACATTCAACGCGCGCGAGTTTGCGCAGGCGTTGCTGGCTTAGTTGCCTGGTGCGTTCGCGGCAGCGTTGCAGCTTGAAAACCTTGAAATCTGGATTGCCAGCGTCACATATTTGTTTGAAAGGTCCGCTAATGGCGAATAGCCCCGATGGATTTGTAGCTGGTTTTTTTCGCTTTGTAATCAAGCTCTTTCTGGCTTCGATTGCCCTGGTGTTCGCCGTGTGCCTGCTGGCCGTGGGCTTGGTGGCGGTCGTCCTAACCTTGCTGAAGGCGCTGCTGACGTGGCAAAAACCTGCGCCGTGGGTGGTTTTCCAAAGGGTGCAGAAATATTCAGCGCGCGGGCAATGGCCCAGCCAAGGTTTTTCTTCAAGAGACCGCCAGCCAGCACCCAACCCGGATGTGGTGGATGTGGAAGTTCGCGAAATTTCAGAGCCTGACAACAGACGCTAGCTTGAACACGCTGGGCATTTTTAAATGCACGCTGTTGTTCTGATGGTTCAATGAAAAGTTGACCACGGCCAAAATCAAGGTGCCGCCTGGCCGCACCAGCCGCTCCCTGACAAGACAAATTGAACCCAGCTGACAGGGCATTTCGCACTTCGCCTTGATACTGATCTGTTACACGCCTGCAACCAGGCCCGCGGTGTTTGCCAATCGCCCAAGCAAAGGTTTGAACCATGTGCAATGTCTTTACCTCGCTCGTTTCGCCAACGCGCTTGCTTCCAGCTGTCGTCCTGCTTGCTGGCCTTGCCGCTTGTGGCGACACGGCCGTCTTGCAATCGTCCGAAGACACCGGCGCCAATCCGACGTTGCCGCTGCCCGTAAAGCGCTTGATTCCCACCGTTAATATTGCCCCGGCCAAAGGCTGGCCCCAGGGCGCCATGCCAACCCCGATAGCGGGAATGACCGTCACCCCGTTTGCTACCGGACTCGACCACCCGCGCTGGGTGTACGTGCTGCCAAATGGCGATGTGCTGGTGGCTGAATCGAATGCACCGCCAAAACCCGATAGTGAAAAAAGCATCAAGGGCGCGGTAATGAACCTGGTGATGGGCCGCGCGGGTGCCAAGACGCCATCGGCCAATCGCATCACCTTGCTGCGTGACCGGGACGGCGATGGCATAGCGGAAGTGCGCAGCGTGTTCTTGCAAAATTTAATGTCGCCTTTCGGCATGGCGCTGATTGGCAATGATTTTTATGTTGCCAACGCGGATGCAGTAGTCAAGTTTGCCTATCAGCCAGACGCCACCAGCATCACTACAGCAGCAAGCAAGGTGGTTGATTTACCGGGCGGGCCAATCAACCACCACTGGACCAAAAACCTGATCGCCAGCCCGGACGGCAGCAAGCTGTATGTCACCGTCGGCTCCAACAGCAACGTTGGCGAGCGCGGCATGGCCGCCGAAGAAGGCCGCGCCGCGATTTGGGAAGTTGAACCGAAAACTGGCGCGCACCGCGTCTTTGCGTCGGGTCTGCGCAACCCGAACGGGATGGGCTTCTCACCTGAAGGCGGCGCGCTGTGGACGGTGGTGAATGAGCGCGATGAAATCGGCAGCGACCTGGTGCCCGACTACCTGACGAGCGTGAAAGACGGCGCCTTTTATGGCTGGCCTTACGCCTACTACGGGCTTAAAAATGTCGACGAACGTGTACAGCCGCCACGGCCCGACATGGTCGCCAAATCGGTGCCTCCAGACTACGCGCTTGGTGCCCACGTTGCGCCGCTGGGCATGGCGTTTTCCAACCCGAAAACCATGCCGACCGCGCTGGCCAATGGCGTGTTTGTTGGCGAGCATGGCTCATGGAACCGCAAGCCACTGAGTGGGTACAAAGTCACCTTTGTGCCATTTGCAGGCGGCAAACCGTCAGGCAAAAAAATCGACGTATTGACCGGCTTTACCAGCCCCGAAGGCAACGCCTACGGCAGGCCGGTGGGTGTAGCGTTCGACCAGCAGGGCGGGCTGCTGGTCGCTGACGATGTGGGGAATGTGATCTGGCGGGTGAGTGTGGCGGGGAAATAGTGCTATTACGAATGTAATATGCGACGCGAACATGTGCGCCTTTTCAGGGACATTGACATCCGAAAAAAATGGCATTTATTGCAACAAATACGGGCGCTTGCAGCTACTGTATTTATAGCAAATAAACTACCGGGGCAGGTCGCTGAAACCCATTAAAAACTCATCGACGGAACGCGCTGCCTGGCGGCCTTCACGAATCGCCCACACCACCAGCGACTGCCCACGGCGAATGTCGCCGGCCACAAACACTTTCGGCACATTGGTTGCGTAGCCGCCAATAAACGCATCGCTGGCTTTGGCGTTGCCACGGTTGTCTTTGTCGATGCCAAACGATTCGAGAATCGACGCGACCGGCGACACGAAGCCCATGGCCAGCAGCACCAGGTCGGCTTTGAGGGTTTGTTCAGACCCAGCCACTTCAACCATCTTGCCGTTGACCCACTCAACGCGCACGGTTTTCAGGCCTGTGACTTTGCCTTTTTCGCCCAACAGTTCTTTGGTCGAAATAGCAAATTCGCGCTCACAGCCTTCCTGGTGGCTGGAACTGGTGCGCAGCTTGGCGGGCCAGTACGGCCAGGTCATGGGGCGGTTTTCTTCTTCTGGCGGCTGGGGCATCAGCTCAAACTGCGTCACGCTGACCGCTCCGTGGCGGTTGCTGGTGCCCACGCAGTCGCTGCCGGTGTCGCCGCCGCCAATCACGATGACGTGTTTACCGTCAGCACGCAATTGACCTTTGACCTTGTCGCCTGCATTGACCTTGTTCTGCGATGGCAAAAACTCCATGGCGAAATGCACACCGTCCAGGTCACGGCCCGGTACGGGCAAGTCGCGTGATTGTTCGGCGCCGCCGGTCAGCATGACCGCGTCAAAATCTTTTTGCAGTTGTTCGGGGCTAATCGTTTCTTTGGCCCAGTTGGTGACTTTGGAATCTTTGGGCAAGTTGCCGACCATCACGCCGCATTTGAAAGTCACGCCCTCAGCCGTCATTTGCTCGACGCGGCGATCAATGTGGATTTTCTCCATCTTGAAGTCAGGAATGCCGTAGCGCAGCAAGCCGCCGACGCGGTCGTTCTTTTCAAACAGCGTGACGTCGTGGCCAGCGCGTGCCAGCTGCTGGGCGGCGGCCATGCCTGCCGGGCCAGAGCCGACGATGGCGACTTTTTTACCCGTTTTGTGCTTGGGCAGTTGCGGCGTGACCCAGCCTTCAGCCCAGGCACGGTCGATGATGGCGTGCTCAATCGACTTGATGCCGACCGCGTCGTCGTTGACGTTCAGTACGCAGGCGGCTTCGCACGGTGCGGGGCAGATTCGTCCGGTAAATTCTGGAAAATTATTCGTGCTGTGCAACGTGGCAATCGCGTTCTTCCAGTCAGCGCGAAACACCATGTCGTTGAAGTCAGGAATGATGTTGTTTACCGGGCAACCCGTGTTGCAAAACGGCGTGCCGCAGTCCATGCAGCGGGCCGATTGGTCTTTGGCCTGCTTGTCGTCCAAACCGATGACGAACTCTTTGTAGTTTTTCAGGCGCTCGGGAACGGGTTTGTAGCCCTCTTCTACGCGCTCTAGTTCCATGAAACCGGTGATTTTTCCCATGATGCTGTCCTGTCCAGATAGTTTGCTTTAAAAAGGCCTTTTGAGGCTTTTTTGTAGCGTTTTTAGGTATGTTTTAGTGCTGTAGCCCAATAAATACGGGCGCAAGCAGCTACTAATTTAATATCGATCCTTACTTTGCACCCACTGGCTCGCGATTGGTCTCCACCTGCGCGCGCGTCGTCTCAGTCGCTGCATTCAAGCGGCGGTCTTTGCGCTCCAGCAAGGCGCGCTTATATTCGTTCGGAAAGACCTTCACGAACTTCAAACGCGACTCAGCCCAGGTGTCGAGCAACTCGCGGGCACGCTTGCTGCCCGTCCAGCGGTTGTGGTCTTGCAGCAGGCGTTTGAGAAGTGCTTCATCGCTTTCTTCGGCATGCCAGTCTGAATTGTCGTGCGTGTGTTGCTCGGCAGTCGTCACCACTTTGTCCATGCTAACCATAGCCGTGTTGCAACGCGACGCAAATTTGCCGTCTTCGTCGTACACATAGGCTACGCCGCCGCTCATGCCGGCTGCAAAGTTGCGGCCGGTTTTGCCCAGTACGGCCACAGTGCCGCCGGTCATGTATTCGCAGCCGTGGTCGCCTGTACCCTCCACCACTGCGGTGGCGCCTGACAAGCGCACTGCAAAGCGCTCGCCCGCCACGCCGCTGAAAAACGCTTCGCCTGTGGTGGCACCGTACAAAACGGTGTTGCCAACGATGGTGTTTTTGTGTGACTCGCCCCGGAAGTCAATGCTTGGCCGCACCACTATGCGGCCACCGCTCAAGCCCTTGCCGGTGTAGTCGTTCGCGTCACCAATCAAATACATGGTGATGCCCTTGGCCAAAAACGCGCCGAACGATTGACCGCCCGTGCCTTCAAGCTGAATGCGCAACGTGTCGTCTGGCAAGCCCTCAGGCCGCACGCGGGTCAGCTCACCTGACAGCATCGCGCCGACGGTGCGGTTGACGTTGCGCACCGTCTCAATGAACTGGACTTTTTCGCCCTTTTCAATCGCGGCTTTTGACTTTTCAATCAGGCGCACATCGAGTGCTTTTTCTAGCGCGTGGTCTTGCGTTGAGGTGTGCAGGCGCGGCACATCGGCAGGTACGTTCGGCTGATAGAACAGCCGCGCAAAGTCAAGGCCGCTGGCCTTCCAGTGCTCGATACCTTTTTGGGTGTCGAGCAAATCAGCCCGGCCAATCAATTCGTCAAACGTGCGCACGCCGAGTTGTGCCATCAACTGGCGCGCTTCTTCAGCCACAAAGAAGAAATAGTTAACGACATGCTCTGGCTTGCCGCTGAATTTTTGACGCAGCACCGGGTCTTGCGTGGCGACACCTACCGGGCAAGTGTTCAGGTGGCATTTGCGCATCATGATGCAGCCTTCAACCACCAGCGGTGCGGTGGCAAAGCCGAATTCGTCAGCACCCAACAGCGCACCAATGACGACGTCACGGCCAGTTTTCATCTGGCCGTCGGCCTGCACGCGAATGCGGCCACGCAGGCGGTTGAGCACCAGCGTTTGCTGGGTTTCAGCCAAGCCGATTTCCCATGGGCTACCTGCATGTTTGATGCTCGACCAGGGAGAAGCGCCCGTTCCGCCGTCGTGGCCTGCTATCACAATGTGATCAGCCTTGGCTTTGGTCACGCCTGCGGCGATGGTGCCGACACCTACTTCACTGACCAGCTTGACGCTAATGCTGGCGCGCGGGTTGACGTTTTTCAAATCGTGAATCAGCTGCGCCAGGTCTTCAATGGAATAAATGTCATGGTGCGGTGGCGGTGAAATCAAGCCCACGCCGGGCACTGAATAACGCAGCGCGCCAATGTATTCACTGACCTTGCCGCCTGGCAACTGGCCGCCCTCACCCGGCTTTGCGCCCTGCGCCATTTTGATTTGGATTTGCTCAGCCGACACCAAATATTCAGCCGTCACGCCAAAGCGGCCGGATGCGACTTGTTTGATTTTGGAGCGCAGTGAGTCACCGTCTTGCAAAGGCAAGTCAACTTCAACTACCTTGTCGCCAATCACGCTTTTGAGCGTTGCGCCCTGCTTGATCGGGATGCCTTTGAGCTCCTGGCGGTAGCGCGCCGGGTCTTCACCGCCCTCACCCGTGTTGCTTTTGCCGCCAATGCGGTTCATGGCCACAGCCAATGTGGCGTGCGCTTCAGTGCTGATGGAGCCGAGCGACATGGCACCCGTGGCAAAGCGCTTGACGATTTCTTTGGCTGACTCGACCTCGTCAATCGGGATGGCTTTGCTCGGGTCAATCTTGAACTCGAACAGCCCGCGCAGCGTCATGTGGCGGCGGTTTTGGTCGTTGATGAGTTGTGCGTATTCTTTGTAGGTGTTGAAATTGTTAGAGCGCGTCGCGTGCTGCAATTTGGCGATTGCATCGGGCGTCCACATGTGGTTTTCACCCCGTACGCGGAAGGCGTATTCGCCGCCCGCATCGAGCATGTTGGTCAGCACCGGGTCATCGCTGAAAGCTGCGCGGTGCATGCGCAGCGCTTCTTCGGCAATCTCAAAAACGCCCATGCCTTCGACCTGGCTGGCGGTGCCGGTGAAGAACTTGGCAATGGTTTCGCGGTTCAAGCCAATCACTTCAAACAGCTGCGCACCGCAATAGCTCATGTAGGTGGACACGCCCATTTTGGACATGATTTTCGAAAGGCCTTTGCCGATGGCTTTGGTGTAGTTATAAATCGCTTTTTCAGTCGACAAATCACCGGGCAAACCGTCGTGCATTTCAGCCAGCGTTTGCATCGCCAGGTAGGGGTGAACGGCTTCTGCGCCATAGCCTGCGAGCACGGCAAAGTGATGGACTTCACGGGCTGAACCGGTTTCAACCACCAGGCCCGCGGTGGTACGCAAGCCGACGCTGACCAAATGCTGGTGAATGGCAGACAACGCGAGCAACGCCGGAATAGCGACCTGCGTGGCGCTCAAAGCGCGGTCGCTGACGATCAGAATATTTTTGCCCGTTTTGATCGCGTCGACCGCCTCAGCACACAGCGACGCCAGCTTGGCCTCCACACCTTCGTGGCCCCAGGCGAGGGGGTACGTAATGTCGAGCGTGTAGCTCTTAAATTTGCCTTGCGTGTGCGATTCAATGTCGCGCAGCTTTTGCATGTCAGCGACATTCAACACTGGCTGCGTCACTTCCAGCCGCATCGGCGGGTTGACCTGGTTGATGTCCAGCAGGTTGGGTTTGGGGCCGACAAATGAGACCAACGACATCACAATCGCTTCGCGGATCGGGTCAATCGGCGGGTTGGTGACCTGCGCAAACAACTGCTTGAAGTAGTTGTACAGCGATTTGTTTTTGTTCGACAGCACGGCCAGCGGCGAGTCGTTGCCCATCGAGCCTGTGGCTTCTTCACCGTTGGCGGCCATCGGGGACATTAAAAATTTAATGTCTTCCTGGGTGTAGCCGAAGGCTTGCTGAAGGTCCAGAAGAGGCGTATCAGCTGCTGTGTCAGTTTTTGGCAGAGTCGAAGCAGCCTTCACGTCATCCAGCTTGATCCGCAAATTCTCAATCCACTGCTTGTACGGCTTGCTGTGGGCCAGCGTGGCTTTGATCTCTTCGTCATCGACCATGCGGCCTTGTTCCAGGTCAATCAAAAACATCTTGCCAGGCTGCAGGCGCCATTTGCGCACGATCTTGTGCTCTGGAATCGGCAGCACACCAGACTCTGATGCCATGATGACCAAATCATCATCCGTCACGCAGTAGCGCGATGGGCGCAAGCCGTTGCGGTCGAGTGTGGCGCCAATCTGGCGGCCATCAGTAAACACAATCGACGCCGGGCCGTCCCAAGGCTCCAGCATGGCGGCGTGGTATTCGTAAAACGCTTTTCGGCGCTCGTCCATCGTGGTGTGCTGCTCCCACGGCTCGGGGATCATCATCATCACGGCCTGGCTGATGGGATAGCCAGCCATCGTCAACAGTTCTAGGCAGTTGTCGAACGTGGCGGTGTCAGACTGGTCGGCAAAGCTGATCGGGTATAGCTTTTGCAAGTCAGCGCCCAGCACGGGGGACGACATCACGCCTTCGCGCGCTTTCATCCAGTTGTAGTTGCCCTTGACGGTATTGATCTCGCCGTTGTGCGCGACGTAGCGGTACGGGTGGGCCAGCGGCCATTCGGGAAAGGTGTTGGTCGAAAACCGTTGATGCACCAAGCCTAGCGCCGACACGCAACGCTCGTCTTGCAAATCGAGGTAATAGGTACCAACTTGGTCAGCCAGCAGCAGGCCCTTGTAGACCACCGTGCGACTGGACATGCTGGGCACGTAATATTCTTTGCTGTGCGTCAGGTGCAGATTCTGAATGGCAGCACTCGCGGTTTTGCGAATAACGTACAGCTTGCGCTCCAGCGCGTCTTGCACGATGACGTCGTTGCCACGGCCAATGAAGATTTGACGCAGGATGGGCTCTTTCAAGCGGACGGTGGGCGACATCGGCATGTCGCGGTTGACTGGCACATCACGCCAGCCGAGCAGCACCTGGCCTTCGGCCTTGACGGCACGCTCAAGTGCCTGCTCGCACGCCATGCGCGACGCATGTTCTTTCGGCAAAAACACCATGCCGACGCCATATTCACCGGGCGGCGGCAATGCCACGCCTTGGCTTGCCATTTCTTCGCGATACAGCAAGTCCGGCAGCTGAATCAAAATGCCAGCGCCATCTCCCATGAGCGCATCAGCGCCCACCGCTCCACGATGGTCCAGATTTTCAAGAATCTTCAAGCCCTGCTGCACGATGGCATGCGACTTGTGCCCTTTTATGTGCGCCACAAAACCCACGCCACAAGCGTCATGCTCATGGGCAGGTGAATACAAACCGTGGTCTTGAAAATGCTTGATCTCAGCAGCCGTGGTCATGGCGCACTCCTAAATTTATCGTCGGGGGGGGGAATGCAATGATAAATCGGAGCAACAACAATGCCAAACTTTTTAATTGGGGTCAGACTCCAATTAATTGCCGACTTGTAACGTCTTAATTAAATTAGGGACAGATTAATTCCCCCGCCAAATGTTAAGGATTTAGACGCTTGACTTGTTGTTGTCATTGAGCAGCTTCGCAACTTTGGCAAACGGCCGACCCGCTTTTACTTTGGTGACTCGGCGTTCGGTTCTTTTTTGCAAATCTTCGACAAAATCACGCTCGCCCAAAGCCCAGCCTGCCAGCGCCGATCGAGTCAGGGCGGCTTGCTGCTCTGCACTGACCCCTGCGCGGACCAAATCAGCGTAGGCAGCCTCACGGCCGAACGGGGTGTTTGCCAAGTCCCAAAACAGCGCATGCGGCGTGATCAATTTGTCGGCGCGACTGCCCACATAAAAGCCGTGGCTAGACCACGGATAGTCAAGCGCGGCAGCCGTTATGCCAGCGCGGACTGGATTCAGGTCGATATAGGCCATGCAAGCCAGCAAATAACGGTCAGTTTGAATCAGCGTTGACCGGTAGCGCCCCTCCCAAAGCGAGCCACTGCGGGTGTGCAAGTTGTTGAAATAACGCACATAACTGCGGCCAATCGCCTGCATCATTTGGGGTAAGCCAGAGTCGGTTTGCGGGGTTGCCAGCAGGTGAAAATGATTGGTCATCAGCACATAGGCGTGGACGTCTACACCGAACTTTTTGGAATTTTCGTCCAGCAAATTCAAGATGTGCTGGTAGTCTGAAGCGGTTTTAAAGATGGCCTGCCGGTTGTTGCCGCGCTGAATGACATGATGCGGGTAGCCGGGGATCGTCAGGCGGGGAAGGCGAGCCATTTTAGGGGTTTTGTGATGCGGGACCAGAATTTTAATTGGAGTCTGACCCCAATTAAAAGACTTAAAGGGCTTTACTTAAAAGACTTAAAAAGCGCGAGTGCACTTTTTACCTTGCCTGCCAATCCGTCACCAGCTGTCAGACCGCATGATGCTTTCCCAGCTTCCGCCATTGGCTTTGTACACGCTGACCACCCCGTACCGCTGCTCGCCTTTTTCGTTCCATTTCATTGAACCGGTAACCGGCGCATAACCGTCAATCTTTCGCAGTACTTCGGTAATTTTTGCTGGGTCTGCACTTTTGGCTCGGCGAATGGCAGACGCCAGAACATAGGTTGCGTCGTAGGTGTAATGGCCGCCGTATGCTGGAGGAATTTTGAAGGCCGCTTGATAAGAGTCTAAAAACGCCTTGCCGGCGGCAAACTCGTTGGCCTCCAGCACAATCGACGTGGCGTAAAACCCCGCGACCTCGCCCGTGTGCTTGATCATTTCTGTGGTTTTGAGCATGTCGGTGCCCAAAATAGTGATTTGCTTGGCGTAGCCAATCTTCTTTAAATTGGCGATCAGCGCTACCACCTGAAAGTCGCTTAAAGTGCTGACCACCACTTCAATCTCGTCAGCTTTCAACTTATCTGCGAGCGCAGTGAAGTCTGTGGTTTTATCGTCAAAGCCTTGGCGCAAAGCAATGGTTTTTTTAACCTTTATCTTGTCGGCCGCCGCATCGGCCAAGCCCTTTCCATAGGGCGTGCCGTCGTCAACCACCGCGAATTTAGTGCCCCGGATCTGGCTGCCAGCGAACGCACCGACCGCGCGCGCTTGCAAGTCGTCGTTGGCCACAATGCGCAGGGCAGTAGGGTGGCCCAGCTCGGTAAATTTCGGGTTGCTTGAAATCGCCAATTGCGCAATACCTTTGGCTGCGTAAATGGGCGCTGCAGGAATACTCACGCCAGAATTCAAATGCCCGATGACCGCGACTACACCCGCATCAACCAGCTGCTGCGCAACTTTGACGCCCTCTGCTGCGTTAGATTTGTCATCGACCACCACCATCTCTAAAGTAACCAGTTTGCCATTGAGCTTGAAGCCCTCTTTGTTGAGCTCGTTAACAGCCAGCTGCACACCATTGACCAGGTCTTTACCCAGTGCGGCTATGCCGCCCGTCAGAGGCTGAGCCACCCCAATTTTAATCGTGTCAGGAGTGCGGTCACAGCCGCTTAAAGCTATGCTGCCAAATGCAATAACGACAGCACTAACAGCTCTGCGGCGAGAAAAAAAGTTCATATAAATTCCTTGATAGTGTTTAACCAGAACTTGCCCCCACAATGTAAAAGTAACTGGCTGTAAATGCAATAGGGACGGGTTAGCTATTTCAGCTGGTAACGGACTGATCTCGCAAATGCAGCAACAGCCAGTTGCGGCGTCTTGAAAAAAATTAAAACAAATGCAAAGAGCGGCCCATCAGGCCGCTCTTTTTGTCCTCAGCGTTGCCAACTAGTCAGTCGTGCGGGCTGGATATTCTTTCCAGTCAGGTATCGCTGGCGTAACCTTTTGGGCTGCGCTGAGTTTGTTTATGTTCGACGTTTCAAAGGTTTTCTCAATGCGGCGTGAGCCTGCAGCCTGCGCCTGCGCCTGCGCCTGCGCCAACGCCATCGGGGTTGTCGCCGTCGCGAAGCGAGTCCAGATTCACCCATCGTCTACTACAAAACACTGAAGCGCCGCGCTGGTGTGTTGCTTGATCATTAGAATCGCTCAAACTCAGTACCATTCGAATCAGCAAGCCATTCGAGACGCGTATTGATGCTGAACCGTTAACTGGCAACTTTCATTTCACGACCGAGGAAGCAAGAAATGCGCACTGCGTACTGCTGGAAAAATCTGAGCGCCTTTGGGTTGGCGTTTTTGCTGGCGGCATGCGGCGGCGGCGGTGAAGTTGGAATTGGAATTGGAATTGGAGTTGGAGTTGGAGTTGGAGGCCAGAACATTTTTAACAACGCAGTGAGAGTGCAGGTGGCGGGCGTAGCCACATTTGCATCGGTTCCCAACAACAGCGCAACGGGCGGGCTGGACTACAGCGCAACAACGCTGAAGGCAGTGCGCGGAGCGACCATACAAGCCATTGCGGGCAACACTGTTGTCGCCACCGCCACCACCAGCGCGGAAGGCGCCTACACACTGAGCGTGCCTGCCAACAGCAACTTCTTTTTGCGGCTGCGCGCTGAGCTGGTCAATACGCAGGGCGCTGCCACCTGGAACATTGCCGTCAAGGACAACACAGCGGGCAATGCACTGTGGGTGGTGGATGGTCCTTCATCAGCAGTGGGCAGCGCAAACACTAAGCGCTCTATCAGCGCAGGCTCTGGCTGGACCGGCACCAGCTACACCGGCGCCCGCGCCGCTGGGCCTTTTGCCATTTTGGACACCATTTACGCCAGCATGCAGTTGATCACTTCGGTGCAGAGCAAGGCTCAATTTCCAGCTTTGAATGTGTACTGGAGTCCCAACAACATTGCGACCCGGGGCAATCTGTCGGCAGGCGAGATTGGCACGTCTTTTTTCAGCACCGCGGTAGAAACCTCAGCTGCAGGCAGCTCGTTGTCGCGGTTCATTTACATTTTGGGCCGGCAGGACAGCGATACCGATGAATACGACAGCGCCATCGTGGCGCACGAATTTGGGCACTACCTGGAAAGCGCGTTTGCCAAGAGCAATTCGCTGGGTGGCCCGCACGGGCCACAGGACAAGCTCGACCCCACCGTGGCGTTTTCTGAAGGCTGGGGCAATGCCTGGTCGGGCATGGCGCGGGGCAACGCCAACTACGCTGACTCCAGCGGCCCACGGCAAGGCCCTGGCATTCTGTTCAGTTTGGGGAATGTGCCGACCGATGTAGAGCGCGGCTGGTACCGTGAAGACTCAATCGACAGCAGCCTGTTCAAGCTGTTCACCAGCCAGGGTTTCGCTCCGATTTGGTTGGCCCTGACCGGTCCGGCGAAAGCCTCTCAAGATGCTTTGTCCACTGTTTTCAGCTTTGCAACGGCTGTGCGCAGTGCGGGCGATGCAGCTGTCTCCACCGCGCTAAACGGTTTGCTGTCAGCCCAGGCAATATTCGCTGGAGCTGGCGCAGACCAATGGGGAACAGGTGAAACCAACAACGGTGGTACCGCAAACAACTTGCCCTTGTACATTCCACTTGCGCTGAACACCGCAGTTCAAACATGCTTGAACAAAACCAATTTGGTCGACAACTTTCCCAACAAGCTGGGCAGCGTGAAATACTACCGTGTTGCTCTGCCCATCAGCGGACCGCGTACTGTCAGTGCCAGTTTTTCTGGCGGTCGTGATATTGACTTTGAAGTTTTCCAAAAAGGAGTTTTACGCGTTAACGCTACCAGCGAATCGTCAACATCAGAATTCGCCAATGTAGTCCTGGACGCTGGCGAGGCGGTGATTCGCGTCAGCGACTTCAACCTTTCATCCGTACCGGCCGGCACGCCTTGCGGAACCTTGATCGTGAACTAACTTTTGCAGGCTATCCATGCGCAACACCTCTGACACCCTACGCCAATCCAGCGCTCGATCGGCTGCTCTTTTTTCGTTTGTGTTGCTCTTCGCAGCGAGCACGGCAAGTGCAGGCTCTGCAGTGCAAGCCGGTACGCAGGTAAAGTCCGCGCCAAGCCAAGGCGGCTTCACACGCATTCCCATGAAGAAAAGCGGCTCAGGCGTAGACCTTGCTTACCAGCTTGGCGGCACCCCTGAAGTGGGCAAACCGCTGCTCGTCAAGATTCAAATGGCCAGCCCGGCAGACGCACAGGTTACGGTGCGCGCAGGTGAAGGCTTGCAACTGCAAAGCCAGGAGCTGATCATGCAAAGCGCTGCGGGCGCAAGCGCCGAGCATGAAATGTCTGTGACGCCACTTGCCGAAGGCCGCTATTACATCCACGTACTGTCAACTGCACGCGGCCGCACCACAGCCAGTGCCATCGCGGTGCAGGTCGGCAAAGGCATGCCGATGGCAAAGCCAGCTGGCGACGTCAAAACCATGCCAAATGGTGAGCGCGTTATTTCGGTGCCTGCGCAGTAGATTTGCTGCAGCCACACGTTCACTCTAGTCTCGGTGTTGGCTAACATCCCGACATGTCAATAAAACAATTTTTCTTCGCCCTGCTTGGCGCTCTCGCCTTGGCGGTCAGCGCGCAAACTGCCGCGCCCAGCGTCTCGCTTGACGTTGCCCGCAATGCGCTGCAAAGCGCCAGTGCCATCGTGATTGACATTCGTGAACCCAGTGAACATGCCACCGGCGTGGCGCAGGGAGCGCGGCTGTTGCCGATGAGCCAGCTCAGCAAGCGCATCAGCGAAGTACCGAAGGCAACTGACCACCCGGTGCTGCTGATTTGCAATACGCAGAACCGCTCTGCAAAGGTGGCTGAGCAATTGCGCGCGGCCGGCTACACCAACATCAGCTATGTCAATGGCGGCATGAGCCAATGGGCCAAGCAGCAGTGGCCGATGGTGAAGCCTTAAGGAAAAAAGGCCTGTAGCTCAATATATATGGGCGCAAGCAGCTATTAATTTAATAGCAAATAAAGCCACCTAAAGGCGCGTACGTAGCGTGCGGCTTATGAGTATTACCGGCAGCAACCCCACTAGCACCAATGCCAGCGCTGGCAGTGCGGCTTCGCCCAGGCGCTCATCGCGCGCCAATTGAAACGTCACTACGGCCAATGTGTCGCTGTTAAAGGGCCGGAGCACCAGCGTAGCGGGCAGCTCTTTCATCACGTCTACAAAAACCAGCAGCGCCGCAGTGGCCACGGAGCGTTTGAGCAGCGGCCAATGCACATGCGAAAGCAAGCGCACTCGGCTGGCCCCGAGCATGCGGGCACTGTCGTCCAGGCTGACTGGAATGCGCGTGTAGCCGCTTTGTACCGATTGCAACGCCACCGCAGAAAAACGAACCAGATAGGCCCAGACAATACCCATCACGGTAGCCGTAACCCAATACCCTGCCCCCAAACCAGGCGCGGCATTTTGCAGCCAGCCAACCGGCATCAGCAGCCCCACCACAATCACTGCACCGGGAATGGCGTAGCCCAAACTCGTCAGCCGCGCTGCGCCTTCGGTAAGCTTTGACGGCTGGCTGCGAGCTGAAAATGCCACGCCCAGCGCAAGCAACGTAGCCAGAGCAGCACTGATGCTGGCCAGATAAATGCTGTTGACCGCCCAGCCACCAAACTGCCCCCACGCCAGGCCGCCCCAGCCCTGTATTAGCGGGCGCAGCATGAACAGCACTGGCAGCACAAAACCCAGCGCAATCGGCACGCCGCACACCAGCCAGGCCAGCCAGATGCGCTTGCCGGCAAGCACGGTGGGCTGCCCATCCAGACTGCCAGGGGCCTGGGTGCTTCCCGCGGCAAACCGCATGCGCTTTTGGGCGGCGTGCTCCAGCTTGAGCAGCACAGCAACCACCATCAGCAGCACCGTAGCCAGTTGTGCGGCGGCCAGCCGGTTGTCCATTGCCAGCCACGCTTTGTAAATACCGGCGGTGAAAGTTTGAATGCCGAAGTAGCTGGCCACACCGTAGTCGGCCAGTGTTTCCATCAGTGCCAGCGCGACGCCTGCAGCAATTGCTGGGCGCGCAAGTGGCAACGCAACCTGGCGCACGCGGCGCGACAGCGGCGCGCCCAGCAGCCGCGCGGCCTCCATCAGGTGCGTGGCACGCTCAGCCAGCGCTGTGCGCCCCAAAAGGTACACGTACGGGTAAAGCGACACGGTAAAAACCAGCACCGCGCCGCCCAGGCTGCGCACTTCAGGCAGCAAGCGGCCTTGCAGCCCAAAAGCTGCCCGAGCCCAGCTTTGCAGCGGCCCTGAATACTGAAAAAAATCGGTGTACGCGTAAGCCACCACATACGCAGGCATAGCCAGCGGCAGCAGCAACGCCCATTCAAAAATACGGCGGCCGGGAAATTCAAACAGCGTGACCGCGCTGGCCGTCAGCATGCCCACCACAGCCACGCCAATACCAACGCAAATGCACAGCGCCAGCGTGGTCAGCGTGTAATCAGCCAGCACTGTTTGAAGCATTTGCTGCCACACGGCGCGCGCTGATGCATCAAACTGCAGCCACGACACCGCGACACTTAGCACCGGCAGCATCAACACCGCAACCAGCGCAAAAAGGGCAACTGCAGACAACGCGGGTAACTTTGCTCGGGCGTAAGAAGGCATGTATTTATTGTTAGAACTGGCAGGCAAGTCGCCCGGCAACCAGATTGGACGCACCCACTGCGAGTGACCCCCAACCCTGCGAATACGAATTGTAAGCATCTACAATCAAAACCATGTTTCTCGACATATCCAACCTCACCATCAGCTACCCAAAGCGCTCCAAAGCGGCGGTAGATGGCGTATCGTTTGGGCTAAAAGCAGGCGACATTGGCGTGCTGATTGGCCCATCAGGCTGCGGCAAAACCACGTTGTTGCGGGCAGTGGCCGGGCTGGAGCGGGTCGCCAGTGGCACGATTTCACTGGCCAGGCACATCGTTAGCAGCACCGACGAACACGTAGCGCCCGAGGCGCGGCACATTGGCATGGTGTTTCAGGACTACGCGCTGTTCCCGCACCTGGACGTGGCCGCTAATGTGGGCTTTGGAATTGCGCATTTGTCAAAAACCGAGCGCGCACGCCGTGTTGCGCAGGTGCTTGAACTTGTTGGCCTGCCAACGTCTGGCAAGCGCTTTGCGCACGAGCTGTCGGGTGGCCAGCAACAACGCGTGGCACTTGCCCGGGCGCTGGCACCCGCGCCGCGTTTGCTGCTTTTGGACGAGCCGTTTTCAAACCTCGACGTTGACCTGCGCGAGCGCCTGGCACACGAGGTTCGCGGCATTTTAAAAACCGCAGGTGCAACCGCGCTTTTTGTAACGCATGACCAGCTGGAAGCCTTCGCCATTGGTGACCGCATCGGCGTCATGCACCAGGGCCACCTGCACCAGTGGGACGACGCTTACGCGCTGTACCACCGCCCTGCCACGCGCTTTGTGGCGGACTTTATTGGCCACGGCGTATTTGCCCCAGCGCAAATTGAGCGACGCGGCGCAGACGTGGTGGTGCACACCGCTTTGGGCGATTTGACCGACCTGGAAGAATGCCCCCTGCCCGACGCGTATGACGGCGGCATGTGCGATGTGCTGCTGCGTGCAGACGACATCGTGCACGACGACGATGCACGCGTCAAAGCGCGCATTGTGCGCAAGGCGTTTCGCGGTTCGGAGTTTTTGTATACGCTAAAGCTCGCCAGCGGCGAGACGCTGGTGGCACATGTGCCTTCACACCACGACCACGCGTTAGGCGAGTGGATTGGCATTCGCGCGGAGGTTGACCATGTGGTGACGTTCCCGCGCGAGGCTGGCCCGGCAATCGCTTGAAAACGCCTTATTCCATATAGAAAAAGGCCTCTAGCGCAATAAATACGGGCGCAAGCAGCTATTAAATTAATAGCTACCTGATTTAGTTTGGCTACCGCCGCATCGCTTCAATATCCGCCCTGACGGCTTGCGCCCATTCGCGCCGCGTTCGCCCCTCTGCCCACTGCAACTCGCCGAACGTGATTTTCACGGCAATGCCCGGCGTGAGCAAGGTGCGCCACACTGAACCCTGCAGCGTGTCGTCATTGATGTAGCACGGAGCAAAACTCGGTTTGCCGCTGGCCAAGTCCACAAACTGCAACGCCACTGGCTGCACCGGTGCATTGGCAGCGATTGCCGCTTCAAACAGGTTGGCATGAAACGGCAGCAAAGTTGTGCCGTCACTGGTCGTGCCCTCCGGGAACACGCCCAGCACATCGCCCGCGCGCAAGCTGGTGGCCATGTGGTGCACCACGCGCATCGCGTCGCGGGTTGACGCACGCTCGACAAACAGCGTGCCGATGCCGCTGGCCAATTTGCCAATGAATGGCCATTTTTTGACATCGGCCTTCGACACAAATCGGCAAAACCGCGCTGCGTGCATAGCCGTGATGTCCAGCCACGACATGTGGTTGGCCACCAGCATCACCGGGCCAGACACGGCCGGCTTGCCAATGACGATTACTTTGATTCGGAGCCGGTCCAGCATGGCCAGAGACCACGCCTGCGTGCGTTGCTCGCGCTGCTCCGGCGACAACCTTGGAAACACCAAAAGTATCGTGAAAAAGCCGCTCAAAATATGCAGCAGCGCCCGCGCCAGTTTGCCGCAGGCTTTCAGGGTATTCACATTTCAGCCTTGGCTTGGTAAGCCACTTGCCCAGCCACCAGCGTGTAACGCACGCGGCCCGGCATTTGGTGGCCCGCGAACGGCGTGTGCTTGCCCTGGCTGCGCAACTTGGCTGGGTCAAGCGCCCAGTCGGCGGCAGCGTCAAACACGCACACATCCCCTGCGCCGCCAACCACGAACTGGCCCGCGCTGCCTTGCAGTGCGCCGAGTGCGTTGCCCAGCACGCGCGCTGGCTTACTTGTCAGCACAGCAAGTGCGCGCATCAGGCCGGCGCTGTTTTTGCCTTTATTCACGCCCCATTTCAGCGCCATGGGCAGCAGCAGTTCAAGGCCAGTAGCACCGGGCTCGGCTTCAGCAAACGGTAGGGTTTTAGCGTCAGCACTCACCGGTGTGTGGTCCGACACCAGCGCATCAATCGTGCCGTCGAGCAGCCCTTGGGCAAGCGCATCGCGGTCGCGCTGCTGGCGCAGTGGCGGCACCAGGCGCATGCGGCTGTCGAAGTAACCCATGTCGGCATCCGTCAGATGCAGGCTGTTGATGCTCACGTCACACGTCACATTCAGGCCCTGCGCTTTTGCGTCTGCCACCAGCGCCACCCCAGCAGCACTGCTGATGCGGCAGATGTGCACGCGCGCACCAGTGGCACGCGCCAACTCAAAGATGGTGTGCAGCGCAATCGTTTCAGCCGCCACCGGCACACCCGCCAAGCCAAGGCGGGTGGCCAGCGGGCCGCTGGCAGCCACGCCTTTTCCGAGATAGAGCTCTTGCGGGCGCAGCCACACGCTATAGCCAAAACTGGCGGCGTATTGCAGCGCTCGCATCAGCACCTGGGTATTGGCCAGCGGCACCTCGGCCTGGCTAAAGCCTACGCAGCCCGACCCGGTTAGCTCGGCCATTTCAGTCAGCGCCTCACCCTGCAAGCCGCGCGTTAATGCGCCTAACGGAAACACCCGCGACTGGTGGAGCTTTTCAGCGCGAAACTTCAGCATTTCAACCAGCCCCGGCTCGTCCAGCACAGGGTCGGTATCGGGCGGGCACACCAGGCTGGTCACACCACCTGCAACGGCGGCAGCCAGCTCGCTTTGCAGCATGCCCTCGTGCTCGTGGCCCGGCTCGCGCAGGCGGGCGGCAAGGTCAACCAGGCCGGGGGCAACGATGCAGCCTGCAGCGTCAATAATTTGGTCAGGCGCAAAGCCCTCGGGCACATTGCCCATCGCAACGATGTGGCCGTCGGCAATTGCCACGTCGCACAGCGCATCAAATTGAGACGCCGGGTTGATGACGCGGCCGTTTTTAATCAGTATTTTCATGAAGTGCTCCCGGCCACGATGCTCATTACGGCCATGCGCACTGCAATGCCGAAAGTGACTTGCGGCAAGATCACGCTTTGCGCTCCGTCGACCACTGCGGAGTCAATTTCAACCCCCCGATTGATTGGGCCAGGGTGCATGACGATCGCGTCTGGTTTGGCCAGCAACAGCTTTTCAGGCGTTAAACCAAAGCTTTTGAAATACTCCTGGCTGCTGGGCAGCAGAGCGCCCGTCATGCGCTCGTTTTGCAGGCGCAGCATGATGACCACGTCAGCGCCTTTGATGCCTTCTTCCAGTGTGTGGCAAACCCGCACGCCCATTTGCGCGATGTCGCCAGGCACCAGCGTTTTGGGGCCCACCACGCGCACTTCAGCGCAGCCCAGCGTGGTGAGGGCGTGAATGTCCGAGCGCGCCACCCGAGAATGCAGCACATCGCCCACGATGGCCACAGTGAGGTTGGCAAAGTCTTTTTTGAAATGGCGAATGGTGTACACGTCCAGCAGCGCCTGCGTGGGGTGCGCGTGGCGGCCATCCCCAGCATTAATCACATGCACATGCGGCGCAACATGCTGGGCAATCAAATACGGCGCGCCTGATTCACCGTGGCGCACCACGAAAATATCAGCGGCCATCGCGCTCAGGTTGGCGATGGTATCTAGCAGCGATTCGCCCTTGGAAGCCGACGAACGGGCGATGTCAAGGTTGATCACATCTGCCGACAAGCGCGTGGCCGCGATGTCAAACGTGGTGCGGGTACGGGTAGAGTTTTCAAAAAACAGATTGAAAACGCTTTTGCCCCGCAGCAGCGGCACTTTTTTAACTTCACGGTCGCTGACCGACACGAACTTTTCAGCAGTGTCCAGAATATGCAGCAGCGTGGCTTTTGGCAGGCCTTCGGTTGAGAGCAAATGGATCAGCTCACCGTTTTTACTGAGCTGCGGATTTCGTCGGTACAACACTATTTCTGGCCCTCTTTCTAATTATTTGTTTATCTAGTTGCCCTGCACTTCAAAACTGAACTGCCCGTTGTCCAGCCGCGCAAGCGCCAGGCTTTGTGAAGGTGGCAGTGCGACGCGGGCGATGGCCAGGTCTGGCTCTATCGGCAGCTCGCGCCCACCCCGGTCCACCATCACCACCAGCTTGACGCTGGCCGGGCGGCCATAGTCGAACAACTCGTTGAGCACGGCGCGCATGGTGCGGCCGGTGAACAGCACGTCGTCGACCACGATCAAATGCGCGCCGTTGACATCAAACGGCAGCATGGTTTGGCCACTAGATGCCAGCCCGCGCTTTGCAAAGTCGTCTCGATGCATGGACGATGAGAGCGTGCCGGGCTTGCCGTGCAAGCCAAGGTCTGCGTGCAGGCGTTCAGCCAGCCACGCGCCACCTGACGCAATGCCGACCAGGCGCGGTGCATCCGCATAGCTGGCCATCAGCGGCCGCATTGCTGCCAGCAAATCGCTGTACAGCGTTTCGGCATTCAAACTTAAACCGCTCATAGCAACTTACGTCCTTTAAAAACGCTCACGGCAAGCCCCTTAAAAACTGTTCAAGAATAATGCAGGCTGATGCTGCATCAGCATCTTTTGCGCCACTGGCAATCGCCTCAGTCGTGCTGTATCGCTCGTCTACTTCAAACACAGGTAGCGCAAATTTTGCGCGCAACTGGCGAGCAAATTTTTGGGCGCGCGCTGTGTTTTCATGCGCCGCGCCGTCGGGGTGAAACGGCACGCCCACCACCAGCGCGTCTGGTTGCCATTCTTCTATGCGCTTTGCCACCAACTCAAGGCGCTTGTCGGCAGTTGCAACTACCGTGGTTTGCGGGGTTGCGGTGCGGGTGAGCCGGTTGCCTGCAGCGACACCCGTACGCTTCAAGCCGAAATCAAATCCCAAAAAAGTTTGCAGGCCAAACGCCACAGGAGCGCTAACGCTCAGCGTCATGCGTGGCCCACGTCTGGTGACAGCATCCAGCTTTGCAAGCCTAGTAAAAGCAAAGCCTTGTCATAGCGCTGCTCAACCGGCGTGTCAAAAATAACCGATGCATCGGCGGCCACGGTGAGCCAACTGTTGTCAGATATCTCAGACTCCAGCTGGCCTTGTCCCCAGGAGGAGTAACCCAGCGACACAAAAATCTTGCGTGGCCCCTTGCCAGTAGCCAGCGCTTCCAATACGTCTTTAGAGGTGGTCATCTCTAACCCGCCCGGAATCGTCATGGTGGACGCGTAGACCGACTCCTCGCCAGGCATCATCGATTCATGCAGCACAAATCCGCGTTCGGTTTGCACCGGCCCGCCGTGAAAAACGGGCGCCAGCGTCAGGTCTTCACGCTCTAGTGGCAGCTCGACTTTTTCGAACAGTCTTTTCAGGTTGATGTCGCTGGGCTTATTGATGACGAGGCCAAGCGCGCCGCGCTCAGAGTGTTCACACATGTAAATGACGCTTTTGGCAAAGCCCTCGTCTTCTAGACCAGGCATGGCAATCAAAAAGTGGTGCGTCAAATTCAGGGTTGGCTCAGTGTCTAGGCGCATGGTCTGATTTTACGCGGTAAGAACCCGGGCACCAGCGCCGGAGCCGAGCGTTGGTTACCATTTAAGCCATGCACAAAAAATACGACACCGGGGTGATGTGGTTCAGACGCGACTTGCGCTTGCAAGACAACGCTGCGCTGCACCACGCTTTAAAAACCTGCAAGCTGGTGCATTGCCTGTTTGTGTTTGACCGTGAGATTCTGGATAGCCTGCCCAAAGCCGACCGGCGAGTTGAATTTATCCGCGAATCGCTGGTGGAACTGGATACCCAAATACGCGCTTTGGCTGGTCAGCATGGGGTAGCCAACGGCGGACTGGTGGCTGTGCATGCGGTTGCCGCAGATGCTGTACCCGAACTGGCCGCGCAATGGGGCGCGACTGCGGTTTTTGCAAACCACGACTACGAGCCGCAGGCGCTGGCGCGCGATGCCAAAGTGCAAGCTTTGCTGGAAGCGCAAAACGCGTCTTTTCACACTTTTAAAGACCACGTGATTTTTGAGCGGAATGAAGTCTTGAGCCTGGCTGGCAAGCCCTACAGCGTCTTCACGCCTTACAAAAATGCCTGGCTGAAAAAAGTTGATGCTTACTACCTCAAAGCTTATGAGATTGTTGCTCACGGCGACTCATTGGCACAACTACCTCAGAACCATCGACTGGGCGTACCCACGTTGGCCGCGATGGGGTTTGAAGCTACCAATTTGAAAGATTTGAAAATTCCGACCGGCGCATTGGGCGGCGAGGCTTTATTTTCTGAATTTCTATCGCGCATGAAAGACTATGGCGAGACACGCAACTTTCCTTCGGTGAAGGGCCCGAGCTACTTGGGTGTGCATTTGCGCTTTGGAACGGTGTCGATTCGGAAACTGGCGGGTATCGCGTTTGAAGAACAAACCAACGGCAGCGAAGGTGCGGCGGTTTGGCTGAGCGAGCTGATCTGGCGGGACTTTTATGCACAGATTTTGGCCAACTTTCCGCACGCGGCAGTAGATGCATTCAAACCCGACTATGACAAGATCGCATGGGAGCAAGGCAGTCGCGCCAAGGAGTTATTTGCTGCCTGGTGCGAAGGCCGCACGGGCTACCCACTGGTGGACGCGGCCATGGCTCAAATCAACCAGACCGGCTACATGCACAACCGCTTGCGCATGGTCGTGTCCAGTTTTTTGGTCAAAGATTTGGGGCTAGACTGGCGCTGGGGGGAGCGCTACTTTGCCGAAAAGCTCAATGACTTTGACCTGACGTCCAACAACGGCGGCTGGCAGTGGGCCGCGAGCAGTGGTTGCGATGCGCAGCCTTACTTTAGGATCTTTAATCCGACCAGCCAAAGCGAAAAGTTCGATGCCGAAGGCAAGTTCATTCGCCGTTATCTGCCTGCACTCGCCAGACTTGCAGGAAAGGCAATACACGCGCCACACGACGCCAAGCCATTAGAGCTTTTGGCGGCGGGTGTTGAATTGGGTAAAACGTATCCGCTCCCCATCGTTGCGCATGATGAGGTCAGAGCACTGACACTGCAGCGCTACGCTGTAGTCAAAAAGTCTTGACTCTGTACGCTGCAAGCTTTGCCATCAGGCGTTCGCGTTCCATATCGCCATAAATCAGGAGCATAAAAAACGGGTGTTGTAAGCTACTATATTTATAGCTTACAACGCCCGTATTTCCTGAATAAAAACCCTATTTAATTAAAGTTCAGGCTTTCGCTTCAGCGCTGCAGTAGTAGCGCACAAGCCCCATCAATTCGTCTTCGGAGTAAGGCTTGCCAAGGTAGTGGTCGACGCCAAGTTCTTTAGCGTGTTCGCGGTGCTTTTCAGCAATACGTGACGTGATCATGATGATTGGCAATGCTTTAAGCCGCGCATCGCCGCGAATATTGCGAGCCAGGTCAAAACCATCCATGCGCGGCATCTCAATGTCTGACAGCACCACCACCGGCAACTCATCGGCCAGTTTTTCAAGGGCCTGCAATCCGTCAGCTGCCATCACCACACGATACCCTTCGCGCAGCAACATGCGCTGCGTGACGCGGCGCACCGTGATGGAGTCGTCGACCACCATGATGAGCGGAACTTGCGGGGCAGCCGGCGCCATAGCCTGTGGCTGGGCCGGCGCACCTGTGCCGCTGCCCAAGGCCTCGAGCGAGTGCGGCTCGGCACGGTCGGCGCTGAGCACCCGCGCCTGCTCACCATACACGGATGCCAGCGCCACCGGGTTGTAAATCAGCGCGACGGCGCCAGAGGCCAGCACTGACATGCCGGCAAGACCGGGCAGACGTGCAAGCTGTGGACCAAGGTTTTTAACCACGACCTCCTGGTTGCCCAGTACTTCATCCACATGCAGAGCAATACGCTGTGCCGCGCTTCGGAAAATAATCACTGAAGCTGATTTGGCCTGCACCTCAACGCTTTGACGCGACGCCTGCAGCAAAGCCCCCGACCAGAAGAACGGCACCTGCTCCCCGACCACTTCCAGCACCCCAGAGTTATAGGCCTGCTGCAGTTCTTTAGCAGTCACACGGCGCACTGTTTGCACGACGTTGGCAGGCACACCGACGGTTAATTTCCCAGCGCGAATCATTACCACCTGGGTGACCGCGGTGGTCAGCGGTAACACCAGTTTGAACTGGGAACCCTTGCCGCGAGCGGTCGAAGTTTCAATCCTGCCACCAACGCCGTTGACCTCAGAGCGCACCACATCCATGCCAATGCCACGCCCCGACAATTCTGTCACTTGCGATGCGGTGGAAAACCCCGGCATAAAAATCATACTGGCGGCTTGCTTGTCGTCCATCGCCTGGTCGGCGCTTATCAGCCCAGAACTGATGGCCTTTTCACGAATGCGGTCGAGATCAAGACCGGCACCGTCGTCACTGAACTCAACAGATACGTCATTACCCTCTTGCCGCAGATGGACGGTAATGGTGCCGGTAGCGTCTTTCCCGGCCGCCAGCCGCACGTCTGGACTTTCAATGCCGTGGCCAACGCAATTGCGCAGTAAATGCTCAAACGCCGGCGTCATGCGGTCCAGCATGCCGCGGTCCATCTCGATGGTACTGCCCAGCAAATCGAGTTTGACCTGCTTGCCGGTTTCTTTGGACGCCAGTCGGACAACGCGGTACAAGCGATCAGAAATGCTTTCAAACTCGACCATGCGGGTACGCAACAAATCTCGCTGCAGCTCACGCGTTTGCCGAGCCTGGGCAATCAGGTCGTCCTCAGTTGCCTCAACCGTACGCTGCAGTGTGCGCTGTACGGTCGCGACGTCGTTAACGGATTCAGCCATCATGCGGGTCAATTCCTGCACGCGTGTGAAACGGTCAAATTCAAGTGGATCAAAACCTCCCTGCTGCTCTTTGGCCTGCGCCAGACGCGACTGCATTTGCGTTTCTGCTTGCAGTTCAATATCCCGCAGGTGCTGGCGCAAACGGTTCAAGTTATCGTCCATATCACCAAGTGAGCCGCGCAACTGGTTAAGCTCCACTTCAAGGCGCGAACGCGTGATCATGACCTCACCAGCCTGGTTGACCATGCGGTCAAGCAACTGCGAACGCACGCGAATGGATGCGTTCGCCGCTTGCCGCAGCGGTTGCATGGCCATGAGCTGCGGTGCGGGGACAAGGGTCCGGACCTGAGCAATCGGATTGGTAGTTTCAGCGGTTGGCGAAATGGCCGCGGCACTTTCAATGGTCTCGATGACTGGCTGTGGAGCGTCAGCGACTGGCAACTCGACCGCTACAAACTGCACCAGTGGTTCTTCAGCAGCTGCAATGCCCGGATTGCGCAACCTGTTGAGCATCAGCTCCATGGTGTCAAACCGTGCAAGCAAAGGCTCAAACTCTTGAGTCGATGCTGCGTCTGATCCCAAAAACTCAATTTCAGTTTCAATGTTGTGCGCAACTTCGCCCAAGCGCATTGCGCCTGACAACCGCGCGCTACCTTTAAGCGTGTGCAGCACTCGCAGCACTTCAAGACGCGCACTTGCGTTGTCGGGTCTGGCTGACCATTGGCGAAGCGCACTGCCCAGCTGCGGCATCAGCTCGGCAGCCTCTTCGTCGAAGATCGGAAACAGCTCGGGGTCAATCGCATCTACCGCATCCAGCTCGTCATCAGCACTGCTGTTCGCAGAAACAGCATCAGCGCTGGCAAGGAAAGCAGTTGCTGATGCCGACAACTCTGGCCTCGTGGCAAAGGTCGTGCCATAAATCGCTGTGGCTGCAAAAGCGGCAGGTGCAAATGCGCTTTCCGCAACAGCAACGGGCAAGACGGTCGTCTCGATGTATTGCTCCAGTACATCCTGCGCTGCGCCTGTCTCAAAGGCGGCGGGCATGGAACTTGGCTCCTGCTGCTCATCCATCACAGAGTCTTCAAAAACCAGAGATGTAATAGACGAAGGCTCTGAAAACTCAAGCAGTTGTAATTGAGCGAGTACTTCAGGATTTCCTTCTTTAACGAAGCCAGCCGCAAACTGATGCAGCAAGCGCCGAATGTCATCGGCGGCTTGCACAAACAGCTCTGCATACCCGCCGGCTGCAACACCGTCGTAATGCAATTGGGACTGCTCAAGGCTGTGCTCAAACGCACGCGCCATGTCAGACAGCGAAACAAAGCCAACCGTTGCGGATGAGCCAGCCAAAGAATGGGCCAGCGCAATCATTGAATCGGTCGGCGGCAAACTTCTTTCAAACGCCCATTCAGCGACTTCAGTGACCAGACGCCGGGACCATTCATCAGCTTCGTTCAGATAAACATTGAACAAGGCCAAGCCGATTCGCAAATCGCCGATTACTTTGGTCTGCTCATCCGGGCTCTCTGTCAAGCCGTGGGCGAGCACGCTGTCATCCATCGGCATTCCACCCGAAGCCGCTGCCTGTGGAAAGGCTCCCTGAGATGTTGCTTCAAAAAAGCCGTCCGCCGCCGGGCTTGCCGCCGCTATCGGCTCATCAAACTGCAGATCGAATTCAGACTCGGCAAGGTTCAACGGTTCAGTTTCAGATGCGAGTGCAAAAGAGTCGAGTTGCTTTTGCAGAGCCTCCATCTCCAACTCTTCTGCCGAAAGCCGATCGGGTTCCTGGTAGCCAATTTGACCAGCCCGTGCACTGGAGCTGACCGCCTCTAGCCCAGCAGTGCCAGACAAAGCGGCCAGACTGTCAAGGTCAATTCCCTGAATATTCAATAAATCAGCTTCGCCAGCCTGGCCTGGTGCTGCAGCGGCGAAGGGTTCAATGACTTTTGGCATTGAACCTTCAAACAGTTTTTGCAATTCAGAGTCACTCAACTCTCCGGATACCTCCGGAGCGGAAATTGCTCCAAAAGACTGGAAATCAAATCCAGGCTCGGTATTCGGGCTTAGCTGCGGCTGCTCCAACGGCACTTCAACATTTGCGAAGTCGCTACCGGCTGGCTCTGCATCAGTAGTTTTATCCTGAAATGGATCAGCGCCAGGCAAATCGAAAGCCGGCAAGTCAAGGCTGGGCAACTCAAACGCAAGAGCATCCATCTCCATCCGACCCGAAACTTGCACCGGATCAAATGACAACGCCACGAAACGCCCATCCAGTCGCAAAGCATCGGCGGCGGCCTGAAACGGTGCAGCGCGCCACATACTGTCATTGCCACCGGTAATTGCATCGACCCAACGTGAGAACCCTGCCAAGGCAGAAGTCGCCAGCTCTCGCAATTCAGGATTGGCTGGCTTTTGCTCTGCAAGCCAGTGGTTGAACAACTGCTCCATCGACCAGCCGGCTTCTCCGAATTCGTTGAGGCCGACCATGCGGGCACTGCCTTTGAGGGTGTGAAAGGCGCGCCGCAGAATTGTCAGTTGCGAAATATCGGAAGGGTTTACTGCGAGCAGCATCAACGCCTCATTGGCGTTTTGTGCAACCTCACGCGCCTCCTCCAAGAAGATGTCACGCAGGTCATCTTCTTCAAAATTCTCTTCAGACGGTTTTTCAACTGCCTCAGCGGCAAGCGCTACCGTTGCTGCGAGAGCCGACATGGCAAGAGTTGCCTCCTGTGGGCTGCTGGTGGTAACAGCCAAAGAAGCCTGCTGGGCGGACTTCGCCAAATCGGGCTGACCTGCCAGTGCGGCATTGGTGGCCAGCGCGTCAAGTTGCATCGCTAAATCGGCAGGCGAGACACCAGCGTTTGCATCGCTGGTGATGCTGCTAACGGCGTCTGGCAACGAAACGGCAGGCGGGCTGGCGGGATCTTCCGCCAAAACAATAGCTGGCTTTTCAGCCCGGCCCATCACTGGCCTGAGCTCGCCTTTCATCTCGTCATATACAAAGAGCTTTTTGGCCAAAACCGGCTGATAGTTCAGCATGTCGATCAAAAAGCTCAGCGCTCCAACGTTGTTGCCAAGCTGATCGAATGTGCCAGCTGCTCGCGCGCGCTCCTCGTCGACCTCAGTTTCAAGCATTCTTTCAACGCTGTCACGCATGCGCAAAACCGCCTGCGACGCCTGGTCCAGGCCGAGTACTGACAACACGCCGCGCATTTGAGCCAGTTGGCCCGGTACGTTCCGCAAGACCAATTTGTCTTTTGGATTGCGAAAGAACACGTCAAGCGATTTCTCCAACTCGCCAAGCGAAACGCGCAACTCACCCACAACGCTGCCCATCGTCTGCTTGTCGCTCACGCGTCGGTACAAATCCTCCATCCACGGCTCTAACGGCTGGGCGTTACCACCATTTTTAACGCCCTCCAGTCGCACCGCCAGATGCTTGGTACGTACGGCAAGCTGCGGATCATTTGGATCCAGATCCTCAAATGCGGCTTCCAGGTAGAGTACAGACGTGGCTACTTCCATTGCCAGCTCAACAGCAGGTGCCTTGTTGGATCTCGCGGTAATTTCAATTGCGCTGGTGAGTGCTTGGGCCAGCGCCTCACTCGGGGGGTGCAACTTCACCAAAGAATCCGATACCAAGCTGAACTGGTCAACGATGGTCTTGAACTTATTGGCATCACCCGCCGAAAGTGACGACCAGGTTTCTTTTGCGGAGCTGATGCGTTTGCGCGCTTGCGCGAGCAGCGCAGGGTCAAACCTGCCAAACTGAATTGCATCGTAGTCAACACTTTTAAAGCGGCTTAAATCAAAAGCCGACTGCACGGCTTTGAGAACAGGCGTGTTGACGCCAATACTGGGGCCCACTTGTGCACAGAAAAAAAGCAAATCCTGCGCCAAACGATCAGAGACGCCAGTGTTACCCTTGCTCAGAGCTGAGTACTGCATCAAAACTCTTGATGAAGCCCGGCGAACGTAAACGTCTACGGCAAGTGCGCCATGTTCAAGAGCCTCAAAAAAAGCTGCCGCGATAATCCAGAAAATCCGTGGCTGGCTGTCTTTTTGGTCGGCCGAGAATCCCAGACTCATGTCCCGCATGACCTTCGCGGCCTGAGGCGCTGCACCCTTCATGAGCTGAAGAATAGACTGATCGAACACAGCCCTCGCTGACTCATCGTATTTTTTTGACTTGGCAACGTCTGTGAGTCGGGGCTCCTGCCAGCGCCACACGTACGGCCACAAGTCAGCCGGGTGTATACGGTCAGCGCGCACCAATTCCTGTACCTCGCGATACTGTGGGAACAGCGCAACAGGAGATATTGGCCTATTTGCCAGTACGGCTTCGAGGTATTCACTCAAGGCGAAACTGGCGCGCTCTATTTTTGCAGCCGCCTCCTGGTTGCAGTGCTCGGGCTGCTGCACAAATTTTTGAACAGCAGCTTCCATGGAGCGTAAAACCAAAGCCGGGCCGGTCAACCCCACCATTTCGAGGGCTCCAACAGCTTGGTGTAACTGCTGTCTTGCAATACGCAGCTGACTGGCATCGAGAGCTGCCAAATCAGAGCCGCGGGCAGCCTGTGCTTCCCTAACAAAGCGTTTGAGTGCTTTTGAAGAGCCGTCCAGAGATTTTCTCAGCTCTTCGAGTACCCAGGCCAGGGGGCCCAGGTCGATGACTTCGCCGCTAGCGTCAAGGGCAGATGAATTCAGGGCATTTGATTGCATAAATTTTTGGCAAGTTCACGGAGCAAGTGAGGTACGGGCGCACTCAAAGAGTCCCAACGCATTGGCAGCGGTATCAGGCGATTTTGAATCGCGACACGGACTGGCGCAGTTCTTCTGCCATTCGGGACAAGTCTCGCACCTGCAATGCGGTGGACCGTGTGCCCTCGCCAGTTTGCTCAGTCACAGCAAAAATGTGCTGGATGTTGTCAGCCACCACGTTCGCAGATGCAGCTTCCCGCGTAGCTGAATTGGAAATCTGTTCAATAAGATCAGCCAGTCGCCGTGAAATAAGGTCAATTTCGGAAAGCGCAGTTCCCGCACTGTCAGACAGCTTGGCCCCTTCCACCACACCCTGGGTTGAGCGCTCCATAGCGGCTACGGCGTCTTGGGTATCGGTTTGAATCGCCTTGACCAGCGCAGAAATCTGACGCGTTGCATCAGCTGACCGTTCCGCAAGGCGCTGCACCTCCTCAGCCACAACGGAAAATCCACGACCCGCCTCGCCAGCAGACGCCGCCTGAATAGCTGCGTTCAAGGCCAAAACGTTGGTCTGCTCGGTAATGTCGGAGATCAGCTCGGTAATCTCGCCAATTTCTTGGGACGACTCACCGAGCCGTTTGATTCGCTTGGAGGTTTCCTGAATCTGATCACGGATCGAGTTCATACCACCGATGGCGTTTTGCACTGCCTTCAAGCCCGATTCAGCAGCCGTCAAGGACTGACGCGCCACTTGCGAAGACTCTTGCGCTTGGGCGGACACATCATTAATGCGCGAAGCCATGTCAAGCACCGATTGGCCAGTTTCTCTAATTTCCCGCAATTGCTCTGTAGATGCAGCCAGCAGCTCTGTTGACGTACTTTCCACCTGAGCAGTAGTTTGTGCAACACGGGTCGCGGTGTTTTGGACGTTGCCGACCAGCTGGCGAAGTTCTTCCACGGTGTAGTTCACCGAGTCGGCAATGGCGCCAGTAATATCTTCCGTAACGGTTGCTTCCTGTGTCAAATCTCCCTCAGCAACAGTTTGCAGCTCATTCATCAAACGCAAAATAGCGGCCTGGTTGGCGTCATTCACGCGCTTTGCATCCTGCTCCAAACCACGTGCCTCGAGCTGCTGCTTTTCAGCAACACCCTGGCGCTGACGGCTGTCCTGCAACTGAACGCGTGCAATGCCCACTGCACACGCCAAACCAAATAGAGCCGCTGAAAGGAGGGCCAATATCGAGCCGCCTGACAGACCAGCTTCACCAGACAGCCTGCCTTGCAGCTCTTCCAGGTTTCTGCGCAACGGCTCGCTGTCGGTAATGATGGACGACTGCGCCTCACGCGCAGATACCAGACCCTGAAGGTTCCCTAAAATCGCGCCCGCCTGAACCCTCGTTTGCTCGTACAACGCTAGCAAAGCGTCAAGCCGCTCGCGGGTCTGAGTATCTTTAGCACCTGCCAATCGCAGCTCAGGACTACCTTCTTTCAAGCCTTGCGCAATCTCTTTGAACGAATTCAAATCCTTTCCCAACAGAAACACAGCCTCGGGGCTTACGCCTTCAAGCGTCAAAAATTCGTTGGCTGATTTACCGATACGCTGGGTCAGCATGACCAATTGGCCAGCGGCTGAGATCTCCGCAGGCGCAGCATTTTGCTGCAGCTTCAAGGACGAAACGGTCTCGGCAATTTCAAGCAGATCTGACGATTGGCGATTGATGGTGCGCAGTGCAGAGCCCACCTGGGTCAAAATATTCTGCTGGGCCATCACTATCGCGGCATTTTTTTCGGCGCGGTCTACGAGGGGCACAACCTTGTCAATTTCGGGTTGGAATTCAACATCCACTGCAGAAAGCCCCAGGCTATCGTCTCCAGACTTTAGGCCGCGGACTGATTTCGCCAACACGCTAGAACTTTCTTTCACGTCAGGAAACGCCTGGGCACTTCCCACCAGCGCCTGTGACACTGACTTGGCAAGCCGCTGGGACTGCATCAGTGAGTCGCCAGTCGCGATCAATCTTCGTGACCCTGTCCCGGCTTGACTCAAGGCAAGGTAAGCCACTAAAGCGAGAACCAACAGTGACAGCCCGAGTAAACCAAACAAAATCCGCTGGTGCTGACCAATGGTGCGGGTGCCCAAAATTGGAAGTTTGACAAGGTCAGGACTTCCGGGGATCACTGCGGACTCGCCCGGCAACATACTTCTGGGTGCCACAGAATCAAAGCCTGCGTCTTTTTGACGGGCTAATATTCCGCCTGCAGCTTCAGGCGAGAAAGTATTTGACATCGGATCCATCGGGACAGCGACCGAATCCATCTGCATGCTGTCTTCCGGCAAGTTGCTTTGGGGTTTAAACAGTTTGCTGATGCTATCGAAAACAGACATGGTGAACCTTCTAAAAGAAACGTTGTGCGCTATGCGCCAATAGTCAAGAAATGGGCTTGCTGGGCTAGTACCTGCAGGTTGATTTCCTGCCACGAAGCGCCGGAATCGTCGGTGTAGCGGTTGCCGAAAAAATCGGGAGCATCGGCAGATCTTTCTGCAAAGTCGGTAAACGCGTCCTGGTTGCGCATACCGGCCAATCGGTCAACCAGCAAAGCGCAATTGATATCCAGCGAGCCATTGAGCGCCACCAATCGAGCGTCTTTGTGGCTGACGTCAGTCTGGGTAAAAGCCTGGCGCCCGGTAACGTAGTTAGCGAGGTCAACCACCCCGAAAAGGCCGCCACGCAAATTCGCAACGCCCAAAAACCAGCCTTGGGTGTAAGGCACAGCTTGGGTGGCTACCCACGGAAAAATTTCTCCAGCGTGGGTCATGGGAAAAAGGTACTTTTGCCCGCCAGCTTCAACCGCTAGCCAGGAAGGCGCTACACCCTGAGTGCGGGCGATTTGCAACCGCTCCGCCAGGCGGCTTTGGAGCTCTCGAATTGCTTGTCTGTTGGCCATAGTGACGCAGCGCTGTCGCTCAGCCGAGCGACTTGATCTTGGCCATCAACTCATCGGCTTTTACCGGTTTGGTAATGTAGTCGCGCGCGCCCTGCCGCATGCCCCAAACGCGGTCTGTTTCCTGGTTTTTGCTGGTACACATGACGATGGGGACATCGGAGTAGAGTGGATCACGCGATATGGCGCGCGTGAGCTGAAAACCATTTTGACCCGGCATGACGACGTCCATCAAAATCAGCTCTGGCTTTTCTTCCGCAAGCCGCTTGAAAGCCTCTTCTGCGTTTTCAGCGGTCTTGACCGTAAATCCGTTTTTCGTCAGCAAATCGGTGAGGTACATCAGTTCTGTTTTGGAGTCATCGACCACCAAAACCTTGTTAATCGTCATACAGCTGTTCCTTGTTGCGCGCTGCCAAACTCCTGGACGGTTTGCAGCAGCTGATCTTTGGTAAATGGTTTGGTCAGGTACTCTTGCGAGCCAACCATGCGTCCACGGGCTTTGTCAAAAACGCCGTCTTTTGATGACAACATGACAATGGGCACGCCCGAAAAGCGCTCATTTCGCTTGATGATGGCGCAGGTTTGGTACCCGTCGAGCCGCGGCATCAAAATATCGCAAAATATGAGGTTCGGGTGAAAGTCATTGACCTTAGCAAGCGCATCAAATCCATCTTCGGCCAATAAAACCTCGTGCCCACCTTGCTTCAGAAAAATCTCTGCGCTTCGGCGGATGGTATTGCTGTCATCGATCACCAGGACTTTAAGTCCGGAACTGGGAATGCTCACTGTTATGGCTCCTATGTGTTGGAAGTCCGGTTGCTACCTTGTTGACCAGCCTCTTAGCCCCGGGGCCAAGTAAATACCGGGTTGGCTTACAGCTCAACCATCTCAAAATCCTCTTTACGCGCGCCGCACTCGGGGCAGGTCCAGTTCATAGGCACATCAGCCCATTTGACTCCCGCAGCGATTCCATGATCCGGCGCTCCAGCGGCCTCGTCATAAATCCACCCACAAATTAAACACATCCAGGTTGTTGATTGGGTCACAGCTTAATTTGCCTTCACTTAGAATGCAACAATTGTATCGGGGCAGCGTTGCTAATTCGAGTACAGCGCAAAATCGACGTGTATGGCAGCAAGCAATCCAGATTTACCAGACGACCCTTCCTTAGAGCTCGAAGACACCGACGCAACGCTAGCTTGCGTTATGGCCTTTAATGCCAGTGACCCAAGTGGTACTGGTGGGTTGACGGCAGACATTACGGCCATCGCCTCGGCGGGTGGACATCCGCTGGCGGTAGTGACCGGAGCGTACGTGCGTGACACCGTAGAGATTTTTGACCACTTCGCATTTGACGAAGAGGCTGTTGCGGATCAGGCCAGAGCAGCGCTCGAAGACATTACCGTAGACGCCATAAAGGTCGGGTTTGTTGGAAGCCCCGAAAACATCAGCGTCATTGCTGAAATAGCCTCTGATTACCCGGACGTTCCGCTGATAGCTTACATGCCGAATCTGTCGTGGTGGCATGAGGCGCAAATTGACAGTTACCTGGACGCTTTTCGCGAGCTGATGCTGCCGCAAACCACTGTGTTGGTTGGAAACTACAGCAGCTTGCGGCGTTGGCTGCTGGCCGATTGGCCAAGTGAGAAAAATCCAACGCCAAAAGACATTGCCAAGGCAGCAGCTGAGTTCGGCGTGCCCTACGTGCTGGTGACCGGAATTGCGCTGCCAGACCAGTTCATTGACAACGTGCTGGCCACCCCGCTGGCCGTACTGCACAGCGCCAAATTTGAGCGCTTCGAAGCAATTTTTTCAGGCGCTGGCGAAACCCTGTCTGCGGCGCTGACTGCGTTGCTGGCCAACGGCCATGACCTGCCGGAAGCTACCGCAGAAGCGCTGGGCTTTTTGGACCAAAGCTTGAACGCCGGCTTTAAACCCGGCATGGGCCTGGTGGTGCCAGACCGCATGTTTTGGGCGCAGGCTGATTCTGCCGACGATGCAGAGGTTGCAGAAAATGCAGAAAATAATCTGCCCGGTTCTGCCGCTGATGCGCTGGCAGACGACGCCGCAATCCTCGAAGCCAAATTGGCCGCACAGGCCAAAGCCTTGTTTTTAAACCCGATCAAACCCTTTTTTGACCTGCCTCCCAATGGAACTACCAAGCACTAAGACAGCCCCATCCAATCTGACCTCACGCAACGACGCGTTGTTTGAGCGCGCCAAAAAGTACATTCCCGGGGGCGTGAACTCGCCTGTGCGGGCCTTCAAAGCCGTAGGCGGCACGCCGCGCTTTGTGCAGCGCGCCAAAGGAGCGTATTTTTGGGACGCTGACGGCAAGCGCTATATCGATTACATCGGATCTTGGGGGCCCATGATTTTGGGCCACGGCCACCCAGGCGTGATTGAAGCGGTACAGCTGGCGATGCAAGATGGCTTTTCCTTCGGTGCGCCCACCGAGCGTGAAGTCGAGCTGGCCGAAGAAATCATCAAACTCGTGCCGTCGATTGAAATGGTGCGTCTGGTCAGCTCGGGCACCGAAGCCGCCATGAGTGCCATCAGACTGGCGCGCGGTGCCACTGGCCGAAGCAAAATCATCAAATTTGAGGGCTGCTACCACGGCCACGCAGATGCCCTGCTGGTCAAGGCCGGCTCAGGCCTGGCGACCTTTGGTAACCCGACCAGTGCTGGCGTGCCGCCCGAGGTGGTGCAGCATACGCTTGTGCTGGAATACAACCACATCGCCCAACTGGAAGAGTGCTTTGCGCTGCTCGGCAAAGAAGTGGCTTGCCTGATGATTGAACCGATTTGCGGAAACATGAACTTTGTGCGCGCAAGTGTTGCATTTATGCAACGTTGCCGGGAGTTGTGCACCCAATACGGCACCTTGCTGGTGTTTGACGAGGTCATGACCGGCTTTCGCGTGGCCCTTGGCGGCGCGCAAAGCGTTTACGCCAAGAGCATTCCAGGGTTCAAGCCTGACATGACAGTGCTTGGCAAAGTGATTGGCGGTGGCATGCCGCTGGCCGCTTTTGGCGGTACGCAAGCCGTGATGGAGCACCTGGCGCCGATGGGAACGGTGTACCAGGCGGGCACGTTGTCGGGTAACCCGGTGGCCACCGCTTGCGGGCTGGCTACGCTGCGTGAGGTGCAAAAGCCCGGCTTTTACGACAACTTGGCCGCGCGCACACGCAGCCTGGTCTCGGGCCTGACAGGCGCTGCCAGCGCGGCTGGTGTTGATTTTTGTGGCGACAGCGAAGGCGGCATGTTTGGCTTTTTCTTGCTCAAGCAGCAGCCGCAAAACTACGCCACCGTCATGACCACAGACAGCCCAGCCTTCAACCGCTTTTTTCACGCCAGCCTGGACGGCGGTGTGTACTACGCGCCAGCGCTGTACGAAGCGGGTTTTGTCAGCGCGGAGCATACCGCTGCTGATATTGACGAAACAGTGGCCGTTGCAAAGCAGTTCTTTGCGCGCGGTTGAGTGCCACGCGGGTGAAGAAGCGCAGGTCTGGCGCTCACAGAATGCTACTTAATTAATAGCTGTTTGCGCCCGTATTTCGGGCGCTATAGGCTGTTTTGGCTTATTATTCGTCAGCCCGACCAACCTGCCAGGTTCAAATGCCCGACGAACTGCTCAAACAGTTTGCGGTCTGCAAACGGATGGCCAACCCGCACCGCTTGCAAAGGGTACGGGCCAAAGGTTTTGGCTTGGTCCACGTTGCGTCGGGCAGCGGTTAAATCGCCCGCAGCGGCATAGCAGGCGGCGCTGCAGTAGTAATTAAAAAACCAGTCGGGCCGCTTTGCTGTGGCTTCTACTGCGTAGCGCGCGGCGTTAACGTAGTCGCCTTCGATGTAACTGGCAATGGCCCGGGTGCGAATCCACAGGCTCAGGTGCTGGTCTTGCGGGCTGGCGTCGCTGGCTTGCAACACGTATTCAACGGCTTCTTGCGTGGCGCCTGTAAAGGCCAGCAAGCGCCCCAGCTCGCCAGCGGCGGCCGCAAACTCAGGGTACAAAGTCAGCGCGTAGCGCAGCTCAGCAATCGCCTGTGCGTAGTCACCAGTCAGTGACAACGCTGTGCCCAACGTGAAATGCGCGTTGGCATCAGTGTCGTCCTGGCGCACGGCGCGCAGTGCCAGACGGGTAGCTTCAACAATCGCGTCTTTAGGCTTGTCGGCCCAGCCCGCCCACACGCGCGACATGTGGGTAAATGCCAGCAGGCACAGGCTGGCGGGGTCATTTGGCGTAATACCAAGTGCGTTGTTGGCGCAACGCTCGGCATGGCCAAGGTGTTCACGCGTTGATCGCCAAAAATGCCAGCGCCCGCGCATCAGCCAGTCCCATGTGCGCATGTCGGGCGCGGCCATGGTGTTGGTCAGCAACTCTTCACGGCGCAGGTACACCGGCTCAATCGCGCTGACAATGCTGGCCGCAATCAAATCCTGAACGTCAAAAATTTCGCTCAGCGACCGGTCAAAGCGCTGGGCCCACAGCGTTTGCCCAAGCGCGCCATCGACCAGTTCGGCGCTGATGCGCACCGTGTTGGCGCTACGCCGTACGCTGCCGCTCACTACATAGCGTGCGCCCAGCTCCCGGCACACGTCGGCAACCGGTTTGCCTGGAGTGCGGCAGGTAAAAGATGAGTTGCGTGCAATCACATACAGCCACGGCGAGCGGGTGAGTTTGCTGATGATGTCCTCGGCCAGGCCGTCTGAAAAGTACTCCTGGCTCTCATCACCGCCCAGGTTGGCAAACGGCAGCACGGCGATGGCGCGTGCTGCACTGGTGGCAAACGCTTGACTTTTGGGCGAAGCGGGTGCGTCGCCCACTGGTGCCAGCTGGTGAATGCGCCCTGTGAACCGGTAGCCCCGCCCAGCCACGGTAGCGATATGGTCCGCACCCACTAACTTGCGCAGGGTAGAAATATGGACCTGCAAATTGTTTTCTTCAACCACCACGCCGAGCCAGACCTGGTCGAAAAGCTCCGTTTTGGTGACCAGGTCTCCCGCACGCTGCGTCAGCACCCGCAGAACGTCAAATGCCCGCGCGCCAAGCGGCAGCACCTTGCCGCTGGAAAGCAGCTGGCGCTCGTGCGGCCTGAGGACAAAGTTGGAAAAGACCAGGTCGTGGTTCACAGCAATTGGATCAAAGTTTGGAACTTGAGTTTAAGGACTTTTAAGGTTTTTAAAGACCAGATTAAAGACTTTCAGCCTGGTGTGGCGGCACACTGACTTCATTGAACAGGTCGCTGCTGCCTCGACAGGTTCCGGGCGTATTTTCAGCAAGTTCCATGAATTTCAAGCCATCTTCAAACCAGCGATTACAGAGTTTTATGCACCACACCCTGAACACCGAATTGCCTCAGCTAAGCTCGGCGTATGCCCCACCAGTCTGGAAAGGCCTGACCATCAGCCACAACAGAGATGGTTGCGACGAAGCTTTTGCCATTGGCCCCGACGGCTATGTGTGGAGCTACCTTACCGACGCCGAAAACGGCAGGTCGGGCCGCCTGGTCTGCACTGGCCTTGAGGGGCTACATTTTGTGCTGGTCACACCGACTGCAGGATGCCGCCTGCTGTTTGCCGCTGGCAGCAGCACCCTGCGCATGGCGATAGAGTCCAGCGGGTCAGAGCCACGCTGGCAAAAATCTCAGCCTGTTGCGTTCAGCGGCTTGCAAAATGCAGTCGCGATTGCAGAGTTACACACACTTGAATTGAACGGTCACGCGCTGATTGGCGTTTTGGCGGTGCATCAAAACCATGGCGATTTGGACAGCTACCACTTTTGGGTGGCCAAGTGGACGGGGGAACAACTACAGTGGCGCAAAACGCCGGTTGTACTGGATGGCAGTGACACCTTGGGCAACCACTTCATCATGAACCGCAAGTCGCCCGAGCACACGCTGCAGTGAGGGCTGCGGTAAGCAGGCTAAAAAACAGTGCTTCTTAGCCAAAATCTCAGCTAGAAAGGACTATAGCTCAATAAATACGGGCGCAAGGAGCTATGCATTTTATAGCAAATGTGAAGCATTGATCAATAACTGATGCTCAACGCCGACACATCCACATGCACCACCGGCTTGCCCAGCGCAGCACTCGCGGCCCGGGCAAATTCTTGCGACCATTTGCCATCCGCAAACTTGTCGGCACCAGCCGCCTGGGCAATGACAACCACTTTGTCTGCCGTCAACAACTTGCCGGTGGGCCGCAGGGGCTCGCAGCCCATCTGGGTGAACTGGTCGTCCAGCCAGCAACGCGCCACGTCGTTCGGTATGGGCTGAATCTCACTGAGGTCCATCCGCACCGGCGATGCGCCTTCAAAGGTAACACTGACTTCACTGTGCATGCTAGAGCTCCAAAAATGCAACTGAGCGCTTGATGTTCTGCTTATCGCGGAGTGGAACCATTCGCGATAACCCTTTGCCTGCCGCCAGGCGCGAGCCGAATGCGCTGCAAAGTTACCCGGCCCGGCGGGCAGCGACAGCTGCTGACAGCATTTCGAGGGCTTCGAGCGTATCGCCCCACGACAGGCACGCATCGGTGATGCTTTTGCCGTATTCGAGCTGGCTGGCATCATCTTTGCCTGGTGTGAATTTTTGTGCTCCCGGATTCAAATGGCTTTCAATCATCAAGCCAAAAACCTGTTTGGACCCGCCACTGACTTGCACGGCGATGTCGCGCGCCACTTCGAGTTGCTTTTCGTGCTGTTTGGAGGAGTTTGCATGGCTGCAATCAACCATCAATGTGGCAGGCAGTTTGGCGGCAGTCAGATCCTTGCATGCCGCGGTCACACTGGCTTCGTCGTAGTTCGGCGCTTTGCCGCCGCGCAAAATCACATGGCAGTCCGGGTTGCCGTTGGTTTGCACCACCGCTACCTGGCCGTGTTTGTGCACTGATAAAAAGTGGTGGCCGCGCGCTGCAGCTTGAATCGCATCGGTAGCGATGCGGATGTTGCCGTCGGTGCCGTTTTTAAAACCAATCGGTGCCGACAAGCCCGAAGCCAGCTCACGGTGTACCTGGCTTTCAGTGGTGCGCGCGCCAATTGCGCCCCAGGCAATCAAGTCGCCAATGTACTGCGGCGAAATCACGTCCAAAAACTCACTGCCCGCTGGCAAACCCAGGCGGTTGATGTCGATCAGCAGCTGGCGTGCAATACGCAGGCCTTCGTCGATACGAAAGGTTTCGTCCAGGTACGGGTCGTTGATCAAGCCCTTCCAGCCGACCGTGGTGCGGGGCTTTTCAAAGTACACCCGCATGACAATTTCCAGCGTGCCAGCGTATTTTCTGCGCTGCTCAACCAGACGGCGCGCATATTCCATGGCGGCAGCGGGGTCGTGAATGGAGCACGGGCCAACCACTACCAGCAGGCGGTCGTCAGTGCCGACCATGATGTTATGGATACTTTTGCGGGTATTGGTAATCAGCGACTCCACTGGGGTGCCCTGAATCGGGAAAAAGCGGATGAGGTGCTCGGGCGGTGGTAACACGGTGATGTCCTTGATGCGTTCGTCGTCGGTCTGGCTGGTTTTGTCGACGGGCGCATACCAGGTTGAATTTGCAGTGGTGGGCATCACGGGTTTCCTTGTTTTAAAAATGAAGTCTTTGAGAAAGCAAAAAAAAACCGCCGGGTGTCCGGCGGTTTTTAAAAGATTTGAGCGTTTATCAGGGGCTACGCAAAATTCTCTCTACCGCCGGATGCGCGTGAGAACCAAAAGTAACCAAAATAAAACGATGCTTGGTGCATGGCTAGAAATGTAGCACAGGTTGAAATGAGAGTCCGGAGCCATTGAACGCGGAGGCGCGGAGTGGGCGGCAAAGGACGCGGAGGAAACAACTAAAAGTCTGTTCTCTCCGCGTCCTCTGCGCGCCCTTCTACTCGGCGTTGAAATGACTTCAGGCGGTTCCGCCCACCGTCAATCCATCGATGCGAAGCGTTGGCTGGCCCACGCCCACTGGCACGCTTTGGCCTTCTTTTCCGCAGGTACCTACGCCGCTGTCCAGCGCCATGTCGTTGGCAATCATGCTGACTTTTGTCAGGCATTGCGGGCCGCTACCGACGATGGTTGCGCCTTTGACCGGGTACAAAATTTTGCCGTTTTCAACCCAATACGCTTCGCTGGCTGAAAACACAAACTTGCCCGATGTAATGTCAACCTGGCCGCCAGCAAAGTTGGTGGCGTACAGACCTTTTTTGATGCTGGCAACGATTTCTTGCGGGTCTTTGTCACCACCCAGCATGTAGGTGTTGGTCATGCGCGGCATGGGCGTGTGGGCGTAGCTCTCGCGGCGGCCATTGCCCGTGGGCTTGACGTTCATCAGGCGCGCATTCAGTGAATCTTGAATATAGCCCTTCAAAATACCGTCTTCAATCAGCACATTGCGCTGGCTGGCGTTTCCTTCATCGTCGACGTTCAATGAACCGCGGCGGTCTGCAATCGTGCCGTCGTCCAGCACCGTCACGCCTTTGGCGGCAACGCGCTGGCCGATTTTGCCGGCGAATGCACTTGAGCCCTTGCGGTTGAAGTCGCCTTCCAGTCCGTGGCCAATGGCTTCGTGCAACAAAATGCCGGGCCAACCAGAGCCTAAAACCACTGTCATTTCACCAGCGGGCGCGGGGCGTGCTTCAAGATTGGTCAGCGCGGCTTTTACGGCGTCGTCAACGTACTGGCCGATTTGCGCGTCGTCAAAATACGCCAGGCCAAAACGGCCACCTCCACCGCCTGAACCCATTTCGCGCCGGGTAACGCCGCCGACTTTTTTCTCGGCAAAAACAGTTACAGACAAACGCACCAGCGGGCGCACGTCGGCAGCCAGCGTGCCGTCTGCCCTGGCCACCATCACTACGTCGTATTCACTGGCCAGTCCGGCCATCACTTGCACGATGCGCGGGTCTTTGGACTTTGCCAATTTTTCTACTTTTTCGAGCAACTTGACCTTGGCAGTGCTGCCCAAAGTAGCAATCGGGTCAAGCTCTGCGTAAAGGGTGCGGCTGGAAGCGATTTTGCGTGACGGTGTTTTGACTTTGGCCGATTTGCCTGCGCCAGAAATACTGCGCACCGTGCGTGCCGCGTCCATCAGCGACGCATCAGAAATATCGTCTGAATACGCAAACGCGGTTTTCTCGCCACTCACCGCGCGGACGCCCACGCCTTGGTCAATGCTGAAAGATCCGGTTTTTACAATGCCTTCTTCCAGGCTCCAGCCCTCGCTGCGGGTGTACTGAAAATACAGGTCCGCGTCATCGGCACCCTGGGACGTGATTTCGGCCAGCGCCCTGCCAAGATGCGCTTCCGTTAAACCGAACGGAGCAAGCAACAGCTTTTGCGCAATTTCCAGCCTGCCTGAGGTCGATTCTGCATTGGGCTTCAATTTGGAGGAAGTGATCGATGCATTAAGAGCTGACGATGAGGAGCGTAGATTGGTCATCAGCCATTGTAAGCAGTGGTCTGGTTTTGAACGGCTGTACTACAGCTTGTCCTACGTCAAGCAACGTTGATGTCTGCGCGCGGCCAGCGCCCACTTCAGCTACATTGGTGATGAGGGTCTATACGCATTAGCCCTGCGCTATGCGACACATTGAACCAATTGATTGGCACTCGATCTGACAGAGTGCTAATATTTAGCGTTACAGAAGGAGTTTTGCTGTGTCTTATGCTCTTGCTACCCCCAATTTAACGGCCAAAACGGGCGTTGCTAACGCCAACCCGTGGTCCATGTTGCCGCCTCTGGGCAATCTCGATGCCTATATTTCTGCTGTCAATCGGCTGCCAATGCTCACCTTGGAGCAGGAACAAGCGTTTGCCCGCGAATTGCGCGAGTCGAATGATATTGAGTCTGCTGAGAAGTTAGTGCTGTCTCACTTGCGCCTGGTGGTATCCACTTCACGCAAATATCTGGGCTATGGCCTGCCGCATGGCGATTTGATTCAGGAGGGCAATATCGGCCTGATGAAAGCCGTCAAACGGTTTGACCCCGACCAGGGCGTACGCCTTGTCAGCTACGCGTTGCACTGGATCAAAGCCGAAATGCACGAGTACATTTTGAAGAACTGGCGCATGGTCAAGGTCGCCACGACCAAGGCGCAGCGTAAGTTGTTTTTCAACCTGCGTTCGATGAAACAGGGCTTTAAGGACGACGCCGACGTTGCTACGCACCGTGACACGCTGACCAAAGACCAAATCGCGTCGATGGCCAAAACCCTGAACGTCAAACCTGAAGAAGTTATCGAAATGGAGCAGCGGATGTCAGGCGGCGACGTGCTGCTGGACCCAAGCCCCAGCGACGATGGAGAGGAAGCATTTGGCCCGATCGCGTTTTTGGCAGACGCCAGCCAAGAGCCCAGTGCAGTCATGGAAGCCAACGCACGCGACAGCCTGGCGACCGATGGCATTGCGACAGCACTGCAAGGGCTGGACGAGCGTTCGCGCAGAATTGTGGAAGAGCGCTGGTTAAAGGTCAACGACGACAGCTCTGGCGGTATGACGCTGCACGACCTGGCGGCGGTGTACGGCGTTAGTGCCGAGCGCATCCGCCAGATTGAAGTTGCAGCCATGAAAAAGATGCGAAAAACGCTTGCCGAATTTGCCTAATTCTTGAACAGCCGCCTCCGCAAAAAAGCCAGTCCCTTGAATCAGGACTGGCTTTTTTTGCCTGCGAATCGAAGCGTTTGTGTGCGCTCAAGCTGCTTTTAAAAGCAGCTTGATGTCGCCCACCAATGCCTCAACGCCGCTGCCGTAGCGACTGTACAACCGCAAATTTCCGCGCGTATCAAACACATAGCTGCCTGCTGAATGGTCCATGCTGTAGCTGGTGACGGAGCGGCCCTCTACTTTTTTGTAGAACACCTTGAAGTCTTTGGCCACTCCGGGCAGTTGCTCAGGCGTGGGACGCAACGCCAAAAATGTCGGATCAAAATTAACCATGTAGGCCTTGAGCACTTCCAGCGTGTCGCGCTCCGGGTCAACGCTGATGAAAATACCCTGCAGCTTCGCGCCATCGGCACCCAACATTTGCTTGATGCTGGCCAACTCGGCCATCGAGGTTGGGCACACATCGGGGCACTGCGTGAAACCGAAAAAAACCACCACAACTTTGCCTGCAAAGTCTTTGAGGCTGCGAAGCTGGCCGTTGTGGTCGGTCAGGGAAAAACCTTTTGCGTAATCAGCACCGGTAAGGTCAATGCTTTTGAATTGCAGCTTCGGCTCATCAGAACAAGCAACAAATAGGCCTGTAGCGCCCACATATAGGGCGCAAGCAGCTATCGATTTAATAGCATTTCGCCGAGGAGTCAAATCATTCATACCGGGGCTTCCAAACTAGACGAGGTAGTGGTCTACCAGCAGCGCGGCAAACAGCGCAGACAGATGAATGAGCGAAAAGCGAAATGTTTTACGGGCCAACGCTTCCGAGTAATTGCGCCACAGCAAAAAACCGTACCAGCAAAAACCCACACTTAAAACCACTGCGGCCACCAGATACACCCAGCCGCTCATTTGAAAAACAAACGGCATCAGGCAGGCCGGGAAAAGCACCAGGGTATACAAAAAAATCTGCAGCCGCGTAAATTCATTGCCGTGTGTGACCGGCAACATTGGTAAACCCGCTTTGCGGTAGTCTTCGACGCGGTACAAAGCCAGCGCCCAAAAGTGTGGTGGTGTCCACAAGAAAATAATCAGGAAGAGGATCAGCGCCTCGGGGCTCACCGTGCCAGTCATGGCCGCCCAGCCAAGCACTGGTGGCATAGCGCCTGAGGCACCGCCAATCACGATGTTTTGTGGCGTGAGCGGTTTTAGTATCACGGTGTAGATCACTGCGTAGCCAACAAAGGTCGCAAACGTCAGCCACATGGTCAGCGGATTAACCCACACATACAACATCGCGGAGCCAATCGCGCACAGCACGCTTGAAAACGCCAGCGTTTGCATGCTGCTGATTTGCCCCTGTGCGGTAGCCCGCATCGCGGTGCGCTTCATGCGCGAATCAATGCCTTGCTCTACCAAACAATTGAATGCCGCAGCCGCACCCGACACAAGCCAGATACCTGCTGACGCAATCAACGCCAACTGCAGGTCAGCCCACGTCGGCACGCCGGGCACTGCCAGCACCATGCCAATGACCGCGCAAAACACGATGAGTTGGACCACACGCGGCTTGGTGAGCGTGTAAAACTGTCTGAATTTTGAAGGCACTCGCCCTGGCAGCACGGAAGCTGATGAAGCGGTGCTCATGCAGGCAACCCGTCGGCTCTGCCAGCCGGCGCTGAACGAACGCCAGCAGTGCTTTTGGTGGCTGCAACCATACCAGTCATAACGACGACCAACCCGGCAGCGCCTCCCGTGTGCATGACTGCTGCAAGCAGCGGCCAGCCCAGCAAGACATTGCCCAAGCCGGTAGCTGCCTGCAGCAACGCAAGGCTGGCCAACCATTTGGCAGATGTGCGCAGGGCATCGACTTTTAAAAGCTTGAGAACCAACACAAGCATGGCAGCAAACACCACATACGCGCTCAGGCGGTGAACGTAATGAATAGCCGTCAAAGCCTGAAAACTGATGTTGTCGCCGTTGCGGCCAGCGCCCAACTCACGCCACAGCGTAAAACCTTCTTTGAAGTTCATCGCTGGCCACAAGGAGTTCTGGCACGCCGGGAAGTCGGTACATGCCAGCACCGCGTAATTGGTACTAACCCAGCCGCCCAAAGCGATTTGAAACCACAGCAGCGCAAACGTAGCAAGCAACAACCAGCGGGTAGTTGCAGGCAACTGCGTTGGCACCAGCTCGCCATGGGCTTGCGCATACCGAACGCTTTGTACCTTCAGCAGCGCCAGCAAACCCATACCGCCCAGAAGATGCATGGTGACGATGGCGGGAAACAGCTTCATCGTCACCGTGAGCGCACCAAACGCGCCTTGAAGGCAGACCCAAGTCAGAGTCAGCGTCGGCCACCAGGGTGAAATGCTGATTTTTTTGCGCTCAAGCCAGCTCCAGCCAGCCAGCACCAAAATCAACACACCCACGCCGGTTGCGAGGTAACGGTGAATCATTTCAATCCACGCTTTTGGAAGCGTGACTGGCCCGGACGGCATTGCAGATTGCGCTGCTTGGATTTGCGACACAGCGCCCAGTGGGCTGGCGCTGCCGTAGCAGCCCGGCCAGTCGGGGCAGCCCAAACCAGAATCGGTAAGCCGGGTAAAAGCACCGAAAACCACAAGATCAAACGTCAAGAACAAGGTCACCCAAGTCAGCATACGCAGCCGCTGAGTTACAGCCGCGTTACGGCTTTTGAGCCACACCCACGCCAGCGGGCCCATTGCAATCACCAGACCCATGAGCATCAAGCGCAGGGTCGGACTCAAGTCGTACAGTGTTTGAGTAGTCATAACCAAAAAACTAGCTTCGCGGATAGGCGTAATGAGGTTCCACACAGGCAGGGGCCGCGGAACCGGCGTTGCCGGACCGCAGGCGCAGCGGCCCCCTCGGGGGGCAGCGAACCACACGAAGTGGGAAGCGTGGGGGCAATCATCTTCCTTCCTTGTCCCAGCTGCCTGAAGCGCGCAGCACGCGGTCAAGGTCCCGCTTGGCCTTGGCTGCACCGGCGGCATCCATGTTGGCCGGAAAGCGCAACATCAGATTGCCCAACGGATCGACCAGATACAGGTGCTCTTCAAGTTGCTGACCGGTGGCTGGTGGCAACCACTGCGTGAGCTGCCCTGACGGCACGCGAAGTGCTGTAGCCTCAGCCAGCGCCGGAAGCAGGCGCGCGTCAACGGGCGCGTTGTCGGTGATCAACCAGACCCGGTCGACTCGACCCTTCTCTTTTCCCAATGCCTCGCGCAACTGCCGCTGAAAATACAGCCGCTTCTGGCACGGCTCGGCACAGGCTGCGTTTGCAACGCTGATCAGCAGCCATTGTTTTCTCAAATCGGTCAGATCGCCGACTTTACCGTCAAGGGTGGCCGTGGGCATCGAAGGAATGGGGCGTTGAGGTGTGACCAGCTCTCCATAGTTACGCCGCCCTTCTGGCCGCACCACGTAGTAAGTGAAGTACGAAGCAATCACTGGGGATGCACAGACCAATAACACGGCGATCATTTTCCAGCGCCCTGCGGTATTGCTCACCAATTTTTCACCCGGCACGGGCAGCGTATGAACCGTCAGGCCCAACGGCTCGTCTTGCGCGGCAGCAGCAGCTGGCTTGGTCAACATTTGAGACATCAAATTTAATCTTGGTTAGGGGATGACTTTGGCGCAATTTCTCGGCGCAGAAGCCAGGGGTTGAGCACTTGAAACCAGACATACAAGCCAACCACCAGCGCGCACAAGGCGAACCACTGAAACGCATAGCCGTAGTGTTTGTCTGTGCCAACTTTTGGCTGCGCCCAGTCGCGCTGCAAGCCTTCATTGGCAACGCCTGTTTGCAGCATGGAAACACTGAGCAGACCCAAGCCGGTTTCACGGCTAAACGCTGCCACATCGAGATTTTGCCGTATGCGGCCTGACTCGGCCCCTTTAAACTCATAAAGCTTTGATGGTGGCGGGGCGATACGACCGCGCACTGTCACTGGCCCGGCGGGCGTCTGAATGTCTGGCAAATTGCTCCGCTCACCAAAATTACGCGGCACCCAGCCACGTTGAACCAGAATAATTTGCCCACTTCCATCCAGCACCAACGGTGTAACGGCAATAAATCCTGGCTTGCCTTGCATTTGCCGGTTGTCTAAAAACACGGTGTATTCAGCTCGCCACAGGCCTTTGAGCGTTGCCTGACGGTGCACAAGCTCTTGCAAGTCTTTCACGCTCGCCAAGTCCGCAGCTTTCAGTATTGGCAAGTTGCCCTGCGCTTCAATTGCGTACTGCAATCCGAGCTTTTGAGCAGCGCGCCGTAGTTGCCATTGGCCCAACGAAAACGTTAAAGCGGCCACCAACACGGCGGCTATGGTCAATACCCAAAACCTTGTATTAGCGGACAGGCGTGCCATCAGTTGATAATCCTGCGCATGACATATCTTGTAGCCGCTGCCTTTTTAGCCATAATTGCCAGCCTGGCCGTGGCGCTTTTTTTCATGATGAAAGACGGCACCGAGGGAAAGGCCAAAACCAGCAACATGGCGCGCGCTCTGGCTTTTCGCATTGGGCTGTCGGTGCTGCTGTTTGTTTGCATTTTGACGGCTTGGAAATTGGGATACATACAACCCACTGGTCTGCCTTTAAACAAGTGAACAACCGGGCCGATTACCCAGCCAAAAAAGCAAAGGCCGCGCAATGCGGCCTTTTTGCTGGATTTACCGTTCGGTTGGTTTAGAGCCAATACACCAGAATGTAAAGTCCCAGCCAGACCACGTCGACAAAGTGCCAATACCAAGCGGCACCTTCAAAACCGAAATGCTTGTCGGCTGTGAAATGGCCTTTTTGCAAACGCAGCGTGATGAACAGCAGCATCAACATACCGACGAACACGTGAAAACCGTGAAAGCCCGTCAGCATGTAAAAGGTTGAGCCGTAAACGCCAGAGGTGAGTTTCAGGTTCAAGTCAGAATACAGATGGTAGTACTCATAGCCTTGCACGCACAAAAATACAAAGCCCAGTACGACCGTCAGCCACATGAAACCGATGGTGCGGCCGCGGTGGCCTTCACGCAAGGCGTGGTGCGCAATCGTCATGGTGACGCCAGACGTCAGCAGCAAAGCGGTGTTGATAGTGGGCAACCAGAAAGGCCCAACGGTTTGAAATGGCTCAATAATGTCTGCCGGTGACGCAGTTGCACCCACGGCGCTCGAAGGCCAGACCGCCTTGAAGTCAGGCCAGAGCAGCGAGTTTTCGAGGCCGCCCAGCTCAGGCACAGAATGCATGCGCGCCCACCACAGGGCAGTGAAAAAAGCGCCGAAAAACATGACTTCAGAAAAAATGAACCAGCTCATGCTCCAGCGAAAAGACAGGTCAATTTTGTAGCCGTACAGGCCGCCTTCGCTTTCGCGGACCGACTCCCTGAACCATACAAACAAAGTACCCAACCACCAGACCATGCCAACAGCAAGCATCCACGCACCCCAACCTGCACCATTGACCCACTGGCTGGCACCCAGAACCACAAACAGCAGACCGATGGAGGCCATTACCGGATGGCTGGACGGCGCGGGCACAAAGTAGTGCGGTGTACCGGTTGAAGTTGCTGACGACATTTTTTAACTCCTGCTTTCGCTATTCTTAAAGATTCGATTTCTGACGATTCAATTTTGAGTGCCAAGTAACGGGCTTACTTGCCCACCACCCAGGTGGCCAGCATGATCAAACTGCCCACGAAAATAGCAACACCTACCAAGCCAACAACCACGATATGTATCGGGTTTAACTGGGCGATGTCTTTTTCATAATCACCGCGAGCGCGCAAACCAACGAACGACCACATCACAGCCTTAATAGTCCGAAAAATCGAACCCTTGCGCTTATGGACGGGAGTGGGCTCAGTTGCCATCACCCTCCCAATGCCGACGTGGGTCCGACAGAATTTGTTGCCTGCGGTGCGGCCGGTACACGGCCTCCAACTTCAAAGAAGGTGTAGGACAGCGTAATGGTTTTCACGTCTTTGGATAGCTTGGGGTCAATCACAAAAGCCACCGGCCACTGCTTTTTTTCACCGGGGGCAAGTGTGTACTGGTTAAAACAAAAACACTCTAGCTTATTGAAGTAAGCGCCGGCCTGCACGGGTGCGTAGCTTGGAATGGCCTGCGCAGACATCGTGCGGTTTTGCGTATTTTGGAACTCATACATGACCGTGGTGAGCTCGCCAGGGTGCACTTGAATCGTGTTTTGTGCGGGTTTGAAGTGCCACGGCCCGCGCGAATTAGCGTCAAACTCAACCGTCACAACTCTGGTCAAGTCGACCTGCGTATTGGCCGGCAGCTTGGGGGTGGCGCCCGGTATCAGCTTGTCGCCAAGCGCCAGCACGTTGATGCCGGTCATTTCACAAATAGCTTTGTAAATTGGCACCAGGGCATAACCAAAGCCAAACATGGCCAGGACGATCACGCCCAGCTTGCTGACCATTTTGAGGTTTTCGCGCTTGAGGTACATCGAAAGCCCGCGATCAACGCCCGAAAAAAACCATTTTGACCATGAACCCGGCGAAGAAAACGACGGCAACTGAGGCCAGGATCAAACCAAGCCGCAGGTTGTTTTTCTTTTTCGCGTTGTCGTTTGGCGTTGTCATATTTTTAGGGACAGCAATACCCATTAACCAATCACGCGCGTCGCAGAAGCGTCGAGCTTGGGTGGTGTCTCATAGGTGTGAAACGGTGCAGGTGAAGGGACTTCCCACTCAAGACCTTCAGCACCTTTGGCATTTTTCTGGCCCTCGTCGATCCACGGGTTGGCGCGGGCTGGCTCGCCTTTGCCGCGCATGGCGGGCACGACGATGAAGATGAAGAAGTAGAGCTGCGCGAAACCAAAGAAGAACGCGCCAACGCTGGCAATAGCGTTGAAATCTGCAAACTGCATCGGGTAATCAGCGTAGCGACGCGGCATACCTGCCAAGCCCAGAAAGTGCATTGGGAAAAACGTCACGTTGAACGAGATTAACGACCACCAAAAGTGAATTTTGCCGCGGGTTTCGTTGTACATCACGCCGGTCCATTTTGGCGACCAGAAGTAGTAACCAGCAAACATGGCATAAAGTGAACCTGCCACTAACACATAGTGAAAGTGCGCTACCACGTAGTACGTGTCTTGCAGTTGCGTGTCAATTGGCGCGACAGACAAAATCACGCCGGTCAGACCACCAATCGTGAACACGAATATAAAGCCAACGGCGAACAACATCGGCGTTTCAAACGACATGGAACCCTTCCACATCGTCGCGATCCAGTTGAACACTTTAACGCCGGTGGGCACAGCAATCAGCATGGTGGAATACATAAAAAACAGCTGGCCCGTTACTGGCATGCCGGTGGTGAACATGTGGTGCGCCCAAACCACGAAGCTCAAAATTGCAATGGAGCCGGTGGCATAAACCATCGATGCATAGCCAAACAAACGCTTGCGCGAAAACGCTGGAATGATGTGGCTGATGATGCCGAAGGCCGGCAAAATCATGATGTAGACCTCGGGGTGGCCAAAGAACCAGAAGATGTGCTGGTACATCACCGGCGTTAAAGTGTTCAACTGGATCGCGACGATGTGGAAGGGTTCCATGTCGTTT
>JANNCT010000155.1:0-8043 GCA_031386895.1 Polaromonas sp.
GCGCCATTGCCAGGCAGCGTGACAAGCTGGTCAAACAGCACGGCAAGCGCGTACCGATATTCGTCAAAATTGCGCCTGACCTGGACGCCGCGCAGATTGACGTGATTGCAGCGACGCTCAAACGCCACGAGATGGATGGCGTGGTGGCCACCAACACCACCCTTAGTCGCGAAGCCGTCAAAGGCATGCGCCACGCCGAAGAAACCGGTGGATTAAGCGGCGGACCAGTGCTGGAGGCCAGCAACCGTGTCATCAGCCAGTTGCGCGCCGGGCTGGGCCAGGGGTTTCCCATCATTGGCGTGGGCGGCGTGATGAGCGGTGCGGATGCAGTTTCAAAAATCACCGCAGGAGCCGATGTGGTGCAAATCTACACCGGGCTGATTTACAAAGGGCCAGAGCTGGTGACGCAGGCCGCAAAGGCCGTAAAAAGGTTTAAAAACCGCCTGTAGACCAATAACTAAGGGCGCAAGCAGCTCCTAATTTAATAGTGAAATGGATGATTCAAACATTGGCTCCATGCGTCCTCAAGCTGCTTGCGCTGGCTTTCGCACGCTTCAACACCATTAAAAGTTTGCAATCAGCGTCAGGCGCAGCGACCGAGTTTCGATCGGGTGGAAATGAACATCACTGACCGGTGCGGTTTCAGTTTTTAGCTGGGACTCGTAGAAGTAATCAATCGCTGAATCTTTTCGGTTGGTCAGGTTAAAGCCTTCCAGCTCGACCTTCAATTTAGGGCTGAACTTATAGCCGATTCGCCCATTAAGTGTGGCCGTGGATTTTGAGCGCACTGAATTGTCTTCATTCAATGGCCGAGGGCCGAAGTAGCGCAGTTGCAACGCGCCGAAGTAAGGCCCTACGTTGTCTACCGCCAATGCCAGCGACATCACGCCTTCGACTGCGCCGCTGATGCGATTGCCTGCTGGATCGGCGTCGCGGTAACGAGCGCGGGCAAATGAGACATCGGCATCTACCGTGAGCCATTTGGTCGGTTTGTAATAAGTAGACAACTCAAAGCCGGTGCGGCGGCTTGGCCTGCCCGCGTTGGTGGTGCCTGCATCACCAGCAAAGGTCAATTCAGAATCAAAGTCGAGCCGGTAAAACGACAGTGAGCTTTGCAAGCCAGCAATCGCCTCAGTTCGAGCCCCCAGCTCGACGCCACGCGAGCGCACCAACGGTGGTACTTTTTCGGCTGCCAGATTCGTTTTAGGGTCGACAGTGATCGTAGTGCCGCGTGCATCGTTGCTATGAAACCCCAAACCCGCGCTGGCGTAAAACTCGGTTTTATTGAAAGGGCCAAAAATCACGTTGAATTTCGGGCTGGCCTTAGTGGCCGACGCGCTCCCTGAATTGTCCGGGTTGTCACTGGCGACTTTGAAATTAAAGTTGTCAACGCGTAGCCCGGCAACTGTTCTGACCGATTCCGTCCAACTCGTTTTGTTTTCAGCGTAGAGCCCCAAACTGCGCTCGGTGATCGCGTCTTGCCGGGTCACTGACAACAGTTGCCGCGCAACCGTGCTGGTCAGCGCGTTATTAATTCGGTCGTTCTGGAATTGCAAGCCTACGGTGTACTCAGACGGGCGGCTGAACAAAGGTGCATTCCAGGTGTGGCTGACATTAGCACCTAGTGTGGTGCGGCGGTCGGGCTGGCCAAACTGGTCACCGTTGATCGGGTCGTCTAAAAAGTACGTGAAGTTCGAAAACAAGTCGATTTTGTTGCGAATCACATAGGTATTGGCCTGCGTGAATGAGATGCCACTGGTCTTGCGCCAGTTTCCAGACAGGCTGAAACGGCTGGCATAACCGCCGTCAGTTTGGTCTACCGCATCAAACCGGCCCAGCTCACCCGATATCACCGCACGCTGTGGGATTTGGTCGGTGGCGTGCCATTTGGCTTTGTAACCCATCGCCGTGATGTTGAAGCCGTCAGACTCGCTGCCTTGGCTGTAGCGCAGCACCCCGTTTTGCTTTTTGAAGCCGTCGCCCACGGTAAATGGGCCGTCTTTGTTCAGCAGTTCAATCGCATAAAGCAAATTTCCGCCCAAAAAAGCGGGCGAGTTGGCCAGCAAGGTGCGGGCATAGCGGTTTTGGCCGAGCCCCAAGCTGAAGATGCCTTTTTCAAGCTTGTTGGCGTAATTGACGCTTACCGAGCCTGCAGATGAAAAATCACCCTCGGCAGCGTAAAAAGGACCTTTGCGGTAGTCCAGCAAAGTTGCCAATTCAGGGATTAAAAAATTCACATCCGTCCAGCCCTGCCCGTGGCTGTGGCTGCGCTGATTGACCAGCATGCCGTCAATGGTGGTGCGCAAATCAGTGCCGTGGTCCAGGTTAAAGCCGCGCAGGTAAAACTGGTTCGCCTTGCCTTCGCCGCTGTGCTGGCTGACGATCAAGCCGGGCACCGCTTCCAGCACTTCACCCGGGCGGTAAACCGTGCGGGCGTCAAGCTGCTGCTGCGTGACCACGCCTTCATTGGCGGTGCCAGCTTCACCCAAAACGCTGTTGCGGGAGCTTTGCACGTTGACAGGAGCCAAGCTCGGCGTGTTGCCCGTGCTGCTTTGCCCCCAAGCATGTCCACTCAATGTGAAGAGGCCGACCAACAAGGCGCAAGTGGGATTAAGTTTGAATGTTTTTGGCATATTTGTGAAAACTTCAGCTGAGAAAAAGCAGCGCGAAACTGGACAACCCGCACTGGGTACGGGCGAAAGTCTAAGCCAGATTCAAGTTTATTTTTATAAGTTCTTTTAGTGTCGGCCACTAGTGCAGCGGCGCTGTGGTGCAAGCGCCTAAAAATGGACGCCGGGCTTGCCAAATTGAGTGTTGCAGCCCGGCGTCGGTTTGAACGCCCGAAGTCCGCTTTGCTACAGGTCGTTTTGATCCTGCCATTTACGATGGAGCGCGCCCACAATTCAAACAACGCCCGGAGACTTGATCTTGCCCCACATATCCCCTTCAAACCCACGGCCCGCGCCCTACCCGCACCTGCTCGCCCCACTGGACCTCGGCTTCACCACCCTTAAAAACCGGGTCCTCATGGGCAGCATGCACACCGGCCTGGAAGACGGCCGCAAGCATTTCCCGGCGATGGCGGCTTACTTTGCGGAGCGGGCGCGTGGCGGCGTGGGCCTGATGGTGACAGGCGGGTTTTCGCCCAATATTGCGGGCTGGACCAAACCGTTTGCAGGCATGCTGGCCAGCAGCAGCGCGGCCAAGCGACACAAGCAAGTCACTGACGCGGTACATGCTGAAGGCGGAAAAATCGCGCTGCAAATTTTGCATAGTGGCCGTTACGGCTACCACCCGCTGTGCGTAGCTCCGTCGCGCATCCAAAGCCCGATATCGCCTTTCACACCGTTTGAACTTAGCGCTGCTGGCATTGAACGGCAAATTTGCGCGTTTGTACGCTGCGCGTCGCTGGCGCGTGAGGCCGGTTACGACGGAGTTGAAATCATGGGCAGCGAAGGCTACTTGATCAACCAGTTTTTAGTCGCCCACACCAACCACCGCAGTGACGCCTGGGGAGGCAGTTACGCCAACCGCATGCGCCTGGCCATTGAAATCGTGCGCCGCACGCGTGAGGCATTGGGGCCTGACTTCATCATCATTTACCGCTTGTCGATCATCGACTTGATTCCCGGTGGCAGCAGCTGGGACGAAGTCGTTGAGTTGGCCAAAGCAATTGAAAAAGCAGGTGCAACGATCATCAACAGCGGCATTGGCTGGCATGAATCACGGGTGCCAACGATTGCTACATCGGTGCCGCGCGGTGCATTTACCTGGGTGACCAAAAAACTGCGCGACGAGCTGCGCGCTGCGGGCATCAACATCCCGGTCATCACTGGCAACCGCGTGAACATGCCTGAAGTGGCCGAGCAAGTATTGGCAGACGGCAACGCCGACATGATCAGCATGGCCCGGCCTTTTTTGGCTGATCCGGAGTTTGTGAACAAAGCCGCGCAGGGCCGCGCCAACGCGATCAACACGTGCATCGCCTGTAATCAAGCGTGTTTAGACCACGCCTTCAAGAACAAGCTGGCCAGCTGCCTGGTCAACCCACGCGCCGGGCATGAACTTGAATTGGTCATCAATATTGCAAAAGCGAAGAAACGTATCGCCGTCATCGGGGCAGGCCCGGCTGGCTTGGCCGCTGCCACCACACTGGCCGTGCGTGGGCACACCGTTGATCTGTTTGATTCCGCGGACAAGATTGGTGGCCAGTTCAACATGGCCAAACTGGTGCCGGGCAAAGAAGAGTTTGAAGAAACGCTGCGCTACTTTGGCCAGCGCGCCAAACTGACGGGCGTGCAATTGCGCTTGAACACGCGGGTTGATGCCGCGCACCTGATCGCCCAAAAATACGATGACGTGGTGCTGGCCACAGGTGTCAAGCCGCGCAACCCGCGCATCCCCGGCAAGGACCTGCCCGGTGTGCTGAGCTACATCGACGTGCTGCTGGGCCAGCAACCGGTTGGCCGGCGCGTGGCGCTGATAGGCGCAGGGGGTATTGGCTTTGACGTGGCTGAGTTCCTGGTCACGCCCGCCGGGCATTCCACCGCCATGAACCTGCCCGAATGGCTGGCCGAATGGGGCGTGGCCGACCCCGGCACCGTGCGCGGCGGCGTAGTGCGGCCGGTGTCTAACCCAGCAGCGCGGCAAGTCACGCTGCTACAGCGCAAACCCGGCAAGCTGGGCGGCAACCTTGGCAAAACCACGGGCTGGATTCACCGCGCTGCGCTGAAGATGAAAAACGTCGAAATGCTCTCAGGCGTGAACTACGAGCGAATCACCCAGCAAGCCGGCGGCCTGGGCCTGTTCATCACCTACGGTGAAAAGCGAACGGACGGAACAGTACTCGAGGTAGACACCATTGTGCTGTGCGCCGGGCAGGAGCCGCTGCAGGAGCTGCTCGAACCCTTGAAGGCAGCGGGCATTAACACGCACCTGATCGGCGGCGCACAAGAAGCCGGCGAGCTGGATGCGAAGCGTGCGATTGACCAGGGAACGCGGCTCGGGGCTCGGCTTTGAATAGCCAACAGTAAAAAGAGCAAACGCAACAACTGGCACCGCTTTCAAGCACAAAAATGCCTTCTAGCCCAATAAATACGGGCGCTAGCAGCAACGCTATTTGTAGCAATATTTTTGCGGGTCCTGCCTTGCCTGGCGACGCAATACCGAGTCGGCAATCAAATCTCAGCAGCAACCTTCGCCGGTCAGTAGCTATAGCCTGCGCGGGTCGGTGCCCAGCAACAGCTTCACCAGCAATTGCAAATTCGCTTTGAGTGGCGCAAACCCTGGGCTGGTGGCCAGCGTTTGTTCATTCATGTACAGCTTGCGGTTGATCTCCAGCTGAATGCTGTGGCGCTGTGCTTGCGGGTTGCTGTAGCGGCGCACCAGCTCCACGCCTTTGTACGGGTGGTTGTAGGCCACGCTGTAGCCCAAGCCGCGCAAATACTCGCAAACCAGGTGCGACAGCGCCGGGACGGCAGTCGTGCCGTCTCGATCGCCGACCACAAAATCAGCATGCTGCTCGCCCGGGAAATCGGTCGCGCAGCCAGCCGCTAGCGCAGGCATGGAGTGGCAATTGACGTGCACGCTAAAGCCGTGGGCGGCATGCGCCGTGTTGATGCTGCTAAAGACCGCCGCATGGTAGGGCTGCCAGCAATGGGCGATGCGCGCCTTAACTTCAGCCACCGAAAGCAAGCGGTTGTAAATGGGCGAGCCGTCGTCTAACGTCCGCCAGATCAAGCCCTTGCCCAGCCGCACTTTGGACAGAGTCTTTGGATCTGTCTCAATCGCCCCAAGCCACGGCGCGTTGAGCAACGACGCATCAATTTCTGTGGTGTTGCGGTTGGCGTCCAGGTAGCTGCGCGGAAACATCGCTTCAATCCAGTGCACACCCAGGCTGGGCGCAAAGTCGTAGAGCTGTTCAACATGCGTGTCTTCAGCCTGGCGCAGCACCACTGCGTCACAGCTGAATAAAAAATCCGCCGGGTACTGCGTGCCGCTGTGCGGAGAGTCCAGCACCAAAGGGGTGGTACCGGGCATGTGGTGAACCGTTGAGGTCATCGTGACAATTGTGCCCGCGTTCTTTTCGCCCTACACGCAACTTCACGATTTGATGCGCCCTGCTACGTGCCAAGTCCTACACGGCTTTTAAGGTGCCACCTACGGATTTTGACCAACACCGCACCCACAATTGACTGATCTCCCGGCCAAAGCGCAGGGGAGCGATTTACATTTTTAACCAACTGAAGGACTTACCGCAATGAGATTTTTTTCAAGCACTTCGCAACGCCCCCACAATGCAACCATCAGCAAGATTGCCAAAACTTCGGTTTTGCTTGCCGCTTCAGCACTGTTCGGCACCGCCATGGCACAAACCAGCACTTCGGCCAGCAACGCGCAGCAAAGCGGCTACGCATTGATGGGGCCTGGCTCAACCTACATCGGTCTGAATGCCGGTCAATCGAAGTTTCGCAACAGCAGCGGTTTTGGCAACTTTCCAACCGACAGCAAAGACAAATCCGTTGGGCTCTACGGTGGCTCGTACTTCACACCTAATTTTGGCCTTGAGCTCGGCTACATCGATCTCGGTGAAGCTACGCGCGGTGGCGGCAAGAGCGAGGCAAAAGCAGGAACCGTTGCCTTGATTGGCAAGCTGCCACTGAACCCGTCGTTCAACTTGCTGGCCAAGGTGGGCGCGACCTATAGCCAGGTTGATGTGTCAGCACAGCCGAATACAGGCATTGCCACCGGCCGCAAGTCTGGCTGGGGCCCGTCGTACGGCATTGGCGCTGAATACAACTTCACGCAAAACGTATCGGCCGTGCTGCAGTACGACGAATACCGCATGCCCTACCCTGGCGGCAGCAAAGAAAAGAACAACAACACCAGCGTCGGTATCCGCTACAGGTTCTAACGCCAGAACGCTGGCCGCGTGAGCGTGCAAAGCAAAGCAGACCGCCCGCAGTGCTTTTAGCCTGCGGGCTTTTTTATGTGCTGTTTTTATGCGCTGCTGATGTGTGCTGTTGGTGTGTGCTGTTGATTAGCAACTTCTTGCACCCATATCATGCAGATGGAATCTAATCTTCTTCACTGTCTCTTAATCGTGCTGGGCGCTGCCGTATACGCATCAGCCCGAAATCAAACCACTATTTCTAAATCTCTATCGCCTGCTTAGTTTTAATAAATCACCGCCGCGGTTAAACGACTCATTTCGGGATTAGTATTAACCCTTGAAGAAAAGATCACTCCCGCGTTGGCGCGTGATAGTTGAAATTCATTTACAAACCACTTAAGAAAGCAACCATGTCATTGATCAACACCTCCATCGTCCCTTTCAAAACTACCGCCTTTTTAAACGGCAAGTTTATTGACGTGTCTGACGAATCGATGAAGGGCAAATGGTCGGTTCTGATTTTTATGCCAGCCGCATTCACCTTCAATTGCCCGACTGAAGTCGAAGACGCTGCAGACAACTATGCCGAATTCCAAAAAGTGGGTGCTGAGGTCTACATCGTCACCACCGACACGCACTTCTCACACAAGGTCTGGCACGAAACCTCGCCTGCTGTTGGCAAGGCCAGGTTCCCGCTGGTGGGCGATCCTACTCACGTGCTGGCCAAAGCGTTTGACGTGTACATCCCTGAAGAAGGCCTGGCGCTGCGCGGAACGTTCATCGTTAACCCAGAAGGCATGATCAAAACCGCTGAAGTGCATTCCAATGAAATTGCACGCGACGTGAAAGAAACCCTGCGCAAGCTCAAAGCTGCCCAGTACACCGCCGCCCACCCGGGCGAGGTCTGCCCTGCCAAGTGGAACGAAGGCGCCAAGACGCTCGCTCCGTCTATTGACCTCGTCGGCAAGATTTAATCGCCTGTCCATTCAAGAGCCCGGGCGTGGTGCACAAGGTGTGCTGCTCCGGGCTTTTTTTTTTCTATCTCTATTTGAAAGTGATTCCGCCATGCTTGACGCCGCCACCAAAGCCCAACTTAAAAGCTACCTCGGACGCGCCACCGCACCGATTGAAATCGTTGCTTCGCTGGACGA
>JANNCT010000161.1:0-3987 GCA_031386895.1 Polaromonas sp.
GGGGAGCTAACTTCAAGAATGACTGTTTTCATGGTTCCACCTTGCTATGTCTTTTTGGAAACACTTCATTAACTTTTTTGCGTTGCAACTTCAGCGATCACGCAGTGTTTTTCAACAAACCTTGGCACCCGCGAATTCCCGCAACCGCGCAAGCTTAAAGCTGCGCCTTCCAGCTTGCCGGGTACATTGCCCTAATTTGCGTAAGCTCCTGCTCGCCCAAGGGGAATATCTTTTCTTCATTCAAGAAAAACGCATCTGGTCGGCAATTGGCTGGCCGTCCACACATCAAGGTGGTTTCGTCAGAGTTGTGCCCAATGCCGATAGCGTGGCCCAGCTCATGTATGACGACATTTAAGGCCACGTTTGGCAGACTCATGGGTGGCCCGGACAGGGTGCGTAGGCCCACAACTTTTTTCTGACTAGCGCTGAAAGGGCTGACAAACGACACGAACACGGTGTCGCCCAAATAAATGAGCAAGTCGCCAGTGTGGTTGGTGAGCGCGGCAGGCACTGAAACCTTAACGCCCGAACGACCAACAACTGCATTGCTCAAGCCTGCAAGCTCAAACTCCGGGATCGCGTCTTTGAGTTTCGTAATCGAGCCGATCCGAAAACTGGTGCCCTGCTCTTGCAAAGTACGGTTCCAAAAGGCCACCGCCTTTTCAACCATTACTTGTCGCGGGTCGCTTTCGGCACCTATCACCGTGACCGACCGCGAGACGCGCCAGGCAACGCCAAATTGTGCGTAAGACGGCATTGCAACGGCACAGTTCAAAACAAGCGCGAGCAACAGATTTGAAAGGGTCATTGGCGTTCCAGTTTTAGACTTGGGTTGCTTTAATTGTGGATCTTAAAAGCTAACCGAGCGGTGCAGCAGATTCGCGCTGTGAATACTATTAAATGAATAGCTGCTTACGTCTACATTTGTTGGCCTAGCGCCATGTTTTGCATTTACAACGGGCTTAAATGCCAATTTTTTGGTTCTAACGCAAAATTGAAGAATGCAACTTAACTACATCGCCAACGCGTCCGTCCCCTCCTCGTCCGGTAAAACCATTCCGGTTATTGACCCGTCAGACGGACAGGTGTTTGACCAGATCCAGCGCAGCAACGCCGCTGACATCGACACAGCAACATCTGCTGCGCGTGACTGCTTTGATTTGGTGTGGCAGCACATCACCGCCGCCGAGCGCGGGCGAATGCTCATGAAGCTGTCGAACAAAATTGCCGAACACGCTGACGAGCTGGCTCTGCTGGAGCAGCGTGATTGCGGCAAGCCCATTAAGCAAGCGAAGGCCGATGCCGCCGCCCTCGCCCGCTACTTTGAGTTTTACGCAGGCGCGTGCGACAAGCTGCATGGCGACACGATTCCGTACCGAATGGCTACAGCGTAATGACCTGGCGGGAGCCGCATGGCGTTACCGGCCACATCATTCCGTGGAACTACCCGATGCAGATTTTCGGCCGCAGCGTGGGCGGGGCGCTGGCGGCGGGCAATGTGTGCGTGGTCAAGCCGAGTGAAGACGCGTGTTTGTCATTGATTCGCGTCGCGCAGTTGGCGGCTGAAGTCGGCTTTCCGGCGGGGGCCATCAACATCGTCACTGGCTATGGCCACGAGGTGGGCGATGCGCTGGCGCGGCACGCAGGCATCGACCACATCAGCTTTACCGGCAGCCCGAGCGTGGGCACCTTAATTGCCCAAGTCGCAGCCGTGCGCCACTGCCCGGTCACGCTGGAGCTGGGCGGCAAAAGCCCGCAAATCGTTTTTGCCGACGCGAACCTTGACGAAGCCATTCCCACCATCATCAACGCCATCGTGCAAAAAGCTGGGCAGACCTGCTCCGCAGGCTCTCGCTTGCTGGTAGAGCAAAGTATTTACGAGCCGTTGTTAGAGCGCTTGGGTGCAGCCTTTGAAGCCCTGCGCGTCGGCCCCGCCGCAATGGATCTGGACGTTGGCCCCCTAATCCGCCAAAGCCAGCAGCAGCGCGTGTGGGACTTTTTAAGCGACGCGCAAGTGGCAGGCATACCGATGGTGGCGCAGGGCCAGATCGTTGACGAAGCGCCAGACACCGGCTTTTACCAGGCGCCCACCCTGCTGCGCGACGTGCCGGTGATGCACCGCCTTGCGCAAGAAGAAGTCTTTGGCCCGGTGCTGTGCGCCATGCCTTTCAAAAACGAAGCGCAAGCGATAGAGCTGGCCAACGCAACGCAATTTGGCCTGGTAGCAGGCGTGTGGACACAAGACGGCGCACGTCAATTCCGCATGGCTAAAAAAGTCAAAGCGGGCCAAGTATTTATCAACAACCACGGCGCCGGCGGCGGCGTTGAACTGCCCTTCGGCGGAGTGAAGTCGTCTGGCTATGGGCGGGAGAAGGGGTTTGAGGCTTTGCTTGGGTTCACTACTTTGAAGACTTTGGCGGTGAAGCATGGGTAAGCTGATTTGACTGCACGTACGATAAAGCGTACTATTTGTTAATGAATATCCTCACCGCGTCCGAAGCACGCTCCAACCTATACCGCCTGATAGACGACAGCGCCGCGTCGCACCAACCCGTCATCATCAAAGGCAAGCGCAATACAGCTGTGTTGGTGTCTGGCGAAGACTGGGCGTCAATACAGGAAACGTTGTTCCTCACATCCATACCCGGCATGCGCGAATCGATTCTGGAAGGCTTGAATACGCCGATCGATGACTGCAAGACGGAATTGGATTGGTGAGTCAGTTGCCTTGGCACCTGGCATACACCACGCAGGCCCACAAAGACTCAAAGAAGCTGGCTCACTCTGGGCTTAAGCCCAAAGCGATTGAGTTGCTGAATATTGTCCAAGCCAATCCTTATCAAACGCCACCTCCCTACGAAAAACTGCAGGGGGGTCTGGATAAAGCTTACTCCAGGCGCATCAATGTCCAGCACCGCCTGGTGTACGAAATCATTGAGCCAACGCGCCACGTCAAGGTTCTGCGCATGTGGACACACTATGAGTAGTTTTAGCTATTTGCCCAATAAATACGGGCGCAAGCAGCTCCTAATTAAGTAGCAATTTATAAACACGCCATGAGACTAAAAAACAAATCGATCATCGTCACAGGCTCTGGCGGCGGTATTGGTGAGGGCATTGCGCGGCGGTTGGCGGCTGAGGGGGCTAGCGTTGTGGTGAATGACATCAACGCCGCGATGGGCGAAGCCGTTGTAGCGGCGATTGTTAAAGTCGGCGGCGTGGCTTCGTTCTTTCAAGCTGACGTAACCAATTCAATGCAGGTCAAGGCACTGGTTGAAGCGGCAGTTGGACGCCACGGCAAGCTCGACGTGATGGTCAACAACGCGGGCTGGACGCACCGCAACCAGAGTGCGCTTGAGGTCAGCGAAGACGACTTTGACAAGTGCTATGCCATCAATGTCAAAAGTATTTACCTTTCTACCATCCATGCGGTGCCGCACTTCAAGGCCAATGGCGGCGGTAGTTTTATCAATATTGCGTCTACTGCTGGCGTGCGCCCTCGCCCGGGCTTGAGCTGGTACAACGGTAGCAAGGGCGCGGTGATCACCACGTCCAAGTCCCTCGCCGCCGAGCTGGGGCCTGACAACATTCGGGTCAACTGCATCAATCCGGTGTTTAACCCGGAAACAGGCTTGTCGTCTGAATTTGCAGGCGGGCCGCTGGATGAGTCTCGCTTGGCCAAATTTAGAAGCAGCATTCCGCTGGGGCGCTTTTCAACGGCGCTTGATGTAGCCAACGCGGCGCTGTATTTGGCCAGCGACGAGGCGGACTTTATCAGCGGGGTTTGTGTTGAGGTGGATGGGGTACGCTGCGTTTGACCACGCATTCAAAATGATTGCATAATGGCATCATTCAGCATGCAAAGGACTAAGCCATGAGTACCATCACCGTCAGAGAGCTTCCAGACGACCTTCAAGCCTTCTTGAAAGCCGATGCGGCGGCCAACCAGCGCTCCGTTAACAAGCAGGTCATTGTCGCTTTGCAAGC
>JANNCT010000173.1:0-2706 GCA_031386895.1 Polaromonas sp.
TGCAACTGGCTGGCGACAGCAGCGCAGCAGTGACATGCCGCACGCTGGTGTTGACGCAGGCAACGGAATCCTTCACCTTTACCGGCATAGCGCAAGAGCCCGTACCGTCCATCCTGCGCGGCTTTACTGCGCCGGTGGTGCTGGCGTTTGACTACACCGATGCACAGCTGCTGCACCTGCTGGCGCATGACTGCGACCCCTTCAACCGCTGGGAAGCCGGTCAGCGCCTGGCCGTTAGGTCAGCACTGGCTGCTATTGATTCAGGAGCTGCTCGCGCATATATCCAGGGCTCTGCAGCACCAAAAGATGTGCTAAATGAGGCTTATTTGGCCGCCATGAAGCAAGTTTTGCATCACCCCACGCTAGACGCCGCTTTCAAAGAACTGGTGCTAACGCTGCCATCAGAAACCTATCTGGCTGAGCAAATGGATGTCGTTGACCCGCAGCAGATTCACGCGGTTCGCGAGTCCATGCGCCAGCAGCTTGCTACCAGCCTGCAGCCCGACTGGGCAGCGGTGTACGCCGCCCACTCGGACACCGGGGCCTACACGCCCGATGCCGCATCGTCTGGCAAGCGGGCACTGGCCGGCATGGCGCTGACGTATCTGTGCCTGGCAGCACAAGCCAGTGGAGACGCTACCTGGCCTGAGAAAGCACTGCAGCGCTTTAAAGACGCGAGCAACATGTCTGACCGCTTCAATGCTTTAAGCGCACTCGTCACTACCGGCCACGCACTGGCTGAGCCAGCACTCAAACAGTTCCACGCAATGTTCAAGGACGAAGCGCTGGTGATTGACAAATGGTTCAGTCTGCAATGCAGCAGCCCCGACCGCAGCGGCAACATACTGCCCCTGGTCAAGCAGCTCATGAAGCACCGCGACTTCAGCCTGAAGAACCCCAACCGTGCCCGCAGCGTGGTCAGTGCGTTTTGCAGCAACCCCGCAGCATTTCACAGGGCGGACGCTGCTGGCTATATTTTCTGGAGCGAGCGGGTCATTGAACTCGACGCGATGAACCCACAAGTCGCCGCCCGGCTGGCCCGCGCACTTGACCGCTGGAGCAAACTGGCAGAACCATTGCGCAGCGCCGCCCGCGAAGCAATTGCCCGCGTCGCTGCTAAAAATGATTTGAGTAAAGACACACATGAAGTTGTGACCCGCGCTCTGGCAGCCTAAACCGATCAACGGATTCCTTCATGTCAAAACACATCTCCCTCACCCGCTACCTGGTTGAACAGCAACGCCAGGACGGCCACATCCCGCCTGAGCTGCGCCTGCTGCTCGAAGTGGTGGCGCGTGCCTGCAAGAGCATCAGCCAGGCGGTCAACAAAGGCGCCATTGGCGGCGAGGCCAGCATATTGGGCACCGCAGGTAGTGAAAATATACAGGGCGAGGTACAAAAAAAGCTCGACATCATCGCCAACGAAGTGCTGATTGAAGCCAACGAATGGGGCGGGCACCTGGCAGCCATGGCCAGTGAGGAAATGGACGGCATTTACGTCGTGCCCAACCGCTACCCGCAAGGCGAATACTTGCTGTTGTTCGACCCGTTAGATGGCAGCAGCAACATTGATGTCAATGTCAGCATTGGCACCATCTTCAGCGTGCTGAAAAAGCCAGAAGCTAACTCGTCAGGTCAGTCTGGCGTTGAAGAAGCAGACTTTTTGCAAGCTGGCAACAAACAAGTTGCCGCGGGCTACTGCGTGTACGGCCCGCAAACCACGCTGGTGCTGACGGTAGGCGACGGCGTGGCCATGTTCACGCTTGACCGGGAGCAAGGCTCGTTTGTACTGACAGATGAGAACGTGCAAATCCCGCCAGACACGCAAGAGTTCGCCATCAACATGAGCAACATGCGCCACTGGGACGAGCCCGTTAAGCGCTACATTGACGAATGCCTGCAAGGCAAAGACGGCCCACGCGGCAAAAACTTCAACATGCGCTGGATAGCGTCGATGGTGGCCGACGTGCACCGCATCCTGACGCGCGGCGGCATCTTCATGTACCCATGGGACAAACGCGAGCCAGAAAAAGCCGGCAAGCTGCGCCTTATGTACGAAGCCAACCCAATGAGCTGGCTGATAGAACAAGCTGGCGGTGCATCGACTAACGGCAAGCAGCGCATCATGGACTTGCAGCCCAGTAAACTGCATGAACGCGTGAGCGTGGTGCTGGGGTCGAAGAATGAAGTTGAGCGAGTGACGGCCTACCATCACAAGGCAGAACCTAAAAATATTGCCGGGCTATAATTTGAGGCTGTACTTTCAGTGCAGGACGAAGGGCAATTCTAGAAATTCAGATTTTCGAGATGAAGTGCAAGGCGCACGGAGCGCAGGACACCGGAATGTACTTCAGTACATGAGGATTCCGAGCACCGCGCAACGCCGCAATTCGCTCGAAAAATGAATTCATAGAAATGCCCGAAATATACAAGCCGGTGTAGCTCAGTCGGTAGAGCAGCTCATTCGTAATGAGAAGGTCGGGTGTTCGATTCATCTCTCCGGCACCAATTAAAAAAGGAAAGTCTGCTATATAAAACGTAGCAGACTTTCTCTTTTTTCGGGTCATGTAACCGCCAGTACACTTCTTGTTGACCTCCCGATTTCGTCAATCCACCCCTTTTTACTGGTCAAGAGTAGATTGCAGCAGCGCAAGGATTCGATGAATCGATAGGATCGCCACATGCCAGTTGATCGCGTTCTCTTCA
>JANNCT010000029.1:0-19728 GCA_031386895.1 Polaromonas sp.
GGGGCGGTCTTTGACGTAGGTGATCTGGTCGCTGTAGCGGCCGCTGGTGTGGCCGGGTTTAGGCCGCAGCTCGTCAAGCAGGCTGCAGATGGTTATGACGATGTCGATGTTGGGTTTTTCGTTCCAGCCGCCGATGTTGTACACCTCTCCTGGCGTGCCAGCTTCCAGCACGCGGCGTATGGCGCTGCAGTGGTCACTTACATACAGCCAGTCCCTGATTTGCATGCCGTCGCCGTACACGGGCAGCGGTTTGCCCGCCAGCGCGTTCACAATCATCAGCGGGATGAGTTTTTCAGGAAAGTGCAGTGGGCCGTAGTTGTTGCTGCAGTTGGTGGTAAGCACTGGCAGCCCGTAGGTGTGGTGGTAGGCGCGCGTCAAGTGGTCGCTGGCGGCTTTGCTGGCGCTGTACGGGCTGTTGGGTTCATAGGTTTTGGTCTCGGTAAAGGGCGGGTCACCTGCACCAAGCGAGCCGTAAACCTCATCCGTCGACACATGCAGATAGCGAAACGCCGATTTTGCAGGCTCAGGCAACTCGCCCCAGTAGGCGCGCACCGCTTCTAACAGCCGGAAGGTGCCGACAATATTGGTCTGAATGAAGTCTTCCGGGCCATCAATGGAGCGGTCAACGTGGCTTTCAGCTGCAAAATGCACCACGGCAGTAACCTGGTGCTGGCGCAGCAGCCTGGCGACAAGATCGGTGTCGGCAATGTCGCCGTGCACAAAATGGTGCAGCGGGTTGCCGTTTAGCGCGTCAAGGTTGCGCAGGTTGCCGGCGTAGGTCAGCTTGTCAAGGTTAACGATGCCGCTGCGGGTTGATGACTTGGGCGCTGCTGCTGGTGCAAACCAGTCCAGAACGAAGTTTGAACCAATAAACCCCGCCCCACCGGTCACCAAAATCATAAGCCGTCCTGCCCTTTAGCTCGCTGCGTCATGAAGTTCATTCGGCTTTGCGTTGCAATTACATTATCGCGGGTTTGGGAGCGGGTTTCCCCGGCTACTGTAAAACTTAAGGCTGCGGGTAATAAGTCTCGATAAACCTTACGATTTGTAGCAGTTGCAGCGGTTTTGGCTAGCTGGACTGAAGAAAACGCGCTGCGATGCGCTATTAAATAATGAGCTGCTTGCGCCCGTGTTTGTTGGGATACCGGCCTAAAAAGCTTAAAAACTGCTTAGAAACTGCCTAAAACACGCTTTTAAGACGCCTTAAGACCACCAAGACCGCTCAACCACAAAATCACCGTTGCGGGACGTGGTGCCTTCTTTAAAGCCATCTCTCTCCAGCATGACCTTCAAGTCTTCAATCATGTGCGGGGCTGCCACAAATCATCCCGCGGTCGGTGGCTACATCCCGCGCGGGCATGCGTACGTGGCAGGCGCTGTCAATGTGCAGGTCATGCATGTAGCTGAGGCAGGGGAGCACCGGCGGGCTTTAAGCGCGCATGAATTCCCATGCTGATTGTTAGAAATCCGACGGGCAGCTCCCAACTGGAGGCTATGGCCAGCAGTTAATCTGACCAAAGGCTTCAAACGGTGGATGTTTCAAGCGTCCGGGCAGAGCACGGGAATCACTTTTCTGCCGTGCCTGCGGTAAATATGAAAGTCGCTGTCCAGAGTTAATACATGACAGGGCTCGTGTAGTTCGGACATGCGTACCAAACACGCATCAGCCAATGAAGCGGGGACGTTGCCATAGCGTTGGTACAAAGCACTGACGGATGCAAGTTGTTGGGTGAGCGCCATGCCAACTTGAACAACGCCTCGCTCAATGAGTGCGAGTGCTTTTGATGCGTCCAATTTTGAACGGGCAAGCAGAAAACAGGTTTCGGCTACCACAGCTTCGCATGTCAAAAATGGGCCACGATGTTGTGAAAACTGCTGCTTCGCCCACTCATGATGCTTGTCGTCTTTGCACAGCAACGCTACCCAGGGGCCCGTATCCAGCAGGACGTTGGCAGTGGTTGTTGCATCAGAGCCCATTGTCAAACCCGGCCAAAGTCAGCAAGGTATGCAGGATTGGATGACAGGTCAGGCGGCGACCCAGAACAGCAGCCTACAAGATCACCTGCCAGGTCAAGTGCAGACGGCGCTGCGCGAGCAGTTGAGCGCTGCGCAGCATAGGCCAGCAATGCCCGACGTACCAGTTCAGACTTGCTCACCTTTTCTTGCTGGCTGAGCAGAAAAAGCGTGTTTTCAAGAGGTGCGCTAATTTTTAAACTCAGTGTGTTCATGGTCAGATATTACCACGCGGCAGTTGGTATTACTTCTCGGCAAACGCCCGCTCAACCACAAAATCACCAGGGCGCGACGTGGTGCCCTCTTTAAAGCCGCTGCCCTCCAGCATGACCTTCAAGTCTTTGAGCATGTGCGGGCTGCCGCAAATCATCACGCGGTCGGTGACGGCGTTAAGCGGCGGCAGTTTCAGGTCTGTAAACATCTGGCCGCTGGCCATCAGGTCGGTCACCCGGCCCATGGTGCGGTACGACTCGCGCGTGACGGTGGGGTAGTACAGCAGCTGTTTGGCGATCATTTCGCCCAGAAATTCGTGCTGCGGCAAATGCTCGGTTACCAGGTCGTGGTAGGCCAGCTCGTCTTTTTCACGCACGCCGTGCACCAGCACGACCTGCTCAAACGCCTCGTAGGTTTCGGGGTCGCGGATGATGCTCATGAACGGGGCCAAGCCGGTGCCGGTCGACAGCAAATACAGGCGCTTGCCGGGCAGCAAATAGTCAATCAGCAGCGTGCCGGTTGGCTTTTTGCCGACGATAACTGTGTCGCCTACCACGATGTGCTGCAGGCGTGACGTCAGTGGGCCGTCGGGCACTTTGATGCTTAAAAACTCCAGATGGTCTTCGTAGTTGGCGCTGACGATGCTGTAGGCGCGCAGTAGTGGCTTGTCGTTGACCTTCAGGCCAATCATGGTGAAGTGCCCGTTGCTAAAGCGCATGGACTCGTCGCGTGTGGTGGTGAAGGTGAACAATTTGTCGGTCCAGTGGTGGACGGACAGCACACGTTCTTCGTTGAAAGCGCTCATGGGATTTTGGGAAGAGGGGGAATTTAAAGAGGGGAAACCCTAGATTTTAACGTTGCACGCCGTTCATGAGGCGAAGTGGTCAAACGATGTAAACACGCCATCCACACGCTGGCCGTGGCCGTCAACCAGTCGCAGGCCCAATTCGCGCTCAATCACGCCAATGCGGGTGAGCGGTGTTTGGCAGCTTTGCCCAGCCATCAAAACTGCTTGCCTGGCCTCGGGCGGCGCGGTGAAGGCCAATTCGTAGTCGTCACCGCCTGAAAACACTGTTTTTAGCCGGTTTTTTTCATCAAATTGGCCTGTAGCCCAATCAATATAGGCGCAAGCAGCTATTAAATCAATAGTGATGTCAGTGTCTACACGCGCGCCCACGCCGGATGCTTTCAGGACGTGCGCCAAGTCACCTGCCAGCCCGTCGCTCACGTCAATCGCTGCGGTAGCAATACCGCGCAGTGCCGTGCCCAAGGCTACGCGGGGCGTGGGCTGCTCAAGGCGCAAACGCGCTGTTGCCAGCACATCGGCTGGCAATGTGATGTGGCCCTGCAGCGCATCAAGCGCCAGCCTTGCATCGCCCAGCGTGCCGCTAACGTAAATGTCGTCGCCCGCCCGCGCGCCAGACCGCAGCAGGGCTTGGCCGCGCGGCACTTCACCAAATACCGTGATGCAGATATTGAGTGGGCCTTGCGTGGTGTCGCCACCTATCAGCTCACAGCCGTGCGCATCGGCCAGCGCGTACAGACCGTTTGAAAATGCTTGCAGCCAGGCTTGGTCCACGCGCGGCAGGCTTAATGCCAGCGTGAAGGCCACTGGCGTAGCGCCGCAGGCCGCCAGGTCGCTTAAATTTACAGCCAGCGCTTTGTGGCCCAGTGAAAACGGGCTGACGTCGGCAAAAAAATGGCGGCCTTCAATCAACATGTCGCTGGAGATCACCAGCTGCATGCCGGGTGTGGGGTCAAGCAAAGCGCAGTCGTCGCCGCCGCTGAGTGCGGCGCGCTGGGTGGGCCTGCTGAAGTACTGTTTGATGAGGTCGAACTCGGTCATACCCCAAGGATACAGGCGACCGAATTCAAATCAGTGGGCCACGCCAGATCAGCCTTGGCCGTGCGCCGCATCGCCCCTGAAGCGCTGCGCCGCCTGCCGCACCACTTCTGCCAGCAGCGCTTCTTCACCCTGGCGCTCGCGCAGCCAGCGGGCGTCGTTTTCACCGCGCGACACACTGCTTTGCAGCATGTGCAAAAACGAAGCGCAGCCCATGGCATCGGCATGTTTTTCAATTTGCCGCAGCGTCAGCAAAATATGCTCGCGCAGCGGCATGTGCTGGCCGGTTGCGGGGTCAACGTAAGCGGCATCCAGCCCAAAGCGGCAGGCCTGGAAGCGGTTGTAGGTGTAGACCAGGTAGTCGTCTTCCTGCGGCATGAACGGCTGGTCTTGCATGAACCACGCGGCCAATGACTGCACAAACGCCGACAGCGCTGCAGCGCGGGTTACGGTCAACGGTGTGTCAAACACGCGGATTTCAATCGTGCCAAACTCGGGCTTGGGGCGAATGTCCCAGTAAAAATCCTTCATGCTTTTGACGACGCCGGTGCGCGTCATTTTGTCGAAATACACGGTGAAGTCGGCCCACGTCAGCGCAAACGGCGCGCGGCCAGACAGCGGAAACGCAAACACCGAATTGAGCCGTGCCGAGTCAAATGCCGTGTCTTGCCCCTGCACAAACGGGCTGGACGCCGACAGCGCAATAAAGTGCGGAATGTACCGCGACATGCGGTGCAGCGTGAGGAGGGCAGTGTCAGCGTCCGGGCAGCCAACGTGCACGTGCTGGCCAAAAATAGTGAACTGTTTGGACAAATATCCGTACAGCTCACCCAGCTCTTTAAAGCGCGGCTTGTCGTAAATGCGCCGTTCGTGCCATTTCTGAAATGGGTGCGTGCCGCCGCCGACCACGGCAATGTTGAGCTTGTCGGCGCTTTTGACCAATGCATCGCGGATTTGCGTCAGCTGCCCCAGCACTTCTGAGGGCGACTGGCACACGCCGGTTGATATTTCAATCATGCTCGACGTCATTTCCGGCACCACCGCGCCGGGCAGCGGCGTTTTTTTCATCAGCCGCAGCATGTCTTCGGCGTAGGGGGCCAGGTCGTAGTCGTGCGTGTTGACGAGCTGCAGCTCCAGCTCAACCCCCAAAGACAACGCGGCAGATTTGCCAAACGGCTCCAGGCTGCTCATAAATCGCCCCTCTGGCTGCTGCCAACCGCTGCGGGTTGCAGTTGCAACTTGGGCGGGCGTGAGCTTTCACCGGCGCGCGTAATCGCCAGCGTGGTCAGCACCGCGCCAAACACTTCCATCAGCAAAATGGCGGGCAGCGCAATGCTGGCGATTTGTTTGCCCAAAATTGGGTCAGCACTGATAAAGCCGGACACCAGCAGCAGCGCCACAGACGACAGCGGCGACATGGCACAACCTACCCACAGCGCCTGGCGCCAGCTGGCGCCGCTGCCTACGTTGCCCAGCGCCGTGCCGACAATTTTGCTAGCGACGCGCACCACAATCAGCACCGCCACCAGCGCCGCCACCGGGCCGCCCCAGTCGGCCTGCGCGGCCACCACCGACACCAGCACAAACATCAGCATGGTCAGCATGCTGGACGCCGTGCCCATTTGCCTTGGCCAAGACCATGGGCGCGGGTTGAGCTGCTTGAGCAGCATGCCGCCCAGCAGCGCACTAAGGGCGGCCGAGCCGCCAAAGTGCGCCGCCAGCGCGGCACCCGCCGCAATCACGGCCAGCAGCAAAATGGCCGTGTTTTCGCTCGTTGGGCTCATGACCCGCAGCGCCATGCGCAACACCAGGGCCAGCGCACTGCCCACCACCACCGACAGGCCCAGCACCACCAGCACCGGGTAAAAGCTGGTGCTGATAGTGATGGCGACGGGGCCCAAAATCTTCTCGCCCTTTCCCATCATGCCGGCGGCGGCGCTGCACAGCAGCAGCGCGTACAGCGTGCTGAGCGTGGACAGCACCATGGCGCGTTCACTTACCGGGCCGGATGCGCGCGTATCAATCAGCACCCGCGCCAGCACCGCCGGCGACGCGGTCATGGCCAGCATGGCCAGCGGTTGGGCCACTGCTTCACGCACGCCCATGGTCTTCATGGCCCAGTACACCGCCACCAGCGTCAGGCCGGATTCCAGCAGGCTTTGCACCAGCACCATCGGGTTGTGGCGAAACCAGCGCAGCGAAATACGCCCACCGGCTTCAAACAGCACCACCGCCACGCCCAGCTCCAGCAGAAAAAGCCCAATGCCTTCGAGTGGCCACAGCGCGCCCGTAAAGCCGGCAAAACCGGCCAGCGCACCGACCACTGAATAGCCAATGACTTTGGGCAACCCAGCGTAGCGCTGGATCAAATGCCCGGCCGCTGCAGCCAGGCCCAGCAGCACCGACCACTGCACCGTGGCCAGTCCGGCCGATGGTTTGATCCACTCTGACCAGATATTGAGGAGGTCTTGCATTAAAAATAGCCCTCCAAGTTAGCGCCTAGAGTACTTGCAATGCGCGGTGTGCACGGTAAGCAAAAGTCGTGACAGTCGTAACCAATTGCTAACTTGGAAATGACCAAGGTGTGGCCAAGTGTGGCCCGGTGCTTATTTTTCAGGGACAAAAAAGCTGCGCGGCTGGCGGTACAGGCGCGCCCAGATGGCGCGGCGAATGCGCGCGCGGTCAATGCCGCTGACGTTGTGCGCCTGCAATGCGAGCCGAAACGCGCAGTAAAAACTCACGCCCAGATTCAGCGCACCAATCAAGGGTATGGCCGCTACGCACCACCAGATGGCGGCTGAGCGAAACGCGTCCAGGCCCAGCGCCGCGCCAGCCGCTGCCAGCTGACCAGCCGACAGCGTGACGTGGCGCACTTCCAGCTCAAACCCAAAAAAGCCGGTGAATGCAGGAATCAGCCCCAGCATGAAACCGAGCGAAATATTCGACGCAAAGCCCGACACATTCAGCCGCATAAAGCTGGACCATCTGTCCGCCCGCGCAGCGCCCAGCACCCTCGTAAAGCGCGGGTTGTGGCGTATGGCCGAGCCAAGGCGGTGCAGTACAAACCAGTTTTCAAACCAGCCCGCCACCATGCTGGACGTAAAAAGCACCAGGCCGGTGAACGCCGCCCAAATCAGCGTTGGGCCGATGAGCGACAGCGAATGCAGCACATAGGCCGCTTCTTTTGCGTTCAGCATCGGCTGGCCGCGCAGCAGCACAATGACCACGTTGACCAGCAGCACCGCAGGCACTACCATCAGCACATTGCCCAGCACGGCGGCCACCTGAGAGCGGACAAGGTTGGTCACTTCGTCAACAAAATCTTCAATCGCGGTGCTTGAATCGATGTCTTTGACACCAATGTCCTTGATTTTTGCGGCCATGGCCGGGGCTGTCATGGCCGGCTGCTTGGTGGCCAGCGTGAAGTGCAGCAGCTGAATCAAAATAAAACTGCCTGCGTACACAAAGCCTGCGCCAAAGCCGCTCCAAAAGGCCGACAGGCCAATGCCTGCAACGGTGAACTTGAGCAGCGTGGTCAGCGCCGTCACTGCCCCGCCGCCCATGGCTTTGCTCAGCATGTCGCGGTACTCAGCCCGGTCACGCGTGATGTAGCGCTCACCGACTTCGCTGCTACGCTCACTCATCTTGGCCGACAGCAGCGTTGAGTTGGTGCTAATCAGCGCGCCAATGCTTTTGCTGTCCTGGCCAATCGTGACGCGGCGACCCAAGAGCTTGATGGCGGTGGCGGCGGGCGTGTGTGACGTCAAGGCGTCGAGCAGCTCACGCACGCGCACAATTCGTTCGCGGAGCTGGCGCAGCATGAACACCATGCCGACCGATATGCCGTTTTCTTCCAGGTGCGTATACACGCTGTTGACGGCCTGGCGGCAGACTTCCAGCCGAGCGCGGAGCTGCGCAATGGCCGCCTGCAGCTCTTCTGTCCCCTTGCTGGGGTCAAAAAACGTATTGCGAAGCTGGCTCAAATCGTCTGCCAGCGGGTGAAATGCCCGCGCGTCGTCGTTGGCGCCGTCCATTCGCAAACGCAGCTCGGGCGCAAAGCCGGTGGCCCGAATTTGCGCGGTGCAGTACGTCAGTGCGTCCATCACCTCGTGGTGCCAGGCATCCAGTTCGGTTGCCACATCGCTTGAAAGCAAAGCCACCAGCTCGGCAACCTGGGTTTCAGAAATTGCTGCCAGCCACAGCGCATCAAATCGGGTGGGTGACACCAGCGGGAACAGTTCTGCTGCATCCACCGTTTCAGGTGTGCCGGGCAGCAGCTGCCTGCGCAGGCGAGCCGCCAGTTCACTGAAGAACGCGGTGCGCGGCGCAAACCCGAAGTCCGCCAGCAGGGTAGTGACTTCGACGTCTTGCCGAAAAGTGCGCCACCACGCTTTGAGGCGCGCCTGCAGCTCGGGCTGCGCTTTGACGGTCACGATCAGCGCCTGCAGCCGCGCTATGGCGGCTTCCGGCGACTGCTGGTCACCGCGCAGCCAGCTGAAAAGCGAAATCAGCCACACATGGCGGCTCGCCAGATCTGCCCCGGGCGACAAGGCATTGAGCAACGAGCGCAGCTCTGTCATGGGTTTTTGAGCGTGCTGGGGCAACGCATCAATGCAGCGTGCGGCCAGGCGGCGCGCTGCCAGCGGCGTCCAGCACAAACATCGGAATCAGCGCTTCAAAGCGCTCACCGTCTTCGGCCACACAAAAGTACGTGCCGTGCATGGCGCCGGTGGGCGTGGTCAAGCGGGAACCGCTGGTGTACTCAAACGATTCCCCCGGTTTGAGCAGCGGCTGGTGGCCCACCACGCCCAGACCTTTGACTTCTTCGATATGGCCGTTGGCATCCACAATTTCCCAGTGGCGCGAAATCACCTGCGCCGCTACTGCGCCGGTATTGGTAATGGTGACGGTGTACGCAAAGCCGTACACCGAGTCTATGGGCGATGATTGTTCAGGCACATAGCGCGGGGTAACGGCGCAGGTTATTTGGTATTTCGGCATGGTGTTCAATGTTGCTGGGCCATGTTAACTGGCTTCGTCCGGTGGCTATGACAGTCAGCTGCGGTATGCGGCTTTGCTTGTTGCACAATTCAAGCCATGAACTCACCCAAGCCCACTTACCGCATTGCACCCTCCATTTTGTCAGCCGACTTTGCCCGCCTGGGCGATGAGGTCAAAGCTGTGATTGCCGCAGGCGCTGACTGGATTCACTTTGACGTGATGGACAACCACTACGTGCCCAACCTCACGTTTGGCCCCATGATTTGCCAAGCCCTTAAAAACCATTCGAAAAAAGCCGATGGCACCGCAGTTCCGATTGACGTGCATTTGATGGTGCAGCCCGTCGATGCATTGGCTGCAGCGTTTGCCGATGCAGGCGCGGACCTCATCAGCTTTCACCCGGATGCATCCGGCCATGTGCACCGCAGCATTCAGGCCATCAAGGCCAAAGGCTGCAAGGCCGGGCTGGTTTTTAACCCCGCTGCTACTCTGGATGTGCTGGACTGGGTGATTGACGACATTGACCTGATTTTGATCATGAGCGTGAACCCCGGCTTTGGCGGGCAGTCATTTATTGACAGCGCCCTGCGCAAAATTGAAGACGTCAAGAGGCGCATTGATGCCAGCGGCAAAGACATTCGGCTGGAAGTTGACGGCGGCATTAAAACGGACAACATTGCCCGCGTGGCAGCTGCAGGGGCGGATACTTTTGTGGCGGGCAGTGCGATTTTTGGCAAGCCGGATTACAAAGGTGTGATCGATGCGATGCGCCTGGAGCTTGCCAAATAAAGGCAAAGCTACAGCAGATGCAAATGCAAATGCAAATGCAAATGCAGATGCAGATGCAGATGCAGATGCAGATGCAGATGCAGATGCAACTACTTTGCCTCAGCGCCGCTGACGGCGCTTAACGCGACGCGGTGGTCCAGTGTGGCAAGTGCGCCGCCTCTTGCCACCGCCAAAGACAGCAAATAAACATCGGCAATCTGGTTGTAGCCCATAACCCGGCTCCAGTCGAGTTTTGAGAAGTCTCGCAGAGTGACGTCGCAGGGCCAAAATTCGTGGTCTTTGTCTTTGTCTTGGTCTTGGTCTTGGTCTTGGTACAGCTGCGCGATCTGGGTGCGTACTGCGCCGAAACCTGCTGGCCTATAGATGCTTTAGCCGGGCAAGTTCAGCACCCGCAGCACACCGTTTTTAGTCGGCGCACAAGTGGCAATTCTCAAATTGGGCTGCGCAATCAGATTTTGCGCCACCGCTTGTTGAACATGCGCTTCGTCCAGCAGCGCAACCAGCACGCTCACATCCAGCAAAAGCCGCATCTGACGCCTTTTTGCTCCATGAGCTTGTAGACATGCTGACTGGTGACGGTTTCATTGCGCGTGGGCAAAACCGCGTACTTGCTGCATGTGGCAGGGCGCTGGGCAGTAGGCATATGCATGCTGCAAATGCGTACCCGCATCAATGCGGACACGGCGGCTTCTACTGAGGTGCGGTCTCGCTGTGCTTTCTGATTGGCAATGTTGAATACGTCGTCGTTGAGCGCCAATGTCGTTCGCATGAGGAACATCGCTAACGTTGTCACTTTAGTATCAAAACATCAAAAACGCATCATATTAATATCGCCTGTAGCCCAATAAAGACAGGCGCTAGCCGCTATTGAATTTGACTAATCCGCCGAATCAGGCGACGCCGTGGCCCAAAATGTAGGTTTCCAGTTGCTTGATCTGGTCGCCTTGCTGGCGAATGATGTCTTTGACGATGTCGCCCACCGACACCATGCCAAGCACTTTGCCGCCGTCTACCACTGGCAGGTGGCGAATGTTGCGGCTGGCCATGGTGTTCATGCATGTGCCCAGTTCGTCGCCCAGAGCCACAGTCACAGGGTCTTTGGTCATGATGGCGCCCAGCAATGTTTGCTTGGCATTCCAGCCTGGCAGCAGCACCTTGATGGCGCAATCGCCCTGCGTCACGATGCCTTTGAGTGCGCCGTCCTCAATGATCATGATGGAGCGCACTTTGTTGTTTTTCATCAATTCCAGTGCATCAAACACCGAATCTGCGGCGCTCAAGGAAATGATGTTGGCAGACTTTTGATCGATGCAATTTTTGACGGTGGCCACGGTGACTTCTCTCGTAGGGGCTATCGAAATAGATAATTTTCACCATAGCACTGCATGAGGCTTGACCAAAAGGCTCAACAATGGCCGCGGCCAAGTGAGAAACGCTGCCTGGCGATATGCCAATCGGGGGAAAAGCGCGTCTTGCAGCGAATGCGCTTTTTTGATGCCAAAAACGGCCCTGGCGCAATAAATATGGGCGCAAGCAGCTATAAGTAATGTTGCAATTGGCAGCGTTTGGGTTGCTGGCGCCGGTGTGGGTGAGGTCGCTAATGCGCTCAGGACGCTTTGCCCAGCAAGGTGTCTTTCAGCCTTGCATCCGCCGGAATGTTGCCCAGCCAGATTCGGGTCATGGCATTAAAAAACTCGACCTCTTTAAAAGGCTCGCCCTGCACCTTGCCTTTAACGCTTACCACCATGCCGGTGCCTGCAACCCAGTCAAGCAGCACCACATCGCCTGCCACCATTCTTTTCTGATCTGAAAAAATCTGTGACATCTTTATCAAACCCGGAATCATTCTTGACATTTCATTTTTTGGCGAATTGTCTTCAAAGCCGCGGGTAAAAGCTTTGCCGAGGTCGTTTGTGTCGATGTCGCGCAGCATCGTCATGCTGATGCGCTTGTTGCCCGGTGTAGCGGTCAATTCCTCAACTGACGCAAATTTTTTGCCTGCATACAGCGCAATCGCATACACCTTGAAAATGGCTTTGTAACGTATGCCTGCACCGTTGAGCTGCAGCTTTGAGCCCTGCACATCGGCAGAGTCCTCAATTTTTGCACCACCCACGTCAATGGTTGCGGCCAGCGTCGCACCAGAAATCAGCAGTGTTGCCAGCGCAGTCAAGCAGATCTTTAAAAAAATCATCGGGTTTCCTCGGTTGTTTGAACCAGGCCCGCGACGCTGGCCTGCAACGTATTATTTTGCTGCAACCACAAACAAGAGCAATAGGGTTTGCGTGAGCAGCATGGGCCACCGGCAGCTTTGCTACACTCAAAAATCTTATGCAAGCTGAACAGTTCATCCACATTTTTAGCAGCCGCCGCAGCGGCCAGCCCGGTCGCGCAAACCGGGGAGCCTGGGATTGGCGAAGCTGCTCAATTTCTTGAAGTTGAGTGCCCGCGCGTATCCGGCTCCGGGCGCATTTGAATGACCAGAAGTTGTGCACACTTGCTGCCGTGACTTCCTTGCGAAAGACTCCATCGTGATTACTGAACTTGAATTCAAGAGCCTGGCTGCTCAGGGCTTTAACCGCATTCCCCTGATGGTTGAAGCGTTTGCGGATCTTGAAACGCCGTTGTCGCTGTACCTGAAACTTGCGCACTCGGCCAGCGGCGGAAAAGCCATTGACCCTCACGCTTCGCTGCCCCCCGTGGGTGCGCAGGGCTCCTCGGGGCGTCCCAGCGGAGCCTTCAGCTTTTTGCTTGAATCAGTGGTGGGCGGAGAGCGTTTCGGCCGCTACAGTTTTATTGGCTTGCCAGCCCGCACGCTGCTGCGCGCGTCGGGTTTTGGGGCCGATGCGGTCACTGAAGTGGTCACAGACGGCGTCGTCGTTGAAACCTCAAAGCACAACCCGCTGGACTTTATAAGCGACTACCAAAAGCGTTTCAAAGTCGCGCTGCGCCCCGGTTTGCCGCGTTTTTGTGGCGGCTTGGCAGGGTACTTTGGCTATGACGCCGTGCGCTACATCGAGAAAAAACTGGAAAAATCGTGCCCACCCGACACACTGGGCTGCCCAGATATTTTGCTGCTGCAATGCGAAGAGCTGGCGGTGATTGACAACCTCTCGGGCAAGCTCTACATGATTGTTTACGCCGACCCGAAGCAGCCAGAGGCGTACGCCAATGCCAAAAAACGTTTGCGAGAACTCAAAGAGCAGCTGAAGTATTCCGTCAGCGCGCCCATCGTCAAGCCAAGCCAAAGCTACCCGGCTGAGCGCGACTTTGCCAAGGCCGACTACATTGCCGCCGTTGAAAAAGCCAAACGCATGATCGAAGCAGGCGACTTCATGCAGGTGCAAGTTGGCCAGCGGATTAAAAAACGCTACACCGAATCACCATTGAGCTTGTACCGGGCGCTGCGTTCGCTCAATCCGTCACCGTACATGTACTACTACCACTTCGGGGACTTTCACGTGGTGGGTGCTTCGCCTGAGATTTTGGTGCGGCAGGAGCTGGTGGAGGGCGGGCAGAAAATTACGATTCGCCCCCTTGCGGGCACAAGGCCAAGAGCGTCTTCGCCAGAGGCCGATAAAGCCGCAGAACACGAACTCGTCAACGACCCCAAAGAGCGCGCTGAGCACGTCATGCTGATTGACCTGGCGCGCAACGACATCGGCCGCATCGCCAAAACCGGCTCGGTGAAAGTCACCGAAGCCTTTGCCGTCGAGCGCTACAGCCACGTGATGCACATCGTCAGCAATGTAGAAGGCGCTTTGCTTGACGGCATGACCGGCATGGACGTACTCAAAGCCACCTTCCCGGCAGGCACGCTCAGCGGTGCGCCGAAAGTGCATGCCATGCAAGTGATTGACCAGCTCGAGCCGACCAAGCGCGGCCTGTACGGGGGCGCGTGCGGCTACTTGAGCTATTCAGGCGACATGGACGTCGCCATCACCATCCGCACAGGCATCATCAAAGACCAGGTGCTGTACGTGCAGGCGGCAGCGGGCGTGGTGGCTGATTCGGTGCCCGAGCTGGAGTGGAAAGAAACTGAGGCCAAAGCGCGGGCGCTGCTCAGGGCATCGGAGCTGGTCGAAGAAGGTCTGGAGTAAACACCATGAGTTCAAAAATCAAACTCCTGATGATCGACAACTACGACAGCTTTACCTACAACATCGTTCAATATTTTGGCGAGCTGGGTGCAGAGGTGGAAGTGTTCCGCAACGATGAAATCACCATCGAACAAATCGCAGCCAAAAAGCCTGACCGCCTGGTCGTCTCACCCGGCCCATGCTCACCACTTGAAGCGGGTATTTCGGTCGCTGCCATCCAACACTTTGCAGGCAAGCTGCCGATACTTGGCGTTTGCCTGGGCCACCAGGCTATCGGCGCGGCGTTCGGCGGCAACATCGTTCGCGCGCAAGAACTGATGCACGGCAAAACAAGTGTTATCACCACATCATCCGAAGCCAGGCAGCGCGGCGTGTTCGCGGGTTTGCCCAAGCAGTTCACCGTCAATCGCTACCATTCGCTGGCGATTGAAAAGTCGTCTTGTCCCGATGTGCTCGAAGTAACGGCGTGGACGGACGACGGTGAGATCATGGGCGTGCGCCACAAAGCGCTGCCGATTGAAGGCGTGCAGTTTCACCCTGAATCGATCCTGACTGAGCACGGTCACGCGATGCTGAAGAACTTCCTAGAGCAAAAGATATGACCAGCAGCACAGTTTCTAACGCTATTAATTCTATAGCTGCTTACGCCGATTTTTATTGCGCCAGGGACCTAAAACATGCATAAATTGGTGGATTTGCGCAGCGATACGGTCACCCAGCCCACGCCAGCCATGCGCGCGGCAATGCACGCCGCAAGGCTGGGCGACGATGTGTTTGGTGGTGACCCGAGCGTCAATGCCTTGCAGGAAAAAATCGCCGACATGCTGGGTTTTGAGGCCGCGCTGTTTGTGCCCACGGGCACGCAAAGCAACTTGTGCGCTGTGCTCAGCCACTGCCAGCGCGGCGACGAATACCTCGTTGGCCAGATGGCCCACGCGTACCGCTGGGAAGGCGGTGGCGCTGCTGTGTTTGGCAGCGTGCAGCCGCAGCCGCTCAATCACCAAAGTGATGGAACGCTGCTCCTCGAAGAGATCGAGGCGGCCATCAAACCCGACGATGCGCATTTCGCGCGTACCCGGCTGCTGGCCCTTGAAAACACCCTGGGCGGCAAGTTGCTGCCAATGCAATACGTGCAGGCAGCGACTGATCTGGCCAAAAGCAAAGGGCTCAACTGTCACCTGGACGGCGCGCGGCTTTTCAACGCGGCTGTTGCGCAGGCTGCTCTGACTGGCAGAAGCCCAACGGATGAGGCGTGCCGCATCGCACAGTGTTTTGACAGCGTTTCGGTGTGCTTCAGCAAGGGCTTGGGTGCGCCCGTCGGCTCGGCTTTGTGCGGATCAAAAGACTTCATCAAACGCGCGCACCGCATTCGCAAAATGGCTGGCGGCGGCATGCGCCAGGCAGGCAGCCTCGCCGCTGCGGCATCGTACGCGCTGGACCACCACATCAACCGCCTCGCAGACGACCACGCGCTGGCCAAGCGCCTGGCCGCGGGGCTGGCAGGCATTGAAGGCCTGGCGGTAGAAGCACCGCAAACCAATATCGTGTTTGTCGATTTGACTGGCGCGGCAAAAGCCAACTCTGCGGCACTGCTTCAACACCTGGCAGACAACGACATTCAAGCGACTGGTTTGTACCGGCTGCGTTTTGTTACGCACCTGGATGTTGACGCTGCTGATATTGACCGCGCTTTAGCGGTGATTCGCGCGTTCTCCAAGGCTTGAAACCAAGCTGTGCCGATAATTGCGCAGCCGCTGTTCAGCGCATCGCACTGGCTCAAAATAATTCATCAGGACATCAGACATGCCCAACGCAAACAAAATAACTGCCAGCGAAGCATTGCAGCGCACCATTGAGCACCGCGAGATCTTTCACGACGAAATGCTGCACCTGATGCGGCTCATCATGGGTGGCGAGATGTCGCCCGTCATGATGGCGGCGCTGATTACCGGGCTGCGCGTGAAGAAGGAAACCATTGGCGAGATCACTGCTGCCGCGCAAGTGATGCGAGAGTTTTCCACCAAGGTCAACGTGGCAGATAAGACCCATCTGGTCGACATTGTGGGCACCGGCGGCGACGGTTCGCACACCTTCAATATCTCTACTTGTTCGATGTTTGTTGCGGCGGCGGCGGGCGCAAAAGTCAGCAAGCACGGCGGCAGAAGTGTCAGCAGCAAGTCGGGCAGCGCAGACGTGATGGAGGCGCTGGGCATCAACATCAATTTGTCACCTGAAGCCATTGCGAGGTGCATTGAAGAAGTGGGCGTTGGCTTCATGTTTGCGCCTAACCACCATCCTGCTATGAAAGCAGTAGCGCCTATTCGAAAGGAATTGGGCGTCAGAACCATATTTAACATCCTTGGGCCACTAACCAACCCAGCCAGCGCACCGAATATTTTGATGGGTGTGTTTCACCCAGACCTGGTGGGTATTCAAATCCGCGCGCTGCAGCGCCTGGGTGCTGAACATGCGCTGGTGGTGTACGGCAAAGACGGGCTGGATGAAGTCAGCCTGGGGGCGGCCACGGTGGTGGGCGAGCTGAAAAACGGTGAAATCACCGAGTACGAAATTCACCCCGAAGACTTCGGCTTCACAATGGCCAGCAGCCGTGCCCTGCGGGTGGAGACGCCCGAGGAGTCCAAAGCGATGTTGCTCGGTGTGCTCGACAACCAGCCCGGTGCTGCGCGAGATATCGTTGTTTTGAACGCCGGGGCGGCGCTGTACGCAGCCAATGTTGCAAGCTCGATGATTGAGGGCATTGACAAGGCCCGTGCAGTGTTGGAATCGGGGGCGGCGAAAGCGCGTTTGCAACAACTGGTCACCACTACACAACAATTAACGAGTTGAAAAACATGTCCGATATTCTCGACAAAATTGTTGCCGTCAAACACCAGGAAGTTGCAGCGCTGGCCCAACAAAAACCGCTTGCAGCCATGCGCGCTGACGCTGAATCACGGGTGCTGACTCGCGATTTTGTTGGCGCAATGCGCAGCAAAATAGCCGCTGGCAAGCCCGCCGTGATTGCAGAGGTCAAAAAAGCCAGCCCATCAAAGGGCGTGTTGCGCGCCGACTTCATTCCCGCAGACATTGCGCAAAGCTATGCTGAATTCGGCGCGGCATGCTTGTCAGTGCTGACAGACCAGCAGTTTTTTCAGGGCAGCGTCGAGTATTTCAAGCAGGCCCGAGCATCTTGCAGCCTGCCCGCGCTTCGCAAAGACTTCATGATTGACCCGTACCAAATTTATGAGTCGCGTGTGATGGGCGCAGACTGCGTGTTGCTGATTGCTGCTGTGCTGGACGATGCACAAATGAAAGACATGGAGCGCTTGGCGATGTCGCTTGACATGGCGGTGCTGGTCGAGGTGCACGATGCGGCTGAGTTAGATCGCGCGTTGAAGTTGAAAACGCCGCTGATCGGCATCAACAATCGCAACCTAAAAACCTTTGAGGTGTCTTTGGACACCACTTTGACTTTGATGAAAAGCGTACCTGCTGACCGTATTTTGGTGACTGAGTCAGGCATTGCTACGCACGATGACGTTAAACGCCTGCGCAGCGCCCACATCAACGCGTTTTTAGTCGGCGAAGCGTTTATGCGCGCTGATGAGCCGGGGCTGGCGCTGGCGCAATTGTTCGGTCAGTAGCCAGACCCGCCGAAACGCAGATGTTGCCAACGCAAATGCTGTTCAGCGAGGTTAACCAGCTCGCCAGAGCCGAGCCTGCCGACTGGACAGTAGCGGCCGGCTGGCAAAAATTGGTAACTGAATTTTTCGGTAGTTCCGCCGGGGTAGATTTGCTGGCTTTCCTTTCCGCCCGTCTTGAAGATGGCGCGGCAATTTTCCCGCCGCAGCCGCTTCGGGCGTTGGCACTTACCCCGCCAGAAGAAGTTCGAGTGGTGATTTTGGGCCAAGACCCCTACCACGGGCGCGGCCAGGCCGAGGGGCTGGCATTCTCTGTATCTCCTGGCGTGCCCATTCCACCATCTTTGCGCAATATTTTCAAAGAAATTCAGCGTGATCTGGGCACACCGCCGCCGACTTTTCCGGTGCCTGGAGGTAGTTTGACGGCGTGGGCCAGCAGCGGCGTACTGCTGCTAAACACCTGCTTGACAGTAGAACAAGGCGCCCCAGCCAGCCACGCCGGGCGCGGCTGGGAGCTGTTGACCAATGCGGTTATTTCGCATATTTCCAGCCTTCCCAAGCCAGTGCTTTTCATGTTGTGGGGCACGCACGCACAAAGCAAACGCGCCCTGATTGACGAAGCCCGCCACACCGTGCTGGTGGCAAACCACCCGTCGCCGCTGTCGGCTTCACGTCCGCCCATGCCATTTATAGGCTGCGGGCACTTTTCCCAGGCCAAGGCATGGCGAGTAGCGCAATGGGCTGTGGTGTAATGCGCGGCCAGATGCTATTAAATTAAGAGCTGCTTGCGCCCGTATTAAATGGCCAAAAGCTCTAAAACATCTAAATTTGCGGCCCGCCGAGCTGTTAAATTATTTTTAATGTCGGTTGGTTTTGACGCTTTCACCGCCGGCTGCAGACCAACTGCGGATACTCCCGGAAAAATGTCGCGCTGATCTGGATTGCAAGTCAGGCCAACCGACAGTCAAAAGTCATAAAAGCGTGGCATAATGCTAGGTTCTTTCGATGGATGGGTGTCCGAGTGGCTAAAGGAGGCAGACTGTAAATCTGCTCGCTAACGCGTACGCTGGTTCGAATCCAGCCCCATCCACCAGTTAGCCGTACGAATGTGAGTGCGGGAGTAGTTCAATGGTAGAACCCTAGCCTTCCAAGCTAATGACGCGGGTTCGATTCCCGTCTCCCGCTCCACAAGCAAGCGTGACGTTGAAGAGTTGATTTGAGAAGTATTCAGCCCATTTGGCTCAGTGGCAGAGCACTCCCTTGGTAAGGGAGAGGTCCCGGGTCCGATTCCCGGAATGGGCACCAAGTTTAGATGTGCGGTCGCAGGCAACTGCGGCGGCGTTTGGTTTTAGTTGTTTTGATTTGATGCGTGTAGCTTCATAATTTTTCGGAGTATTTAAAATGGCAAAAGGCAAATTTGAGCGGACCAAACCGCACGTCAACGTCGGCACGATCGGCCACGTCGACCACGGCAAGACCACGCTGACCGCAGCGATCACCACTGTTTTGGCGGCCAAGTTTGGCGGCGAAGCCAAAGGCTACGACCAGATTGATGCAGCACCAGAAGAAAAAGCCCGCGGCATCACGATTAATACCGCCCACGTCGAGTATGAGACGGCTAATCGGCACTACGCCCACGTAGATTGCCCAGGCCACGCCGACTATGTCAAAAACATGATCACTGGTGCCGCCCAAATGGACGGCGCTATTTTGGTTTGTTCCGCAGCTGACGGCCCCATGCCCCAAACCCGTGAGCATATTTTGCTGGCTCGTCAGGTCGGCGTGCCCTACATCATTGTGTTTTTGAACAAATGCGACATGGTTGACGATGCAGAGTTGCTGGAACTGGTCGAAATGGAAGTTCGCGAGCTTCTGGACAAGTACGACTTCCCAGGCGACGCCACCCCCATCATTCACGGCTCAGCCAAGCTGGCCATGGAAGGCGACAAAGGCCCATTGGGCGAAGAAGCCATCATGAAGCTGGCTGATGCACTGGACACCTACATTCCTATGCCCCAGCGCGCCATTGACGGCGCCTTCCTGATGCCCGTCGAAGACGTGTTCTCCATCTCCGGTCGCGGCACCGTTGTTACGGGCCGTATCGAGCGCGGTATTGTCAAAGTCGGCG
>JANNCT010000013.1:0-18035 GCA_031386895.1 Polaromonas sp.
CACCCAACAAGCCTGTGGCTGTGATGGTGGTTTACAACAACACGCCTGCTTCGGTGATGGCGCTGAAAAAATCCGGCATCAAAACCAGCGCTGACCTGAACGGCAAAAAACTCGGCGCCCCTGTGTTTGACGCGGGCCGCCGTGCCTTCCCGATTTTTGCCAAAGCCAACAACATCACCGGTGTGCAGTGGACCGCCATGGACCCCCCACTGCGCGAGACCATGCTGGCTCGCGGCGATGTGGATGCCATCACTGGCTTTACCTTCACCTCGCTGCTGAACCTGGAAGCACGCGGCGTGAAAGCCGAAGACGTGGTGGTGATCCCCTACGCTGACAATGGCGTGAAGCTGTACGGCAACGTCATCATTGCTTCGCCAAAATTGATCAAGGAAAATCCGGCCGCCATCAAGGCGTTTTTGCAAGCCTTCACCAAAGGCGCCAAGGACGTGATAGCCAACCCTGCCGCTGCCATCAATGACGTGAAAGCACGTGACGGCATCATCAACGTCCCGCTTGAAACCCGCCGCCTGCAATTGGCGATTGACACCGTCATCAACAGCCCGGACGCTCGCGCGGAAGGTTTCGGTCAGCTCAAAGGCCCACGCTTGTCACTGATGGCTTCGCAAGTCTCCGATGCGTTCGCCACCAAGTCGCGTGTAAACGCCGACGCGGTATGGAACGGCTCTTTCCTGCCAACCGTGGCTGAATTGAATGTGTTGCCGAAAAAGTAAAGCCAATCCACCCCGACGCTCTTTACTATAATTTTAATAGCTGCTTGCGCCCGTATTTATTACGCTACAGCCACTTTTTATCAATAAATGACGCCAGCTGATTCCAAAGACAACTTTGTAGACTTCTCCAACGTCTGGCTGGCTTACAACGAAGAGTTTTTAGCCAAAAAGCAATTTGCAGTCGAGGCGATTGACCTCAAGGTCAAGCAGGGCGAGTTCATTGCCATTGTTGGGCCGTCGGGTTGCGGCAAATCGACCTTCATGAAGCTGGCTACTGGTTTGAAAATGCCGTCTATCGGCAAGATTCTGATCGATGGCCAGGGCGTAACGGGGCCTTTGAAAATCTCGGGCATGGCATTTCAGGCGCCATCGCTTTTGCCATGGCGCACCACGGTTGACAACGTTTTGCTGCCGCTTGAAATTGTGGAGCCCTACCGCAGCAATTTCAAAGCCAAACGCAAAGAGTACGAAGCACGCGCGATCAAGCTGCTGGACAGCGTGGGGCTGGCGGGCTATGCACACAAGTTTCCGTGGGAGCTGTCAGGCGGCATGCAGCAGCGCGCCAGCATTTGCCGTGCGCTGATTCATGAGCCGAAAATGCTCTTGCTTGATGAGCCGTTTGGTGCGCTGGACGCGTTCACGCGTGAAGAGCTGTGGTGCATATTGCGCGACTTGTGGATGGTGCAAAAATTCAATGTGATTCTGGTCACGCACGACCTGCGCGAATCGGTGTTTTTGGCCGATACCGTGTACGTGATGAGCAAAAGCCCAGGCCGCTTTGTGGTGAAAAAAGAAATCGAGCTTCCGCGCCCGCGCGACCTTGAAATCACTTACACCAAAGAATTCACCGACATCGTGCACGAGCTGCGAAGCCACATCGGCGCTATTCGCAAAACCGGTGCAGCGGCTGCATAACTGACCTGCATCATGAACAATAAACAACTTCAGCGCTGGGCACCCTGGGTGCTGCTGGTGCTCATCATCGCGCTGTGGCAACTGATCTGCACCGTATTCAGTGTGTCTGAATTCATCTTCCCCAGCCCGCTGCGCATCGCCACACAAACCTGGGAATACAAAGAAGTCATTTTGGGCCACGCCTGGCGCACCTATTGGGTGACGATGGCGGGCTTTGGCATTGCCATCGTGGTGGGCGTGCTGCTGGGTTTTGTGGTCGGCTCGTCGCGCCTGGCGTACGCCGCTGTTTACCCGTTGATGACGGCTTTTAACGCGCTACCTAAAGCCGCGTTTGTGCCGATTTTGGTCGTGTGGTTCGGTATCGGCATTGGCCCGGCGATTTTGACGGCATTTTTAATCTCGTTTTTCCCGATCATGGTCAATATTGCTACCGGCCTGGCCACACTTGAGCCCGAACTGGAAGACGTGCTGCGCGTGCTCGGTGCCAAGCGCTGGGACGTGCTGGTTAAAGTGGGCCTGCCGCGCTCTATGCCGTATTTTTATGGCTCGCTAAAGGTAGCGATTACGCTGGCGTTTGTGGGCACTACCGTGAGTGAGATGACTGCTGCCAATGAAGGCATTGGCTACCTGTTAATTTCGGCCGGTTCAGCCATGCAAATGGGCTTGGCCTTCAGTGGCTTGATGGTGGTGGGCGCGATGGCGATGGCCATGTACGAGTTGTTTAGCTACATTGAAAAGCACACTACCGGCTGGGCCCACCGCAGTACGAACAATGAATAACAGGTGCCTGCCTGACATAACAGGCATCCGCTTCGGATAATTTCAATCCGTACTACCCATCAGCTACTGATCACGCGTTCAATGAGCACCTGCTAGTTTCCTGGAAAGCAAAAAAGTCGCCAATCGGCGACTTTTTTATGGGCAAACGCTTCCTGGCTTTACGCTACGTGCCGAGTTACTTATTTGCTTTTCGAAATCAGATAATCGTCTTTTGAACGCCCGGCAGCCAGGTGCTGTGCAAGCCATGCAGGCGGCCTGCCGCGCCCTGTCCACTTGCTGCCGCTCGCGGGGTCGGCATATTTAGGCGCTACTGTTACGCCCTTGTCTGCTCGTGCAGCTCTTTTTGCCGATTTGGTCTTTTTATTACTTAATCCCAAGTCATCTGCGGCCAGGTCATGGAGCTTTACCAGCTCTTTGATTGACGCAATCGCCTGGCTGCGTTCATTGCTCTTTTGCTGTTTCAGCTTTTCGCGCAACTCGGCAACTTTAGCTTCTGCCTGGGCGATCTCTTGTTGTAATGCTTGCATGGTGGTTGTTTCTGGTTGTTTGTAATAGCGTTGGGATGAGCCGCTAATGTACACCGCATCAAATTCGGTGGCAAATGTTCTGTAAAGATTTTCATGTATCTATGCTCCATGCACGGCATTAGTGACATTAGCTGGTCTTATGTAGCAATTGCAATATTTGATGAAGCGACAGGCATTACAAGGCGCATATGCATAACAAATACGCCCTTTGGTCAATCAAGATGGGCGCAAGCAGCTACTAATTTTGTAGCGAACATCTTTTTATAAATACACAGACAGTTTCTGGTCTGGACTTTCCCCCGCTTAAACTCTGCTAATGCCCTGGCACGCCAAACTGGACCTTGATTACCGCACCGAAGCGGGCCGCACCGTTGCCCGGCACACCCATACCGGGCCGCTGCGTATTTTGCAAAGCCTGTATCCGGAAGGTGATGCGGTTTGCCACAACGTCGTGGTGCACCCGCCGGGCGGACTGGTGGGTGGCGACACGCTGGACTTGACTGTGAAGGTTGCACAAGGAGCGCACGGGCTTGTCACCACGCCCGGGGCAACCCGCTTTTACCGCTCTGCCGGAGAATTGGCGTTGCAGCGCACACACATTCGCGTGGCCGAAAACGCGCGATTTGAGTGGCTGCCGCTGGAAGCGATTTGCTACAGCGGCTGTCTGGCTGAAAACCGCCTGACGATGGAGCTGGCAACCGGTGCGCAACTTATCGGCTGGGACGTGACCGCCCTCGGTTTACCAGCCGCCAGCAAGCCGTTCGACAAGGGCTGCTTCAGCCAGCACATTGAAGTACCCGGCGTCTGGCTGGAGCGCGCGCGCATCAGGGCTGCCGACGCGTTGCTTCTGAATAGCCCGATGGGCCTGGATGGCAACCACTGCCTGGCAACGCTGTTTTTCCTGTCGGGCAGTGCGCTGCAACGCAGCCAGATTCAAAGCGCTCTGGACGTGGCCAGGGCCGCAATCGACACGCATCCCCTGTGCGCCAGCGCAGGCGCTACCAGCCTTGACCGAAAAGTAATTGTGGTGCGGGTGCTGGCGCCTGTGGTCGAGCCGGCAATGGATTTGCTCAGGCAGATACGGGCTGCCTGGCGCCAGCACTTGTGGGCGATGGGTGCAGGCGCTCCGCGCGTCTGGTCAACATAACAGGTGCCTGGCGCCCTTATCATCATTGCTCTAACCACGCCAAACCAGGCCAACCAGGCCAGGCTGCCCCAAGCCAAACCAGAAAGAGTTCATGTCCTCCATGTCAGTTACCGAAAGCTACGCGAGCAAAACCATGTCGGCGCACGACGCAGTCAAGCTTGTTAAAAATGGCGACTATATCGTTGTGCCCAGCGGCGTGGGCGAGCCGCCTGCACTTTTGACGGCGCTGTCTGAGCAGCGCCATGGGTTCAAGGACGTCACCGTGTCGCAGATCCTGGCGATGCGCAAATACGCCTACATCGACCCTCAAACTGTGCCCAATGTTCGCAATGTGGCCTATTTTTTAGGTTCAGCCACCCGTTCGGGCGGCAAAGAGGGCTGGGTTGATTTTCTGCCTAGCTACTTCTCTGAAATGCCCAGCATGATTGAGCGTGGGCACATTCCAGCCGACGTGGTTTTTTCAATGGCGTCGCCGATGGATGCGCACGGCTACTTTTCGCTCAGCCTGGGCGCTGACTACACGATGGCAGCGGTTGCAAAGGCGCGCGCAGTCGTGCTGGAAGTCAACACCAACGTTCCGTATGCGTACGGCAATTGCCATGTGCACATTTCGCAGGTGACGGCGCTGGTCGAAAGCACAGAGCCCGTAATGGAAGTTGGCCTGCCAAAAATTGGCCCGGTGCAAATTGCGATTGGCAAGTACGTTGCCGACATGATTGACGACGGCTCTACCCTGCAAATTGGCTACGGCGGCATCCCTGATGCGGTGGTAATGCAACTGACCGGCAAGCACGACCTGGGCATTCACACCGAAATGATTGGCGACGGCATCATGACGTTGATTGAAAGCGGCGCCGTCACCAACCGGCGCAAAAACTACCTGCCCGGCAAATGCATCGCCACTTTCGCGCTCGGTTCAGCCAGGCTGTATCGTTATTTAGACCGCAATCCGGGCGTTGAAATTCACCCGGTCGACTTCACCAACGACCCTTACCTGGCCAGCCGAAACGACAACCTGCACGCGATTAACGCAACGCTGCAAATTGATTTGCTGGGCCAGTGCGGCTCTGAAAGCCTGGGGCAAACACCTTACTCCGGCACAGGCGGCCAGGCCGATTTTGTGCGCGCAGCAAATCGCTCACGGGGCGGCAAAGCCTTCATTGTTTTGCCGTCTACCGCCAAAGATGACACCATTTCACGCATCGTGCCTGTGCTCAGCCCCGGAACGCAGGTGACCACCAGCAAGAACGACATCAACTACGTTGTCACTGAATTTGGCGTAGCGCAACTGCGCGGCAAATCAGCCGGGCAGCGGGCGCGTGCGCTCATTGGCATTGCGCACCCCAACTTCAAGGCCGAGCTGTCTGCAGCGGCCAGCAAGCTCGGGTTTTAGCGCTGCGGAGTGCAAAACTTTGATGCACTCGGGTCAGTTTAAAGAAATTTAGACCTCTGGCCCAATAAAATCGGGCGCCACAAGCTATAGTATTTGTAGCAAATGCCGGTGAATTTTTCAGCACAAGGCGCGGATGTTCGGCTTCGTCCTACGCGCTGGCAAGCCGCGCCAAGCGCTAAAAGGCGCTATTGCCTTGCACAACCAGCCGTGAATTCTCCTTAAGCTAACTTCATGCGTCAGCCGCCGTGCTGACTCAGAAAAATCAGCTCACAGGAGAGTAAATATGAACGAATCGAACGCTCTAAAGCTTACCCATACGCAGTCGGTGGCTAAGTCTGCCGTCGCTTTTATGGCTACGGCCTTGCTGGCTGTATCTGCCATCGCACAAATTGCCTCCGGCACCACAGGCATCGACGCCACCGGTAATGCGGCCAGCGAAATGGCGGCATGCAAAAACGGATCCAGCCAGCAAAGTCGTGAAACCTGCATGACAGAAGTGCGCAATGCCAACGCAGCCAAGCGCGCTGGCAAAGTAGACAACTCCGGTGGGCAGTTTAAAGCCAACGCGTTGGCGCGATGCAACACGTTCAAGGGTGAGGAAAAAGTCGCATGCGAGGCTCGTGTAACGGGGTTAGGCAACCCCCAAGGAAGCGTAGCCGGCGGCGGTGTCATTACCGAGGTCGAAACCGTCGTACTGCCTGCAACGCCACAGAACATCAACGTTCAGCCCCAAACCAAATCAGACACGATTATTTTGATTCCAGCGGCCAAGTAAGTCGCCTGCCAGAGCCTCTCACCATTAAATGACACTGAAAGAAAGAAACCCATGAACACTATTATTTACATCGTTGGTCTGGTCGTAGTTATCGGCTTGGTCCTGGGCTTTTTTGGCCTTCGCTAAAAGCAGCGCTTACTTCAGTCCCATGCAGTTGGCGTAGTAAGTGGTGGTCGCGGGCCAGTCTGAAAAGATACCCATAATGCCGACGTCTTTTGCCAGTACGTCAAGTATCTGCATGGTGTCGCCCTCGCGCTTGATGAGCGGGGCGACGGTCTGGTAGTACCAGCCGGGATTGCCGTTGGCCAACACGCCTGAGCGCTCAAGGCTCCATGCGATGATTTCCAGCCCCGCGGCTTTCGCGTTTTTGGTATAACTCGACGCGACCAGCTTGCCGCCACTTGCATCGAGCAACGCAAAAATCGGCGGTGCAACAATCTGGATGCCGTCTTTCTTGTAAGACTGCAACATCTCCAGGGTTGGCAGATCAGCAGCTTTTTCGGCGCTGTCCAAAAATACCGCTTGTTTGCCAAAAGCGGGCTCGCTTTTTATCCAGTACAACACATCGTTTTTATTGAACGACTGCGCAAACACGTCGCTGGCTGGAACGTTCGCGGCCTTGTATTCGTCGAGCATTTTCTGAGCGTAGTTTTCCTGGCTGAAGCCATCAAACGGCATGGTGACGCTGGCCGACTTCAACTCTGGCGTCATCTTCACCCTCAGCTGCTTGAACAGCGCAATGCTCTCGGCATGCGTCATCAAGGTGCCGCTGGTGGGGCCGCTGTACAGATCGGTGCGCCAGCTGGCGGTGCCCGCCATGTACTCGGCCACCGTTTTGGCTTTGGTGTTGGCGGCGTCCATTTTTCCGCGCAGCGTTTTGAACTCTGCCAGGGTGATGTCGCTGGTACGGCATTCGGCAGATGCAGGCGTATTCGCCACAGGGTCGTGCGGCGTAAATGCTTTGGTGCATTTGGCCGCCAGTGGGGTGGCAAGAATGTTGGTGGTGGTGTGCAAGTCGTTTTGGGCATGGCGGCACACCAGGGCCTTGTCTTTGGTAAACGTCACGTCGCATTCCACAATGCCTGCGCCCATGCGGGCTGCAGCTTCATACGATTCTTTGGTGTGCTCTGGAAACTGCATGGCCGCGCCTCGGTGGCCAATTGAAAAACTGGTTTGGGTAAATGGGCCATTGCCGCAACTTTGCAATTTTTCTTTCAGCGGGCTGGCAAGCATGTCATTCACCAAAAAGAACGGGCGCTGCCCGATCTGCACCGCGTTGGTGCCAGGTGGTGACTGCGCCACGGCTGGTGCTGAGGCTACCGCTGCGCCAACGGCAAACGCCAGCGGCAACACCGCGCCAAAAGAAAGTGGGCGAAGACGCAGAGCGGCCATGGTCGAATCCTTCAAGGGTGGAATATTTACTGACTTGTAACGGTAGTCATCGAGCATGACAGCTGTGTGACTGGGCGGAAGGTTCGCTTCAGGGCGTGTCTGAGTGTCTGCGTGTCTGCGTGTCTGCGTGTCTGATTTGTAAAAGAATGAAAAGACTTGAAAAGCCGATAGTAAATAGTCGCGCGGTGCTGTGAAATATGAAGTCACACAAATTATTGACCTTCTTTTTTTGACACACCATCCATGGCCGCCGCACATCAAGCCGCATCACGGCACCCCACGCAAAGGCACACGTCGCGTGCGCTTCCCTACTATTTTTATATAGTGGGCGTGCTGGCGGCTCTTGGCGCAGCAGCGCTTCTGGTTTCAGCGGAAGCGCAAGGCAAAATGCCGGCTGCGCTTGGTGGCGCTGATGTGCTTTTGGTTGTGCCATCCGAAAATTGTTAGCGATAGCGTTGGCGTTGGCGTTGGCTGATGCAGCGTCAGCCGATTGCGGACGCAAAACAAGTTAATGCGTTTTTTTATGCTTCGGTGTCTGTTTTACGCCTTCTTCACCACGCTTTAATTACCCTCAGTCCACCACCAGCGTCATGCCCGCACGGCGCAGCCGCTCAACCAGCACATCTCCCAGGCCCGTTGCGGGTGTGAGCACACCGCCGTAGCCAACCCCGCCCGGCAGGTCGTCAAACTCAAGGGCCAAGGACAGCGCCGCTTCACACAGCATTTTGGTCGTGGCGCGGTTGCCCGGGTCACCCTTGTCGGCAATGCGTCCGCGCAGCATCTTTCCAGTGGCGCTGTGGGCGATCAATTCGCAGCGAAAAGACCCGCCGTCCATACGGGCAACGGAAGGCCCAGAGCCGGCTTTAGGCACTAACGCTGCGGCCAACTTACGCACTGGTGCTGCCTTCATGGCAAATTGCGAGAAAGCCATGCCGCTGCTCAATGCGGCGGCTGCAGCGCCAGCCACCACGCCGCTACCCACCCTCAAATACTCCTGGTAATGAAAGCCGGGCGCGTAGCCTGCGCCAATGCCTGAAAGCGCCGCGCTGCGCCTGACGACGCGCGTGTTGATTGGGCTCATAAAAAAGGGGCCAAGCCAGGCCTTGAATTGCGCATCGCGCAGGGGCGTTACCGGGTCAGCGTGGGTGCTGGCGTCGCCCGGCTGGGTGTTGGGCGGGTTCAGCAAAAACGGATTGCCGACCGCCGCAGCCTGTTCGCTGCCCAAAATGTTGAACACAGACGCCAGCGTGCCGCCATTGACGCCGCCCTTGAGGCTGAACGCGGCTTTCACGTCTGTGCATGATTCGCCGTAGCGCTGCTGCATTGTCTGCACCATGAGGTGAGTCCCCAAGTCAGAAGGTACCGAGTCGAATCCGCAAAATGGAATGATGCGCGTGCCCTCTCGCGCCGCCTGCGCATGGTGCTGCGCAATCAGGTTGGCGACCCAAGGGGTTTCGCCCGTGATGTCCACATAATGCGTGCCGTGTTTGACACAAGCGGCCACCAATGCACTGCCATAAAGTGCAAATGGCCCGGCGGTTGACAGCACCACGCGCGCGCTTTTGGCAAGTGCATCCAATGCCTGCACGTCGTCAGCGGCCGCCACCACTATTGCAGCGCCCTTAGCGCCTCCAGCCCCCGGCGTGCTGCTGCGCAGCTGCTCCAGCTTGGCCTGGTTGCGCCCGGCCAGCGCCCAGCGCAGGCCACTGGCTTTGACTTGGGCGTTGCCTGCAAAGTAGGCAACTGTCTGCTGCCCGACAAAACCGGTGGCTCCGTACAGCACCACATCAAAACGCCGGCCAGATTGAAGTTGCAAAGAAGATGGGTTACGCATGGCTACAAGCTTTCGAACTGTAAAGTTTTAAATGTCATGGAATTGACCCGAATGTGTTGGACGATAACAGTTGGTTTTAACAACACCGAACCGAAAGGCCCAAACATGCTGCTTTGCAACTTCAACGTCAATAACCTGTTTGTACGCTACAAATTTGGCAAAACCTTCCCTGGCGACATGGGCCAAAAAAGTGGTGTGGCCGACCCCAACGTGGGCTACCTGCCGCTGTACCAGAAAGGCGCTTTCGAAATTTTCAATGCAGAGCAGCGCGCTTTGGCAGCACTGGCCATAACCCGCGGCGGTGAAGTAACACCAGACGTGCTGTGCGTGCAAGAAGTTGAAAGCCTGATTGCGCTGCGTGAATTCAACGAACGCTTTTTAGGCAACGCCTACCGGTACGCTGTGGTGTTGGACTCGCGCGACTTGCGCCAAATTGATGTGGGCGTGCTGTCGAAATTTCCCATAGACAGCATTACCACCCACGTTGATGACCAAATTGAAGGCAACTATATTTTTAGCCGTGACTGCCTGGAGGTGCGCATCATGGTCAAGAAAAACACGGCGCTGACGGTGTTCGTCAACCACTTCAAGTCCAAGCTGGCATTGGGTAAAACGCAAGAGGCCAAAGACCTGGAAAAAAAGCGCGCAGATGACAAGCGCGCACTGCAATCGTCAACTGTGGCCAAGCTGGTCAAGGCGCGCTTTGCTGGCAGCGCGTTTGACAAAGAATATTTTGCTGTGCTGGGCGATTTGAATGATTCTCCTAGCGCAAAAACACTCGCAGCGCTGGTCAAAAATTTGGGCATGGTGGACGCGCTCACGCGCGTGGCGCCCGAGGAACGCTGGACGCATTACTGGAAGGCCAAAAACAGTGTCTCGCAGCTGGACCATTTGCTGCTTTCGCCAGCGCTTGCAGCCAAGCTGCGGCCGAACGGCGTCAGTCTGGAGCGGCGCGGCATTGGCTACCGTGCAGCGTCCAAAACCAGCCCGGGCCAATTACTGCCGAAACAAGTCCGATTTGAGGCAATGGACGAGGACCCAAACCCCCTGGCAATTGATTTTCAGTTCGAGCGGTTTGCAGATGTATCTGGCGAAAATGCGGCATCTGACCACTGCCCGGTGTTTTGCGATTTCAAGCTGTAAGCGCTGCGCAAAGTTAGAATAACCAGCCCGCTGCCCATTCAACAGGGCTACGGGGGCTGCCGATAGTTTGCTATATTTTCAGTAGCTGCTTGCGCCCGTATTTATTGCGCAAACCACCTAAAACACTTGAAATACAAGGTATCCGTTCGCGCGCTGTGCGAGTTCACGGCCAAGCACGGCGACCTGGACTTGCGCTTTACGCCGTCGCCATCTGCGCAAGAAGGCATTGCGGGCCACGGCATCGTGACTTCGCGGCGCGGCGCCGACTACCTGCCCGAGCTAAGCCTGCAGGGCGACTACAAGCAGCTAGAAGTGCGCGGCCGTGCCGACGGGTACGACCCCATCAACAACCAGCTGGAAGAAATCAAAACCTTTCGTGGTGACCTGCACGCCATGCCTGAAAACCGGCGCAACCTGCATTGGGCGCAAGCCAAAATCTACGGCTGGCTACTGTGCTCTGAGCGCCAGCTGGACAGCATCAACCTGGCTTTGGTGTACTTTGACGTGGCCAGCCTGGAGGAAACGCCGCTGGTGGAGACGTTTACGAATGCAGACCTCCAAGCCTATTTTGAAGCGCTGTGCGAGCTTTTTTTAGCCTGGGCTGAAGGCGAGCTGGTGCACCGCACCGCGCGCGACGCGGCTTTGACGTCGCTTGCCTTTGTGCACCCTGCTTTCAGGCCTGGCCAGCGCGAACTGGCTGCTGCGGTGTTCAAAACCGCCACAGCAGGCGCGTGCTTGATGGCCCAAGCTACTACAGGTATTGGCAAGACCATCGGCACGGTGTTTCCGTTGCTCAAAGCGATGCCCGCACAGCGTTTGGACAAAGTCTTTTTTCTGGCCGCCAAAACGCCTGGCCGCAGGCTGGCGCTTGATGCGTTTGATCTGGTGCGCAGCGGCGATGGCAGAACCGCAAAAGCCCCGCCACCACTTCGCGTTCTGGAACTGGTGGCCAGAGACAAAGCCTGCGAGCACCTGGACAAAGCCTGCCACGGCGATTCGTGCCCGCTGGCCAAGGGCTTTTATGACCGGCTGCCCGATGCCCGCTACGACGCGCGCCAATACGCCAGCACCCACACACTGGAAAAGGCCGCGGTGCGGGAGCTTGCATTGAGCCACCAGGTGTGCCCCTACTACCTCAGCCAGGAGCTAACCACCTGGGCCGATGTGGTGGTGGGCGACTACAACTACTACTTTGACACCAGCGCTCTGCTGCACTCGGCAACTGCTGCGCACCAGTGGCGGGTGAGCGTGCTGGTAGATGAGGCGCACAACATGATTGAGCGGGCCCGCAGCATGTACTCAGCGGAGTTAAGCCAAGCCCATTTGCAGGCCGTGCATACGGCAGCGCCAAGGGCGGTGCGCAGCGTGCTTGAAAAACTGAACCGCGCGTTTTCAGACGTGGTCAAAACCCAAAGCGTTGACTACCTCGTGGTGGAAGAATTGCCAATCGAGTTTTTAAAGGTGCTGCAGCAAGCCATCACCACCATCACCGATTTTCTGGTCGCCAACCCGACCCGTGTAGACGGTGACTTGCAGGGGTTTTATTTTGAGGCGCTGCATTTTGCCCGCATGGCCGACAGCTTTGCCGCGCACTCGATGTTTGACATTTCGCTGGGCGACGCGCCCGGCCCTGCACCTGGTTTGCTGCAGCGCGATGGTGCCTGCGCAACCTTGAATATTCGCAACATCGTGCCCGCGCCATTTTTAAATCCGCGCATGACCCAAGCCCATTCGGTTGCGCTGTTTTCGGCTACCCTCAGCCCGCCGCAGTTCTACAAAGAAACGCTGGGCCTGCCCGAGAGCACGGGATGGATTGATGTGGCGTCACCTTTTTCACATGAGCAACTTTACGTGGCCGCAGTGGGAAGTATTTCCACCCGCTACAACGACCGGGCGCAGTCCCTGGGCCGCATAGTTGATCTGATGGCCAAGCAGTATGCGAGCACACCTGGCAACTATCTGGCTTTTACCAGCAGCTATGACTACTTGCTGCAACTGGAGCAACTCTTCAGACAGCGCCACCCGCACATTGACGCGTGGGCGCAAACGCGGCAGATGAATGAAGCGGGGCGCGAAGATTTTCTGGAGCGCTTTACCCTGCAATCACGGGGAATTGGTTTTGCGGTGCTGGGCGGCGCTTTTGCCGAAGGCATTGACCTGCCCGGCGACAGGCTGATTGGTGCGTTTATTGCCACGCTCGGTTTGCCGCAAAGCAATGCGGTGAATGACGAATTCAAAACGCGCATGGCACATTACTTCAATGACCAAACACACAGCCTTGGTGCATCTGAAGCGGCAGCTACCGGCGCCGAGTCCAGGGCTGCAATCGACAAAGCCTACAACTACACCTACCTGTACCCAGGTTTGCAAAAAGTAGTGCAGGCAGCTGGCCGCGTGATTCGCACGCCAGAGGACGTGGGCGTGATATTTTTGATGGACGACCGCTTCAAGCGTGCAGACGTGCAGGCATTGTTACCCCGGTGGTGGCGCGTTCACAGTGTTTGAACGCAGACGGCGCGGCTTAATGCAACGGGGTGTTGTTGGTGGCGGCTCTGCAGTACGCGATCAATTCTTCAATTTCGTTGGACTTGTCAAATACTGCATCAGATCCCAGGTCAGCACAGCGCCGGCGAATGTCTGGCGTAGCGTAGTTGGTGAGCACAACCACTTTTTGATCTGCGGCGCGCTGCTGGCAGCGTGACAGCACGCCAAGGCCGCTGCCTTCGCGTAAAAACAAATCAACAATCGCCAGCTTCCAGTCGCCGTTGTGGCTAACAAGCCAGTTACCGGCTTCTTCCTCGGTTTCTGCAAACCCAACAACCTCAACGGTTGCGAGTTCTTCCAGCGTTGAAATCAGGTTGTCTCGAATGGTGGCGCTGTCTTCAACAATATAGGTGATGAGTGACATGGTATTTTGGTAATTGGCACCGAAGAGCGTGCGCAATGGAAGTGGCGAAAGGAGCATCGTTTAAAGTAACATGCCGCTGCCCGATCAGCGTAGCTGTAGAGCGGCGCGGTTTGTAGGAGAATTCCCCGCATGGCTTGAAACCACCATCCGGTGCGATCTAATTCACACCTTTCCATTTCACCGAATCAAACAAGGACCACCATGCGTTTTACTACTACTGCGGCCACCGCCATTTGCGCTTTGGCACTCATCACTGCACCCGCCGCCTGGGCCCAATCTGACGCAGCACTGGCAGCTGCCACCAAAGAAGCAGGCGCGCAAGTCACCAAAAGTGGCCTGGTCTACCTGGCCATGAAAGAAGGCACTGGTGCCAGCCCAAAAGCTACCGACAAAGTAAAAGTGCACTACAAGGGCACGTTCCCGGACGGTAAAGAATTTGACAGCTCTTACAAGCGCAATGAGCCGACCGAGTTCCCGTTGAACGGCGTGATCCCGTGCTGGACAGAAGGCGTGCAGCTGATGAAAACCGGCGGCAAAGCCAAGCTGACCTGCCCGGCAGCTATTGCCTACGGACAGCGCGGCGCTGGCGGCGTGATTCCGCCGAACGCAACGCTGGTGTTTGAAATTGAGCTGCTGGCGATTAACGGGAAGTAGCGTGAAATAACGCTGAAAATGGCTAAGTCTATACAAAATAAGCCTGTAGCGCCCTGAATACGGGCGCAAGCAGCTACTTATTTAATAGCATTTTCAGTTGGTGTGGCAATCTGCCAGCCACCACCCAGGGACTGAATCAACGCCACTGCGGTGGCTTGCCGATCACCTGTTGCCTGCACCAAGGCGCGCCGAGCGCCAAGTGCTGATGTTTGCGCCGTGATCACTTCAAGATAGCTCGCCCGGCCAGCGGTGTAGCGGTTCAGCGCCTGCTGCTCGACCAGGTCTGCTGCATTCGATGCCTGCAAGCGCAAGGCTTGCTGGGCCTGTAAAGCCTTGACTCCGCTGAGCTGGTCTTCAACGTTTTGAAAAGCTACAAGCACCACTTGCCGGTAACGCGCCACCGCCTGCGCGTGGGCGGCAGTTGCACCGTCGACCCGCGCATCAATTGCGCCACCTTTAAAAACAACTTGCGCGGCTGACAAACCAATCGACCACAGCACACTGGGCGCGCTGAACAGGTCGGCCACGCGGCTCGCTGCGGTTCCAACTGAAGCACTCAAATTCAAACTGGGGTAGTACGCGCTTTTGGCGATGCCAATCTGTTCGTTGGCACTGGCTACGCGCCGCTCGGCAGCGGCGATGTCTGGCCTGCGTTGTAGCAAGGTAGACGGCACACCAGCAGGCACTGTGGGCACCACGGGCGCCCATTGCTGCGCAGCGCTCAGCGCAAAGTTGCCAGGCGCCTGGCCCACCAGCACGGCTATGGCGTGCTCCAACTGTGCGCGGCTGCGGGCAACGCCAAGCAGGTCTGCCTTGGCGTTGGCCAGTTGTGTTTGGGCCTGCAGTACGTCGGTGCGGGCAACAATGCCTGCGGTGTAGCGGTTTTGGGTGATCTCCAACGCCCTGGTAAAACTGGCGAGCGTATTGGTGAGCAGAGCCATTTGCGCGTCTTGCTGGCGCAGTGCCAAATAGTTGATGGCCAGCTCGCCCTGTGCTGACAATTTGGCGGTGGCCAAATCTGCCGCGCTGGCAGCAGCTGTTGCGTCTGCACCCGAGGCGATACGCTGCAGGCGGCCCCACACGTCGGGCTCCCAGGCAGCGCCCAGGCTGGCTGAAAAGTTGTTGCGAGGCTCGCTCCCAGAATTGTTCACGCCACCACTGCTTCCCGAACGATTTGCTCCCCCGCCCAATGTGACTGAAGGCCACAACCCCGCACGCTGCTCGGCCACCACTGCGCGTGCCTGCGCGTACGCGGCCACCGCAGCAGCCACATTTTGGTTAGACACCGCGACCCGCGCCGCGAGGCTGTTGAGCACCGGGTCGTTGAACAGCTCCCACCACGGGCCGCGCTCCAGCGCATCGGCGGGCACGGCCGCAATCCAGTCACCAGCTTCTTTGTAAACGGCAACGTTTTCTGTAGCTGGGCGCTCATAGTTTGGGCCTACTGCGCAACCTGCCGCAAGCACAGCCAAAACCGCAGCCATGCTCGACTTGCAAAGGCGCAACTGGCTGACTTCCTGAAAAAACAAAATCTTCATGTCGTACCCCTGGCCAGGTTCATTTCAAATTTGCCGCGCCTGCGCAGCCTGTCCATCAGCACATAGACCACAGGCGTGGTGAGCAGCGTCAGCAACTGGCTGGCCACCAGGCCACCAATAATCGCGATGCCCAGCGGCCGGCGCAACTCAGCGCCTTCACCAAAGCCAATTGCCAGCGGCAGCGCGCCCAATATGGCCGCAAGTGTGGTCATCAAAATTGGGCGAAAGCGCAGCAGGCATGCCTCGCGCACGGCTTCAATGGCGCTCAGGCCGCGTGCACGTTCTGCGTCGATGGCAAAGTCAATGATCAAAATGGCGTTTTTCTTGACGATGCCAATCAAAAGAAAAACACCAATGAGCGCAATGATTGAAAAATCAAGCCTGAAAAGCATCAGCGCCAGCACCGCACCCACACCTGCTGACGGCAGGGTTGACAGCACCGTGATGGGGTGCACCAGGCTTTCGTACAGCACACCGAGCACGATATATATAACCACCAGCGCGGCAAGAATGAGCAGCGGCTGCTGGCCCTGTGACTGCTGCGCGGTGCGGGCTGCACCCTGAAAACTGCCGCGCACATTGGTCGGCAGCGCAATGTCAGCTTCTGCCTGCTTGACTGCCGCTTGGGCCTGGTCGAGCGTGGCACCGTCGGCCAGGTTGTAGGAGATGGTGGTGGCCAACTCACCGTCCTGGTGGTTGACGCTGGACGATTTGGCGTTTTCAGCAAACCGCGCAATTGCCGCCAGCGGTACCATCACGGTTGCGGCGGTGCTGAGTGCCTGGCCGGTGGCTTGGTCGCGCAGCGCGGGGTTTGCACTTACGGTGCCCGCCGCAGGCCGCGCCGCCACATAAATGTCTTTGAGCGCTTCGGGGCTTTGCCTGAAACGGGGCGCTACTTCCATGATGACTTTGTACTGGTTCAAGTCGCCGTAAATGGTAGCAACCTGCCGCTGGCCAAAACCGTTGTACAGCGCGTTGTCAACATCGCGTGAAGAGATTCCAAGGCGTGATGCCGCGTCTTTGTCGACGGTCACCATCATCTCTACGCCGTTTTCCTGCTGGTCGGTGTCGATGTCAGCCAGTGCGTCTTTTTGCTTCATCTGGTCGGCCAGCAGCACGGCCCATTTGCGCAGGTCAGCCACGTTGTCACTTTTCAGCGTGTACTGATAAGTTGAATTGCTGGCGCGACCGCCGCCGCGCAGGTCTTGCACGGTGTTTAAAAACAAACTGACGCCTGTGACCCGCGCCAGTTGCGGGCGCAGGCGTGCAATCACGGCCTGGCCGCCGACGTTGTCTGGTCTTTGCGCAAGCGGCTTCAGGTTCACGAACATGAACCCGCCACCCGCCCTGCCGCCCCCAGTAAAGCCCACCACGGTATCTACCGCCGGATCAGCGCGGATGATGTCTACCAGCTCTTTGAGCTTGCCCTGCATGGCCTGAAATGAAATGCTCTGGTCAGCGCGAATACCGCCGTTGATTTGCCCACTGTCTTGCTGCGGAAAAAACCCTTTCGGCACCTTGATGAACAAATACACATTCAGGCCCACCACCAGCGCCAGCACCAGCATCACCAGCCATCGCATGTGCAATGACCAGTCAAGGCACACCTCATACATGCGCAGCGTGCGCTTGAAACCATTGTCAAACCAGCGCGCAATATTCGCCAAACGGCCCGGTTTTGCAGCAACGGCCAATGGCGGCTTGAGCAGCCAAGCGCACATCATCGGGGTGGTGGTGAGCGAGATCACCAGCGAAATCATCACGGCCACCGACAGCGTCACCGCAAACTCCCGAAACAACCTGCCCTGCTGACCATCCATGAGCAGCAGTGGAATAAACACGGCCACCAGCGACAGGCTGATCGACAGCACGGTAAAGCCCACCTCACGCGCGCCCAGCAACGCGGCACTCAACCGATCCATGCCGGCTTCAATGTGGCGGCTGCTGTTTTCCAGCACCACAATCGCGTCGTCCACCACAAAACCCGTGGCTACAGTCAATGCCATCAGGCTCAGATTGTTCAAACTAAAGCCCAGCAAATACATCACGCTGAAAGTGCCCAGCAGCGAAACGATGGTTGCCACCGCCGGAATCAGCGTGGCGCGGGCGCTGCGCAAAAACGCGCTAACCACCAGCACGATAGAAATGAGCAGCGTGACTTCAATTTCGCGCAGCGACGCGCGAATGGAGTTGGTGCTGTCAGACGCTACAGACAACTTCACGTCTTTGGGCAATTGCGCCTGCAACTCGGGCAGCAGCGCACGCACGCCGTCAACCGTTTCGATCACGTTCGCGCCC
>JANNCT010000043.1:0-15743 GCA_031386895.1 Polaromonas sp.
TCCTGGGCGAAGGCGCAGTCGAGGTGACGACCGTCACCACCGACACTGCAGGCAACATCACCACCAGCGCCGACACCAACGACGGCGACTTCGTACTCGACACCATCACCCCGGCGGTGACCAGTGCGGCTCTGGCGCCCAGTATGCCAAGCGATACCGGCATTCTGGGTGACGCCGTTACAAGTAACCCCGGCCCATCCGTCAGTGGCACTGGCAACCCGGGAGACATCATCACGCTCATCGCAGCAGATGGCACCACGCTGCTGGGAACTGCGTTGGTCAGTGAAGCTGGCACCTGGAGCATTTCCCCTACACGCAACTTTCTGACTGAAGGCTTGAACATCCTGAGCGTGCGCGCTACCGATCCAGCGGGCAACACTGGCGTGGCGAGCAGTATTGCAGTGACATTGGACAGAAGCTTGCCTACCGTTGTTGAAGCGAATGACATTGTGCGCAGTGAGTTGTTTGAAACCAGCACGCTGGATCCGACCAAAATTCCATTGCGGGCAAACACCAGCCTGCATGTGCAGCAAACCGTCACCAGCACGCTGCTCGCGGCTTTTAATAATCCGGGGATGCGAGTAGCTGAAGTGGACGCTGCAACCGCAACAGAGCTGATGGGCGCGATGGGTGATGACCTTTTTATCGTGATGGACGCAGTTCAAAATGAATTTTCAGACCTGACTGACGTGCGCGAGCACTCTGGAAAGGGTCTGGAAATTAAACAAAGCCACGCCATATTTGTGGCTCGGGCTGTACACCAGCAAGAGTTGTCAAATGACCACCACACCCTGGTTCATTACGCTGTGCGAACCAGTCAACTGGAAGCCGCCGCGCGCGCTGCCATGGTGCAAGTGGCTAGCAACAGTGCTTTGGTCGGGACAACTACCCTCTTTGACGCGTTTGCCATCGGTGCACCCCAGCCAGCCGTGACGGCAGTGCCAGACGTGAGCGCTGAGCAGGCAAAGCCAACAGCCAAGGCAATGACCACCGACAGCAAAGGTGCGCAATTTGCCGGGTCAGAAGCCAGCCCCGTTGATACTGTCGAGGCGAAATTAACGTTGTCAAGAATCGAAATTTTGACGCCAATCCCCCGGCGTCCAACAGGTGGGTTCAGTAGTCAAATCAAGCAACTTTCGTCCGATTTCAAGCCTCGGCGTGTCGAGTCATCGCTTGCTCAAACCGAGCACGTCTGACCTGCGGAAAACATTCACGTTTCAATAAAACTTACCTCTTTTGACAGCACACCGCCCAGCGGTAAAAATCATAACTATGACCTATCTCACAACCCAAGCCAACAAATCGTTGGTGCGCAGTGCTTCACGTTTAAGCCTTCTGACGTTAGCTTTGGTACTGGCAGGCTGCGCAGTCAAGCCACAACTCGCTACCCAGGATGAGGTTCGCGAGAGGGTCAAGTCAGACACGGCCAGAATGTATCTGGGTCAAGCCCCAATTACCAACGCCATCTCGCTTGAAGAGGCGATAGCCCGCGCCCTCAAATACAACCTGGACTACCGACTCAAGAAGATGGAGTCAGCGGTTGCGCTGGGCATCACTGACTACACCAGCTACGACATGTTGCCCAGTCTGGTGGCCAGTGCAGGCTACCGCACCCGCAGTGATTACATTGCGAGTGATGGCAATATCAATGTGCTGACTGGTGTAGAAAACCCTCTCAACCCTTCATCCACTGACGAGCGCAAACGCCTCCTGACTGGTGCAGAGTTTTCCTGGAACGCGCTGGATTTCGGTGTTTCATATTACCGTGCGCGCCAACAAGCCAATCAGTTTTTGATTGCTGAAGAGCGCCGAAGAAAGGTGGTGCAAAACATCGTGCAGGATGTGCGCGCCTCGTTTTGGCGAGCCTTGGGGGCCCAGCGGCTGTCTGAGCAGGCCCGCCAGATTTCCGAGAGAGCCAGTCTGGCGATGGCGCGCTCGCGTGAAGCCGAGATACAAAAGGTGCTTCCCCCCGTACTGGCGCTAAATTATCAACGCGCCCTGCTGGACGCTACCACGCTGCTTAATCAGCGTCGCCAGGATCTCGATGTGTCCAAAGCTGAATTGGCCGCGATGATGAACACTGAACCGGGAGCCGTTTTTAGCCTGGCAGAAACTGCGGAAGCCAAACTGAGCGATGCGCCGGTAGACATTCGCAAGCTCGAAGAAGTGGCATTACTTCAGCGCCCGGAGTTGCGCGAAGAAGATTTCAAAAAACGTATTTCTGCGGATGAAACCCGAAAACAATTGTTAGGCATGTTGCCCGGCATCAGTTTTGACACTGCTCTGCAGTACGACAGCAACAAATACGCCAGTAGCAACAGCTGGTCTCAAGGCGGGGTGCGCCTGTCGTGGAACCTGATGCGCGTTTTTGCGCTACCCGCTCTAGGCAAAACGCAGGAGGCGCAAACCAAAACTGACGAGACCCGACGCATGGCTTTGTCAATGGCAGTAATCACGCAATTGCGCGTAGCTTCTGAACGCTACAGGTTAGCGCTGGAGGATTTCAAGCTGGCCGATACAGCAGCACAGGTTGACCAGCGAATGAGTGACTACATGCGTGCCTCTGTAACTGCCAGACTTGACAGCGAGCTTGAGTTGATTCGAGTACAAGCTCGGACCGTGCTGGGAAATTACCAGCGGGTGAACGCGTATGCCAACGCTCAAATTGCCTTCGGCCGCCTGCAAAATACGCTGGGTTTTGATCCCCTGCCCGATGACTTTGAAGCAAATGAGCTGCCAGTGTTGACCGAACGTGTACGCACCCATCTGAATGCAGTGCAAAAAGACGCTTTCAAGATGAGCTCTACCCTGTTTGGCTACAACCCAACCGTATCCATTCATCTTGCAGGGGTGAGCGACCCGGTGACGCAGGTGCGCATGAAGGCGCAGCTGTCTGAATTGCTCACCCGAAACCAGGTGGCAGTGAATGCAGTCGAAGGCACGCCGATAACTTTTAGTCTGCGTACCGAGTCAAACGGCACGATTGACAAAATCAATTGGTCAATTGACGTGTTGGACAGCAAAGGTCAGACACAGGGCAAGACGGACTACGCAACCTCTGCACCAAACAATGCCCGCCCATCGGTATACGAAGCTGCCCTGGTTGCAGCAGTGACTTCAAAGCTGCCTCAGATACGAGTTTGGCTTAACAGCATGGCCGGAGCGGCCCAATGACCCGCTGCCGCCTTGCCATCGCATCTGCGTTGTGTCTGATTATGGGCACAGGTGCGCAGGCCCAGGTTGCGCAAACCACCACAGCGCCCGCTTCAGAATTGGTTCGCGTATTGCTGACCCCTCGTGGAGAAACGACGCTCGCCAGCCCGGTTGCTGCCCGAATAGAGCGCTTGAATGCGTCTCTGGGCGCCAGTTTTGAAAGCGGACAAATTCTTGTAAGTTTTGACTGTACGGAGCAAAGCGCTCGCCTCGATATGGCAAAAGCTGAATTGGATGGCGCGGTTGAGCAGCATGAGGCCAAAATCCGGATGAAAGGTCTTGAACAGGCCAGCGATGTTGAAGTTGCGCTGGCCGCCAGTGCAGTAGCCAAATTCCGAGCGCAAACCGCTTTGTCCAAAGCACAGGTACAGCAGTGCTCCGTGGTCGCGCCTTGGGCCGGGCGGGTTGCCAAATTGCACGTCAAAAACTTCATGAGCGTCACTCCCGGGCAGCCCATGCTTGATCTGGTGAGGAGCGGGCCGCTCAAGCTCAAACTCAACGTGCCGTCCAATCGATTGGGCCAGGTCAAAGTGGGCTCACCATTTAATGTTACGGTTGATGAGACCGGGAAAACTTATAAAGCACGCGTATCTGCTGTCAACAGCCGGGTAGATCCTGTCAGTCAGACTATTGAGATAGAAGCAGCTTTTGCGGGTAGTTACCCAGACCTTTTAACGGGAATGAGTGGAACCGCAGATTTTGCGTCCTCCAGGTAGCGAGCAATACAATGGCCAGTGAAAGCGTGGTGCTAGAACCGCAGGCCCTGGAAGCCCTGCTGCACACCGAACAGCGGGCTTTTGCAGCCAGCACGCCCGCTGCCTTGGGTTTTACGATCGCCAACGAGACAGTGGCTTTGGTTGCGTTTCGGCAAGCTGCTTTTTTTACCTGCAACTCTCACGGCAAGCTGGTGCTGAACACCGCCTCTGGGTTAGCGGCTATTACCGAAGACTCGCCTTACGCCATCTGGTTAAGCGGTTTTGCACAAAAATTCCCAAATGAACCACTTTGCCATCGGCTGGACTTTGTAGCCGATGGCTCCGACTTAGCGCAGGCCTGGGACGAGTGGCTGCCAGACCATCTGCTCACAGCGCAACTGTACGGCCCTGACCAGCAGCGCGTAGGCGCAGTAATGTACGCAAGAGACACTCCCTGGTTAAACGCCGAGCTTGCCGCCCTGGACAGGCTGCATTTGTCGTACGGATACTGCCTGGCATCACTGAGGCGCAAGCGCAGCATGTGGAGCGGTTTTGCCAAGAGTTTGTTTTCACCCAGCGTTGGCAAGATAGCCCTGGCAGTTGCCGCCGCCTGCATGTTTATCCCGATCCGGATCACTGCATTGGCTCCGGCTGAGGTGGTGGCGCTGAATGCGTTTGCAGTAGCTGCACCGCAAGAAGGCGTGATTGGCAACATGCACGTGCAACCCAACATGCCGGTTAAAAAAGGCGACAGACTTTTCTCGCTGGACGACTCGTCTGTACTGGGCCGCAAGGAAGTCGCTGCCAAGGGTCTGTCGATTGCCCGCGCCGAGGCGCTGGTGGCACAGCAGCGCGCGTTCGACGAAGTCAAAAGTAAGGGCGACCTGGCAAGTGCGGCCGGGCGTGTGCGGGAGAAAGAAGCCGAGCTGATGGCAGTCGAGGCCCAGGCAGCGCGCGTTGAAGTACGTGCCGAGCGAGACGGTATTGCGGTCTATGCCGACCCTAACGACTGGATTGGCCGGCCTGTACAAACCGGCGAGCGTGTCATGCTGATTGCCAACCCCCAAGACGCAGGAGTCCTGGTGTGGCTGCCTGCTATGGATGCAATCAACATTGAACCCGGTGCTCCCCTGCGGTTGTTCCTGCATGTCATGCCGCTGGACTACTTGCCTGGTACCTTGCTGCAAACCAGCTATCAAGCCGTGCTCAGCCCGGAGGGCGTTTCGGCCTACCGGTTGCGCGGGCAATTTGATCCGGGAACTGTTGTGCCCCGGATCGGCCTGCGCGGCACTGCCCGCATCACTGGTGAAAAGGCTGCACTGGGGTATTACCTGTTCAGGCGGCCAATTGCCGCGGTGCGGGAGTGGACCGGGTTGTGAGCGCCATCATGCCGCGGCCCCTGACGACGTTGGCACCGCTTGTTTTAGCACCGGCTCCCACTGTTCCAGCCCTGCCGCAATTGCGGGACGAGCTAAGCCTGTTGCCGGCGGCGCCCAACCATGACGGCTCACCTGCGTGGATGGTCAACGACCCGGTGTGCAACCGTTTTTATCGCATTGGCTGGGTTGATTTTGAACTGCTGCTGCGGTGGCCACTGGGCACTGAGGCAGCATTGATCGCCTCAATCAACCTTGAGACCACCCTGACAGTTCAAGCCGCAGATGTCGCTGGCCTGGTGCAGTTTTTAAGCCAGCACGATTTGCTGCGTGCCAACGACCAGGCCAGCGCAGAACGGTTAAGCCGGCGCGCTGCCAGCTCGAAACAAGGTGCTTTGATGTGGCTGCTTCATCACTACCTGTTTTTTCGCGTGCCACTGGTTCGCCCGCAGCGCTGGCTGGCAGGGATACTGCCCGCCATCAGCTGGCTATTCACAGCGCAGGCGGCGTGGGCGGTTATCTTGCTCAGTGCCACTGGTTTGCTCTTGGCCGCAAGGCAATGGGAGACGTTTTCTCATACCTTCGTCGACCAGCTCAGCTGGTCTGGCGCAGTTGGCTTTGCTGTGGCACTCGGGTTTGCAAAGGCGCTGCATGAACTGGGCCATGCGCTAACCGCCACCCGTTATGGGGTGCGCGTCGCGCACATGGGCGTAGCCATGCTGGTGATGTTTCCAATGCTTTACACCGACACCAGCGAGAGCTGGAAGCTAAGCAACCCGCGCCAGCGCCTGGCCATTGCCAGTGCTGGCATCGTTACCGAGCTGGCTCTGGCCGGGCTGGCAACTTTGGCTTGGAGTCTGGCGCCAGATGGTCCCTTGCGCAGTGCATTGTTTTTCTTGGCTACTACCAGCTGGATTCTGACGCTGGCCGTCAACGCCAGCCCTTTCATGCGCTTTGATGGGTACTTCATCCTCACTGACGTGCTGGACTTACCCAATCTGCACGAGCGCGCTGGCATTCTGGCAAAAAACTGGCTGCGCCGCACGCTACTGGGGTGGAGCGAGCCATGGCCGGAGCGCCTGCCCGGGCACGGAAATGCAGCCCTCATTGCCTTTGCACTGGCCACTTGGCTTTACCGCTTGGTGGTGTTTTTGGGTATCGCCCTGCTGGTGTATTTTTATTTCTTTAAAGTGCTGGGCATAGTACTCATGGCGGTCGAGTTGGTGTGGTTTATTGGCAAGCCACTGACCAGCGAATTCAATGTCTGGTACGCCAACCGCAAGTACATCAAGTCCAACCGCATCGGTTTGGCTGCGCTACTGCTGGCGGGCCTGATTGCCGCGCTGTTAGTGCCCTGGCAGACCGGTGTACACGGATGGGGATGGATTCATGCGGAGCGCCAGCAAGTGGTTTTCTCACCGTTGGCAGGGCGTGTTCTGGCTCTGCCCCAAGAGGGTGACGTAAGGGTCGGCCAACTACTGTTTGTACTGGAGGCGCCCGATATGCATCTGGCTGCTTCGCGTCTTATCGGCTTGGCGCAGGCGCGTGAGAAAGAACTTGTCGGTCTGGTGGGCCTGCCCGACGGAGAGGAACGACGTGCGCAGATCGAGCTGGAGCGCGAAAAATTTAACTCCGAAGCCCGCAACTTTCAAGACGCGCAAGCTCGACTGCGTATTACCGCTGCCTTCACCGGGGTGCTGACCGACATGGACCCTGCGCTGGCACCGGGCGTATGGGTTCAACCGCGCCAGCCGCTAGGCGTGATCCAAGATCCCTCACGCTGGGTAGTTGACACGTTCGTCGCTGAATCCGACGTCGGCCGAATCCGGAGCGGGCAGAGTGCAAGAGTCTACTTGGGCCTGCATTCTGGCGCTGTCCAAAGTGCCAAAGTGCTGGAGGTAGACACCGCCAGAATCCCCGTTTTGCCACACCACATGCTGGATGCCCACACGGGCGGCCCCATTGTTACGCTGAACGCCGCACCCGGTGATGGTCAACCGGGTACGCGGGTACCGCAAGATGCCCTGTACCGGGTGCGGCTGCAGCTAGACGCGCCACCACCGATGCGCCAGATGGCTATCAGCAGGGTGGTTGTTGAAGGCCAACGCCGCGCCTACCTTGCGACAGTAATTGAACGTATCGCCGCAGTGTTTGTGCGCGAAAGTGGGTTCTAGGCGCTAACGTTTCTGTCTTCGCCCAAGATCGACACTGTCGAGCGCAACCTGCAGCCGAGCATGGTGGCAACCTGGGTTGAGAACCATTATTGGCAATACTTCTGCGGTGAGCAGTATTTCTGCCACGACATGCCCATCGATCCCAGCTTGATGACTGGCTTTCGCCACCGAATTGGGCAAAAAGCCTGTGAATTCATCTTGGGCCTGACAATGCAAACCGGCCAGTTCACAAAGACGATCAAAGCGGCTTGCTTGTCAGTCGTGAACCTCAACACCACCGTGCAAGACAGGGCCGTGGCTTTCCCCATCGATGCCAGTTGCTTAATAAAGCCCGTATCGCTGTGGTGAAGTTAACCCAGCAGGTAGGGATCAAACTGCGCCAGCCCTACACATTCATCGGCCAGAAGGCCTTTGTGCAGTCAGCGCGCTATGCGCATGCGCGCCAGTTCAACCGGGCAAAGGCGCAGACCAGGAAGATGCGAGTCATGCTGGGCAGAGTCATCCGCAACACCCAGCGCAAGACCCAGGTCATGGCCCTGCCCGCCAAAGCGCAACCGCGGCTAAATAAGCTGCTGGAAATCGCCCGACGCATCCACAACCAGCAGCGGGTACGGGCTGAGGGCTTATTCACCCAAGATCTACTGCGTGCATGCCCCCAGGGTGGAGTGCATCGCCAAAGGCAAGGCGCACAAGCATGGGGGATGCGGTCAATGCTTTGCTGTGCGCCTGCGGGCGGCCTGGGCAATTCGGGCGACCTGATAGGCGTGCTTGGTGGACTACTGCAGAGGCGCTAGCGCCGCGATTTATCCTGGCCGGTAGTTACCAGTGCAGCGTCGACCAGACTATTGAGCAGAGCTACACAACCAAACTTTGCTACTAATTACGTAGCTGCTTGCGCCCATCTACATTGGGTTAAAGTCACTTAATGCCTGCGGCCAATAGCCTGCGCACAAACTCCAGGTGCAAAACAGGCACTCCGAGCTGCTTGGCCCTGACTTGATAACGGCAAGAGGCTCCGCCGGGGTTTGGCAGCCGCCCTGGCATTGACTGCCCAAGGCTGGGCGCGTCGGCCAGCAAAAATGTTGGTTCGCACCCTAGTTTTCACAGCACACCGCTTGCCCAATGGCTTTGCATGGCTGGCAGGCGGCTGACCACGCGAAGGGCTCAAAACTGCACGCGGTTGCTAGCGCTGTTTTGCCTGCCGGGCTATTTTTTACTGCCGGTCAATATCACCTCAACGCGGCGGTTCGGCAACAAGCATTCTTGCAATTCAGATGTATTTTTAAATTTAGCTTTGGTGCAAGCTTCGATTTGAACACCGTCAGCCTTGTAGCTGGTGCTGATCAGATTGGCTGGCACACCAGCAGCCACCATATAAGCCTTGACGGCGGCAACGCGGTCTTCGCTCAACTTGATGTTGTAATTTTTGTCACCAGTGCTGTTCAAACGATCGGCATGGCCCGTCAACGAAATGCCCGAAACCACCACCGAGCCAGATTTGTACTGCGCGATCAGCGAGTCAAGCTGCTCTTTGCTGTAGCTACGGGTTTCCGCCACGACTCGCTTGTCAAAATTAAACAGCACGTTGGCTGCTACGTTGGCAGGCATTGGCACGGCCGCTGCTCGGGGGGGCACCACCACGGGCGGCGGCAGGCAGGCCTCGGCGGCTTTTTGCGCATCACCAATCAAGTCTTCGGCAATTTGAATATAGGGCTTGGCATGCCGCCACTCTTGCTGGGCGAACTCGTTTCCAGCGTGCACCAGTTCCACTTCTGCGCAGGCCGTTTTCTGCTCTGCACAGCGCCAGCCGGCATGGCCTTTGAGTTTGTCGGCGGCATCCCAGAGATCTTGCCGCAGTTTGGTGGCGTTATTGACCAGCGGCGTTTGCAAGGCTGGGTTTTTAGCGTCGGCTACCGCGCTTCCGGTGCTTAAAAATTCGGTGATTTTGAACGACTCTGCGAATGCAGCTGCTGGGAAATTGCTGCGGTCATTGCGGCTATATTCGTGCAAGCTGACATCAAGCCAGCACTGCGCTTTGGCAACGCCGTAGCTGGCAGCGCGATGCTTGCCGGTGTCGTTCACGGCTTTGATACGGGCTTGCTGGGCTGTGTAGTTGCCGTAGTCCGCATGAATGGCTTCATCGGTGATCGATTGCCTGGCACCTGGCGCGGTAGACGCATTGGTCTGCTGGCCTGCCGTGGTGCTGCAGCCACCCAACAGGACGGCCAATGCGGCCGCAGCAACGGTGACGCCGGTGGAGAGAGAATTGAGTTTCATGCGGTTCATCCTGCCTTGAGATCTTTTAAAAATGTGTGCTGCCAAAAGTAATGTTTCGGTGCAATCTGCGTCAGCGATTCAGCGCGCGGTTGACGTCGGTGTCTTTGCCCTTAAGCAAGTCACCATCAAACTTGAATCGCAACCGCACATAGACGCCGCGATTGGTGTAGTCCGAGCCGGTTAGCTCTCGGTCACTGAAGCCGCGCCAGTTAACGCCCAAAGACAGCCACAAGTTGGTTTGAACCAGGTAGCCGACTTCAGCGCCTTGCGCCCACTGCTTGGACGAGCCCTGCGGGCTGTACATAAAACTGGTCATTACACCAACGTCCCACTTTTCAGTGACGTCGTAGATGGCTCGCCCGCCAAGCAAGTACGCGCTGTAACTTTGCTGGCCAGACGGCAGCATTTTGTCAGTGGTGGCCTTTGCGGCTGCTCTGGCGTTAAACCACCACGGTCGGCTTGGGTGGTAGTCGCCATGTACGCTGACAATGTGCGCCCGGTAGTTGTCGCCCGGTACTGCCGCATCGGTTGCTGCGTCGCGTACGTTTTTAAACTCGTACCGGGCAAGTGCGTTCCAGCGGTTATGGTCGACTGGCCGCCAGGCTGCTCCGATTTGGAAGCGGTCTTCAAGCCGGGTGCCCGCAGTGTGGTTGTTTTGGTACAGAAGATAGTTGCGGGCCAGCAATGTCCAGTCACGGTCCAGCTTGCGGGCCACGCTTACTGTGCTCAAGTACTGATCCTGGGTGTCGTTGATGGCAGTGGCTTTGTCATCAAAAACCCGGCGGTACTCAAGCCGCGCACTGGCACGCCACACAGGATTAACGCTGTAGTCAATGCCGCCGTTGATGGCGAACGCATCGCGGTTGATGCCGCTCAGTATGCGCAAATATTCAGCGCCTGCCGTGTAGGTAATGCCGGGGGCGTAGTTCCAGCTGTTACGCACGCCGCTGCCCAACTGCATATCACGCGCCAAGGCGATGTCGCTGCTGATCGCGTCGCGCATGCGGAACTCGCTATACAAGGTAGGACCTGCTGCAAACGTGTTGTCTATGCCCGCTACAAAACTGTTGGCGCGGTCTGAGGGGTTAAGCGAGGAGGCCGAGCTCAAACCGGTGCGTTGCTCGTACCTGGCGTAAAGTCGGCTGCGCTCGTTGATCTGGTAATTCGCTCCTGCACCCCAACGGTTTTGCCCGCTGGTGCCCGCCTCAATTTCTCCGGCAAGCGTCCATTGGTCGGTGATGCGGTAGTCAGCGCTCAGGCGCACGCTGGTGGAGCTGAGGTTTTCAGGGTTCAAGCCGCCGGCCACTGCTGAGTTGTTCGATGAGCCGCCCAATACTGCGGTGCCCGTGATGGGATTAACTGCGTTAGCGCCCAAGCCAAAAAAGCCGCCGCCTAAAGTGCTGTTGTTGGAAATGGTGGACTCGCCTGTGAAGCCTGCATCTTCCCGGGTGTGGCGAATAGACGCGTCCAGCGTCAAGCGCTCAGAGGCCAGCCAGGTTGCGCCTAGCGCAAGTGCTTCACGCGATGGCTCGGTGGTCACCGATCGGTCTTTGCTTTGCCGTGCCAACGCGTAAATCGACAGGTCCGAACGCAGAAAGTAGCGGCCCGACAGGCCAGCTTCTTCGCGGCCTTCACTGACCGATGCTGCACTGTTGAAAAAGTTACGGTCAGCGCGCGAGTACCAGCCACGCGCATCCAGGTCGCCAATTTTGTAGTTCGCCTCAATGCGAATGGCGTTGCCGCTGCGGTCCTCGCGCACCTCGCCTGCTGCACCTGACACCGTCTGGGTACTCAAACCGCCTGCGGTGTAACGGGTTGACTTTGAGTTAGTCACCTCAAAAACCACCGCGCCGGTGCTGTTCAGGCTGCCAATCGTGCCGAGCTTCAGCGTGGCATTGACGCTGTTAAGGCGGTAGGGTGATACAGGGTTTTCGTCTTTGACGATGCTGCCGCCCACCTCGAACCGCTCGCCAACGCGGGCTTGCCCGTCGATGCCGTAGGTCATGAAATTAGGGCCGCCTTGCTCGACCTCGTACGTGATGCGAATACTGACAGGGTCGCCGTTGATGTCCAGGCTGGGTACTGGGCTTTTAAACAAGATGCGGCCAGAAAACGGCTCAAAAGAATAATCCACCAAGCGCTGCATCAGCTGGACTGTTTTGACCAGGCCGAGCGCATTTTTATCGCGCGTGACGATTTCAACTTTTTCTGAATTGGCCAAGCCGGCGTTGCTGGCCACACTGAAAGGCCCGGACGTTCCGTTGCCTCGGTATTCTTCTACCAGTTGCTTGAGGTTGTCTGAGAAGGCAAAGCCATTGACGAAATAATCAGGCTGCTCGTAGTGGCCGCGAAGGCCGGTGGCGCTGCGGCTGTAAGCGCCAAGATCACGGGTTTTGGTGCTGGCGACTGCACCGCCGCCTGTCAGCTGGCTGAAACCATCACCGGTTGAAAAATCGCCCCACAGTGCATAGCTTTTGCCTGAATCCAGGCGCACGTACATACGGCTGCGGCTGCGCGCATCGAAACCGGTGATCGCCGAGTCGCCATACACGGGGTAAAAGCGGTTCGGGTCAATATCGCGCAGCAGGCGGCTGTTGGTGTCTTTGTCAGAGTCCGCCGCCATGGTCAGCAGCAGATCGCCTTTGATCTTGCCTTTGATGAAAAAGGCCGTGCGCAAACCTGCATTGCCTTTGCCGTTGTTGAATTCGCGGGTCCAGCGGTTCAGTTCGCGTTCAAAGCCGTCGTCAATACGCACCGGGAAAATCTCTGCACTGGATTTGCGCTTGAAATTGATAATTCCCTCTATCAGGCCAGCAGCCACCATGTCGCGCAATTCAGGCAAATAGGAGACTGTGCCTTCTGCAACTGCACTGCCCGCTGTCACGCGCATTTTGACTTCGGTCGGATCTGTGGGTGCCAGCAACTTGAATGTCGCCACACCATCGGTCACTTTTATTTGCACGCCCGGCGTGACTTTATCAATATCGCGGCGGCCAGGGCCAAGTTCATCCGTTGGGGCGCCAGGTATCAAAATGCGCCCGGCGCTGTGCTCAACCGTAATCAGCGCTGTGCCTTTGAGCGGCGCGCCGCCCTTGTCAAACAGCCTGATGGCGATGTCGTTGGTGCTCTGCCCGTCAGCAGGCAAGTCGTCTTTTTCAACCTCAACCGTCAACTTTGCCACGTTGGAATTCACACTGAAGTCAACCCCGCCAATGGCACCGCGCAAAACGGCGGACGGCGTGGTTTGCTGCGAGTTGATCACGCCTGGCATGACCGGCTGAAAGCTCGACGGCGGCATTTGAGCATGCGCAAGCCCCGTGAGCGTTCCGCAGACCAGCGCACAAGCTGCCGTAATTGGCGAAAAACGTGATTTGCTTTGTAGTGAAGAAGTCATATCGCTAGACAAGTTACGCGGGAGCGCCGTGTGGTTTGTGTTCATGTCACGTGCTCCTTATTTGGTTTCGCGCACGTTAGCGCCAGGGGTGTTGGAAGATGCCGCCGGAAGTTGAGGCGCGGGCGTATTTTGCTCAGGCACTGAATTCACCCCTCCGTTGGCTGGCCGAGGCGCTATCAGAATCTGGTCTGCGCTGTTGGTGCCTTGCTGCGGATAGCGCGGCGATTTGCCTTCCCACTTCAGTGCTGGCTGGCCTTTCTTTTCAGTACCTGGCGCAGGAACTTCGCCCTTGGCGCGTCTGGCGCTTACTTGTTCCAGTACCGTGTTCGAACATGACCCTTCTGCAAAGTCAGCCCTGATAAGCTGGCCGTTTTTCACATCCAGGAACAGGCTGTTGGCGTCTCCCAAATTGCGGTTGCTGGTGGTTGTCATGCGCGAGCCCCGCGGCATGGTGAGCATGTCCACCGAAATCGCATGGCTCTTTGGCTGCAAGCCGCAGTAGCTGTACTTGCCCTCGCTGTCCGTGATGAAGTAGGTGCCGTCGCTTAAATACAAGCGCACGTTTGGCACGCCCACTTCTTCGGCGTCCTGAATGTGGTTGTTGTTGCAATCTACAAACACTTTGCCTGCCACGCAACCTTCAGAAGTGAACACACCGGGCTCTACCTGCACCTTGGCGCGTGCTTCGTTTGATGCCACTCCGTTGGCTAGAGCCTGCGCGCGGTTGATTCCGTCGCTCTGCAACGAACCTACGCCAAGGCGTACCTTGTAGAAGATCGAAACTTCACCGTTCACCAGCAAATTGCCAGGAATGTTTAAGCGCAATGCTGGGCCTGGGCTGCCGACCGGGTCAGGCATGGCCACCAACGCCACACCAGCTGGGTTGCTGATTTGAGCCGTTCCAGGGATGTACCTGAAACCAGCAGGCAACGAGTCATTGATAAACGTACCGTTAACCGCTGCGTTGCCGATGTTGCGCAGCCGCAGGTTGTACATGACCACATCACCAAATTCCGCAACGGGTTTGTTCACTGTTTTGATCAGTGCCAACTTGCGCTGGCTACCAGAATCAAGCGGGATATGGTTGTGAATGATGTCCCGGTTACCTGCGCCAATATTGAACGACAAGAAATAAGGCGTTGGCTGCGCACCAGTGGGCGCGCCGGCCTGCGCTTGCACCAGGAACGCAGGCAGCGGGCCACCCGGCTGCGGCGGTAATGCGCCTGGCTGTGGCGGAATCAGCGTTGACGGGCCATAGTTTGCGGGCGGCGTCACGCTGAGGTTGTACACGCCCGGTGGCGCGTCTGGCGTTAAAACAAATTGATAGAAGCCAGACGGCCCCACCGTCTGTGATGCGTTAGCAGCACCGCCTACCAAATCCCTGGCCGGATTGAAGCCGGGCGGGCCGGTGAACGTCACAATGGCGCCCGGCACAGGGTTACGCGTAACCGAGTCATACACCACACCGCTTGGGTCAAGCGGCAGGTTTTGTCCGTCTGAAACCAGGCCTGAGGTGACACTGACGCCTTTGATCTTGCTGCGGTCAGTGGTGACGCCGTTATTGGCCGGCGTGATGACGCCTTGCGAAGTACCACCAGACAGAATTGACGTACCGGCCTCGTTGTAAAAAACGATTTCGTACTTGGGTCCGCCAGCGGCGGTGGGGGCCAGGCCGCCCACCGTGTAATTGCCAGCTGCGTCTGTGACAGGGCGGTTCAGCGGGTTGGTCACTTCCACGATCCGCACGCCTGTTACAGGGTCAATCGCATACACCGCAACCCGAATGCCCGGTACTGGCGTCTCACTGCCTTGATAGACCTTGTCGACCGTGTCTTCGCGCCAGGCCTTGCCGGAAATAGAACCAGCTTGGGCAATGGCCAGAGTGTTGGTCTGACCCGCTGCACCACCGCTTGGCGCGCTGTTCAAGGCGTTCGCCGGCACGGTTACGCCAGAAGGTATGCAAGCCAGCACGTTCGGGCAAGCCGGAAAGCCCGGGTTCACCGCGCTGGTAGGCAGCGGCGTTCCTGTGGGGCCGCCGGTTTCAGCGGATGTCAAATTAGCCTGGTTAACCAACGCGCCCACGAAAGCTGGGCTGCCGTTTATTGACGACTTGATTTTGATCGTCAGGATGCCGCCGGGTGGAATGGTAATCGGCGTTTGCAGCAGTGCAGTGACAGAGCCGCCGTTCCACGCAGGATTTGGCGCGGCAATTGATGGCGCTGCGCCGCCAATGGTGGTTGCAGGCTCAGTAGCCACAGACGAAATAGTGCCCGCGATCTGACTTAACAGCGGCAGCAACGAGTCAATGACCTGCACATTTGTAGCAGGCGTCAGACCCGCGTTTTTGTAAACAATCGTCCATTGAATAGCCGAGCCCGCCACTGGCGGAGTGCCGGGTGCATCGACGTTTTCAACGTACTTGATGCCCTGCAGCGCGGCTGCTGGAGTAAACGTAACTGGCGTTGGCAGCGGCGTGTCCGCAGCGGGCGTCGCCGCTGGGGGCGTGATTCCGTCAGTTGATGCGTCTTTTGCTACCAACACGCCTGCTGGCGGCGTCCAAACGCCGGTTGCAGTTCCGGTGCCTGGGCTGGCATCTGGCACTGTGCCGCCAGGG
>JANNCT010000108.1:0-8827 GCA_031386895.1 Polaromonas sp.
CGGTTTTAGCTACGGCGACACGTTGGGTGCAGGCATCGGCTGGGCAAGGTCCATCACCTTCAACCCGCTGCTGGCCGACCAATTCGCCAAGTTTTTTGCAGAAAAAGACACGTTTGGTCTAGGCGTCTGCAACGGCTGCCAGATGTTTGCAGAACTCTGCAGCATCATCCCCGGCACCCAAGCATGGCCGCGCTTCACCACCAACCAAAGCGAACGCTTTGAGGCGCGCTTGAGCCAAGTTGAAGTGCTTGATTCACCCAGCCTGTTCTTCAAAGGCATGGAAGGCAGCCGCTTGCCAATCGCGGTGGCCCACGGCGAAGGCTTCGCTAATTTTGACCCCGCAATGGGCGGGCGAGGCAACGCAGCCCAAGCGATAGCCGCCATGCGCTTTACCGACAACCAAGGTACAGCCACGACAAGCTACCCAGCCAACCCCAACGGCAGCCCAGGCGGTTTGACGGCAGTCACCACAGCAGACGGCCGCTTCACAGCCATGATGCCGCACCCCGAGCGCGTCTTTCGCAATATTCAAATGAGCTGGACGTCGCTGGACGCAGAAGCTCACAGCCCGTGGATGCAGTTGTGGCACAACGCGCGTCGTTGGGTGGGGTAGGACGTAAGCAGCGGTCACTATTTATTTAGGAGCGGCCTGCGCCCGTATTCATTTGGTTTTAGTGCGATTTGATGGGTGTAAATCGGCACTCTCAGCGCTTAAGGTGTCAAAACTACTGTAATTTGAACGGTTTGGACCGATTTTCGTGCTTTTGGGCATTTGTAAGATGCTAAATAGTTCTCTAAGCTAATAGATACGGGCGCGGTAAGCTCCTAAATTTGTAGTATCGTACGTAATGAAAAGCGGAATAAATACAACTCAGTTTCAGGAGATTTTGATGTTCAGATTAGGTTGCAACGCCATTTTTACACCGCAGGTTTTGCGCCACACATTACATTTTGCCTCGTGACTTCACTACTTCTACGCACCGCAGCCAAATGGAACATCCCTAGGGAACTCGCGCTTACAGTAATTGCGCGGGACATGCGTTGTATCTATTGCAATCGCGAGTTCGGCGAGCCACAGGGCCCGCGAGCTGCATGTCCATCCTGGGAACATATCGTCAACGACGAGGCGATTGTGAACTTGGCAAATATCGCACTGTGTTGTGTAGGCTGCAACGCAAGCAAAGGCACTAAGCCATTAAGACTATGGCTCAGCGCCAAGTACTGCATCGATCGCGGGATCAGCAAGCAATCCATGTCGGCAGTCGCCATTTCATCGCTGGCAGCCGACAACTGAAGCCAAGGCAGGGGAAAGAATCAGGCTCAGATCCCAAGTAATTCTCTTGCAAGTCACTTGCCTTCCCGCAGAGCAGTAACGGCTTGACCCGCCAACATGTACCCGTGGTAGTCTTCAGTTCATGACTCAAATCTCTGTTGCTGACATTTTGGAACTGCCCGTACAGGCGCGCATTCAGCTCGTGGAAGTGATTTGGGAAAGCATTGCTGCTGTTCCTGACGCGATTGAGGTTTCGCCCGAGCTGAAAACAGAACTTAACGCACGTTTGGCTGACTTTGAGCGCAACCCGGAGGCGGGTTATTCATGGGATCAGGTGAAAGCGCATCTAAAAAACGGCACGTGGCGTACCGCTTGAAGTTTGCCAGTCGGGCGACTCGAGAAATCGGTGCAGCCTTTGACTGGTACGAGCAACAAAGGGGCGGTTTGGGTTCTGAATTTGAGCTGGCTTTTGAGCTTCAACTCAAACGCCTTGAACAAGTCCCACTTTTGTACGCAGAAATTATCCCGGGCGTGCCACGTACCCTGCTTCCACGATTCCCGTATGCGGTCTTCTACACAGTCAAAAATGATTTGGTTCATGATTTGGCCGTCATTCACACCGCGCTCAGTCAAAAGCGCTGGCCAAATGAGCGGCGGTTAACCGACCGTTTGTTCTTATTGGCCTGAGCTTTAGGTTGCAGATGCTACTGGCTTGCAACTGCTACCGATGCGACAGTATCCTCATTTGCATTGACAAGACCCACTCAGATCGAGGTAACCCTGTGTCTAAATGTTGAGCGACGGGCGAGTTAAGTTAAGGGCCGCAATTATTATTAATTTAGTAGCAGCTTGCGCCCATATTCATTGAGCTACGACGCTCAAACATCAAAAATTTCGGCAATTTCGGCAATTTCGGAAGCTGGCAAAGCCCCATCGAAATTGCCAACCCCAGCTATCTATCGCCCAGGTCGAATCTTATAAACCGCGTTGTTCCGGTCCGCACTCATGTAAATCGTCCCATCCGCCCCCACAGCCACGCCGGTCGGCACGTAGGGTGGCGGCAGGCCCGGGCCGGCTTCGAGGCCGATGGGCAGGTTCTCGGCTACGGTGCGGCGGGTGCCGTCCGCAGGGTTGATTTCCACCAGGCGGCGCGCGGCGGTTTCGGCCACTATGAAGGTGCCCCACGGCGTTTGCGCTACGCCTTCTGGCAGGGCCAGTTTGTCTGCCACCACGGTTTTGCTGGCGTCCGCCAAGTTGATTCGGGTCAGGTTGCCTGCAGCTTCGGTCACGTAAATCGCGCCGTCGCGGCCAAGTGTCATTTGCACTGGCCCGGCCAAACCTTGCGCCAACACTTTGCGGTCAATAAAGTCTTTACCGCTGGCGCGGGTGATTGATCCGGTCGCAATTTCATTAAAAACCAGGCTGCCGTCAGGCATAAACAGCGCGTCCATGGGTGCCTTCAGGCCATGAATCACCGTGCTGGTTTTTAGCGTGGCGCGGTCAATGACCTGCACGCTGCCGGTAAACCACGATGTCAAGGCGAATTGCTTGCTTGATACGCCCACAGAAAACGGGTATTCCATGTCTGATGCTTGCATGCGCAGCACGTCTTTCACGTCGCCGTTTTTCACATTGACTTGCCTGAAACCAAACACGTCGGCCACCCACAGGGTGTCGCCGTCCAGCTTCATGCCGCCGGGCACGGCCAGCTTGCCGCTGGTGAGCATTTTTAGCTCGCCCGTGGCGGGGTTGAAAGACTCAATCGAGTTGTCGGCCATGTTCGACACATAAATCAAACCATTGGGCGCAATGGCCAGGTTGTCTAGTGCAGTTTTGAGCTGCTTGACGACTGTCTTGCGGCCGCTGGCCAGCTCGACCTTGCTGAGCTCGCCAGTGCGCGTGTCAATCACCCACAGGTTGCCTTTACCGTCGAGATTAGTCGCAGCCGGAATTTTGAAGTCGCTGTTGATGACCGTGATGGCGCCGTTGGCCGGGTTCATCTTGACGACTTGGCCTTTGAACCACAGCGGGCCGTAAATCATGCCGTCTGGGCCGACTTCAAAGCCATTAAAACCGCCCATGTCTTTTGCAATTAACCGTGGCGCAACCCTATCTGGTTTATCGGCCACATCAATTTCCCACATCGCGTCGCCCAAGAAAACCTGCGATGCATACAGCTTGCCGCTTTTAGGGTCAAACGCCAGTGAGTTAAGGCCAGGCAGGTCTTTGGCCAGCACGCGAATCGGTGCAGTGTCGTTGGCGCGGTAGCGCAGCACGCCTTGTATGTAAGACGTCCAGGCCATTTCGCCTTTGGGGCCGATTGCAATGTCATCGGCTTGGCCTTCGGGTGCGGGAATCAACACTTTTGCTGCGCCCGTGGTGCGGTCAACTTCCCACAAGTTGTTGCCCAGCACACTGCCGGCAAGCAAACGCCCTTGCATGTCCACTGCCAGGCCGTGCACGCCACTAAACGACGACGGGGCCACCAGTACCTCAGGCGCGAGCCAGCTGGCAGGCCGCGTGGTGGGTGTGTTTTGCATGACAGAACTGCAAGCCGCCAGGCCAATGACGGCGCTGGCCAAGCCAAGTTTTAAAAATTGGTTCATACAAAGTCTCCTGTTATTGATTTGACTTTTCAGTCTAAAGAGCCGCCGCGCTTAATCTGGTCGCTTCAGCGACATAAAACCAGTTGCATCAAACAGGATTGGCCTGCGTGGAATCCAGCTGTTTGGGCGGGGCGCGGCGGTTGATTGCAATGGCCATGAATGCGGGTGCGCGACGCTGATGGCTACACTCCTGTGCAGGGCGAGCAGTATTTAAAGTTGCACGCCAAGTTGCACTTTTTAGCTTAAAAACGGCCACTTTCATATAAAAAAAGGCCTTTAGCGCCCTAAACACGGGCGCAAGCAGCTCATAAATTAATAGCACATCGGAACTCGTTTGGACTACCTGATTTCCCCCATCCCCGACAACGAAGCCGAACGTATTGCGGCTTTGCAGTCGGCCATGTGCGCCTATGTGCCGCGTGAAGACCGCTTTGACCGCATCACCCGCATGGCGCAGCGCCTGATGCATGTGCCGATTGTTTTGATTTCCATCATTGAAGACGACGTGCAGTGGTTTCGCTCAGCCCAAGGGCTGGCCGTGGCCGAAACCACGCGCGGTGTTTCGTTTTGCGGGCACGCCATCATGCAGTCTGATGTATTTCAGGTGCGTGACACGCTGGCCGACCCTCGTTTTGCTAAAAACCCCTTGGCACTTGGCCCGCCGTACATTCGCTCGTATTGCGGTTGGCCGCTAGAAATTGCCTTGGGTTTACGCGTGGGAACGCTGTGCGTACTCGACACCATGCCGCGCACTTTTTCACCGGAAGATTTAGAGATGCTGGCCGACATGGCGCACATGGTCGAGTCCGAGCTGCGCATCAACGCCCTGACCGACAACCAAAAAGCGCTGCTGACCCAGTCAAGCCGAGACCAGCGCAAAAAGCTGCTTGACCCCACAACGGGCTGCTGGAGCGAGTCTGGCTTTATCGAGCTGCTGCGGCGCACGCTCAAAGACGTGGTGGCGGGCGAGGTTCACGCCGCGCTGTGCGGCATTCAGGTGGTCAACCATGACGACTTCGACATGACGCCAGAGCAGGGCGGCACAGAGGTTAAGGCAATGGTGATTGCGCAGTTCATTCGCCAGCGGCTGCCGGCTAACGCCATTTTGTGCCGCATGCCCGGCGCGCGCGGCTGCATTTTGTTTGCTGCCCGCGACAAAGACGTGCTGCGTGAGCAAATCTCAAGCTTTCTACAAGAAAAAGACGCCGCGCCCGTGGCCGGCATGGTGTTTCCGCAGCAAATGCAGCTCAGCAGCTCGGGTCTGCGCATAGACAGCAAGTTAGCCACTTTAGACCCTGAGCACTTGTTTGAAATGGCGATGGGCCGACTCGCCGACGGAAACGCGGTAACGTCGGTTTTGCGTTGACATGACCCCTATGCCAACCACTCGCTTTGACTCCATCGACGCGCTACGCGGCTTGGCCATTGTGTGGATGACGGCTTTTCACTTTTGCTTTGATTTAAATCAGTTTGGCTACATCAAAGAAAACTTTTACATTGACCCGTTCTGGACAAACCAGCGAGCCGCCATCGTCAGTTTGTTTGTGTTTTGCGCGGGTTTAAGCCAGGCCATTGCGGCGCATCAGGGGCAAACCAGTCAGCGGTTTTGGCGGCGCTGGTTGCAAGTGGCGGGTTGCGCGCTGCTGGTGTCTGCGGGCTCGTACCTGATGTACCCCAAGAGCTTTATTTACTTTGGCGTGCTGCACGGCATAGCGCTGATGTTGATTGTTGTTCGCTTTACCGGCGGCTGGGGGCGTTGGCTGTGGCCACTGGCCGCATTGGCCATCGCTATGCCTTTAATAGCTGCTCGCGCCCATATTTATTGGCCAGAAGCCGCTTTTCTTAACGAAAAAGCGTTTAATTGGCTCGGTTTAATCAGCAAGAAGCCAGTCACTGAAGACTACGTGCCACTGCTGCCGTGGCTGGGCGTGATGTGGTGGGGCATGGCAACAGGGCAAGCGCTGCTGGCGCGGCGGCCGCACTGGCTAGCCCGTCCGCTGCCCAACGCTGCAGCGCCGCTAACCTGGCTTGGCCGTTGGAGCTTGACCTGGTACGTGCTGCACCAGCCAGTGATGATTGGCGTGCTGATGGGCTTGGCTGCGCTGAAGTAACGCCTACCGAAGCCGCAGCGAATCGCTAGGCTGAAACAAATAAGTAACATCTTGTGGTTAAATTTCTCGTTCTGACCAATAAAAACGGAGCGAGACATGGACTTATACAAAAATGTGACAAATTTCTCGTTTAAGCGCCGCAGGATGCTCATAGCAGTTGGCGCTGCTAGCGTTCTGCCCTGGGTTGGTGCGCAAGTTGCCAATGCGTCGCAGGTGGTTAATGTGGCGGGGCGGCAGCGCATGTTGTTGGCGCGCATGACCAAAACCTATTGCGCGGTGGGCCGGGGCATTGACCCCACGGGCAGCCAACTGTTGCTGAACGACTCTGTCGCGCAGTTTGATCTGGCGCTGTCGCAGCTACGGGTGTCTGCGCCTACCGCTGAAATCAAGGACACCTTCAGTAAACTCAGCGCGAAATGGAACGATTACAAAGATGTGGTGGTAGGCAGCGTGATAGTCAAAGAGCGTGTCAAGGCGGTGTTTGATGGTGCTGAAGATTTGCTGGTGCTGGCCAATCAGGCAACGCTTCAATTAGAGCAAACGACAGGGCGCGCGGCATCTAAGCTCACTAACGTCAGTGGTCGCCAGCGCATGCTAACGCAGCAAATTGCGGCGCATGGGTTTGCGCGCAACTGGGCTTTTACCGCTGCGCAAACACTGCCGCTTATTGCCAAGCGGCAGCAAGAATATTTGCAAGCACTGGGTTTTTTGCAGGCCGCAAAAGAAAACACCAACGACATCAAGCGTCAACTCTCTAAGATTGGCAACATGTGGGTGTTTTTTGAAGTGGCTTTGGCAGGCACACAAAACGAACGGCCCAAGGCCTTGGCAGACATGGCTGTTGCCAGTGAATTGATTTTGAAGGGCTATGAAGAGCTGACCGGGCTTTACGCGCGCTTGGCGTAAGTTCAGGCAGCTTTTAATGTCAGACTTCAGATAAAATCGCTATTAAATATATAGCTGCGTGCGACCGTATTTATTGGGTAAAAGGCTTGTTTGCTGCTAAAAAATGGCTCAAAAATGGCTCAAAAACTGTTTTTAGTCATTAAAAATAAAAAAACGCGGACCAGCCGCGTTATTTTGTTTCAAACTACGAGGCTTTTATTCAACCTTGGCTTTTTCCCGAAGGCCTTGCTGGTACGCACCCAGGCGTTGCTGCTGTAGTTGCTGGGCAATTTGCGGCCTGAGTTCGGCAAACGGCGGCAACTGCGCGTTGCGAATGTCGTCCACGCGAATCACGTGGTAGCCAAACTGGGTTTTGACCGGGCTATCGGTTAACTGGCCTTTGTTCAGCTTGAGCATGGCTTCGGTAAATTCAGCCACATAGCTGCTGGGGTTGGCCCAATCGAGGTCGCCGCCGTTGGCGCCTGAGCCTGCGTCTTTAGATTGCTTTTTGGCCAGGTCTTCAAACTTGCCGCCTTTTTTCAGTGCCGCAATGATGCCTTTGGCGTCGGCTTCTTTTTCTACCAAAATATGGCGCGCTTTGTATTCTTTGCCGCCGTTGGCTGCTGCAAATTTGTCGTATTCGGCTTTCAGCTCAGCGTCAGTGACTTTGTTTTTTTGATCGTAATCAGCGAACAGCGCGCGAATCAAAATCGTCTGGCGGGCCAGCTCCATTTGCGCTTTGAAGTCGTCGCTGGTCGACAAGCCCTGCTTTTCAGCTTCTTGCATAAACACTTCGCGGGAAATAACTTCTTCGCGCAGTTGGCCCTGCATTTCAGGCGTAACCGGGCGGCCGGCTTTGGCCACTTGCTGGGCCAGTGCGTCGAGCCGGGTTTTAGGCACGGCTTTACCGTTAACAATAGCTACGTTTTGCGCCAGCACACCTTGTGCACTGAAGGCCAATACCGCTGCTGCTGTGGCCAATAAAAGTTGCTTTTTCATGAAAGTCCTGTTGAATGAAAAGTAAAAATAGCAGATAAAAATGGGGGCGACGTGCGCTTTTTAAGGCGTGTCGACAATATCAATGGCCAGTGCGTGCAGGCCGTCGTCAATGAAATTTTGCATCGCATCATACACAAGCCGGTGCTTGGCCACGCGGGTTTTGCCAGCAAAAGCGGGGCTGCCAATGCGTACCCGAACGTGCGTGCCAAAACCCTCGGCGTTGGCGCCGACGTGGCCTGCGTGCTCAGCGCTTTCGTCAATCACTTCCAGCTGAGACGGCGACAGCAGCGTTGTCAAACGTTGATTGATGGCGGCGGTGTAGGCGCCCGCGTTGGGATAGGTCGTCGAAGGTGACGCGCTCATGACTTGATTTCGCTTTCATCGGTTTGCAGATATTTAGCGATGTACAGCCCCTGGCCGACCAGAAAAACCAGCGGAAAAGCGTAGCCCCACAGCTTGAAATTCACCCACTGCTCGGTGGTGTAAAAAAACGCAACATATGCATTGAGCGCAGCCATAAAAAAACTGTAGCTCACCCAAATCAGCGTGAGGTTGCGCCATATGTTGTCGGGCATTTTGAGCTGCGCGCCGAGCATCATTTTTAAAAAGTTTTTCTTCAGCACCCACAGGCCCAAGCCCAGCGCCAGCCCGGTAAAGGCGTAGAGCACGGTAGGCTTGATTTTGACGAAGCGCTCGTCATGAAAAGCCAGCGTCAGCGCGCCAAAGCCTATGACCAGCGCCCAGGTGACTTTGTGCATGGTTTGCAGCTTGCCATCGAGCTTGAGCAAAATCAGCATTTGCACCGAGGTGGCCACCATGATGACGGCAGTGGCCACGTAAATGTCATACATCTTGAACGCGCCGAAAAACAGCAGAATGGGTAAAAAGTCTAAGAGTTGCTTCATGGGTGGGGATTATCGTTGTAGCTGGAAACGCGCAGCGACGGGCCGCCC
>JANNCT010000126.1:0-22287 GCA_031386895.1 Polaromonas sp.
AGATGTGTTGCAGCGTTTGCCCACGCAAAAAAACCATCTGATCGCCGCGCTACTACCTCATCGCTGGCAGCCTCTGCACAGTTGACCTCAGCTGTGCAACATGCGCCGACTGTGTCAACGTGTGTTTGCCGTGCGCTTACGGCCAGGCCGCGTGCGCTGTTGGCAAACAAGGCCAGAGTGGCAAACGCAACCGCCCATAGCGCAATCCAGATTACGAGCAACTGACCTTCAGCCACGCTGTCCATGACCTGGTAGGCCGCTACCATCACGGCGGCTGCAACGGCTGACAAAAGCAGTGTTGCCAGGCCCCGAGCGCCAGTTGCCTGGCTTCGCAAGTGCTGCGCGGCCTGGGCTGCGGCTTCAAGTCGCTCGGCGCCAGCGTGGCGGGTAGCGGTGTCAATGTGTACAAAACTGGTCATGGTGAATTCCTCTTTCAGCGCCGCTCGGCAATACGCGCGGCATCGGTATATTAGGGTTAACACTTGTGTGATTCAACTTTATATTGATGATTGTGGTTATTCACATCAGTGATAAATTATGGGCATGAATGCTGCCAATTTCCGAACCCTCGACCTGAATCTGCTCCGCGTGTTCGACGAGGTCATGGCCGAACGCAGCCTGACCCGAGCGGCCCGCAATTTGTCTTTGAGCCAGCCCGCAGTGAGCAACGCACTGCGCCGCCTGCGCGAAACCCTGGGCGACGACCTGGTCGTGCGCAGCGGCCAGGGCATGGCGCCCACCGCACGGGCGCTGGTGCTGTGGCCCATCGTGCGGGACGCGCTGCGGCAACTGCAGGCATCGCTGGCGCCCGGTGGTTTTGAGCCTGCAACGGCCAACACCACATTCGTGCTGGCAATGGCCGACGCAACCGCAGCTGAGTTGATGCCTGGATTGGTCGACACACTGGAGCGGCAAGCGCCCGGCGTATCGCTTCGGGTGGTGCCGCTTTCCACGCGCGACCCGCGCCGCCTGCTTGACGAAGAAGCGGTCGACCTGGCCATCGGCCATTTTCCGTCGGTGCTGGCTGATTTGGTGGTGCGCGCCCAAAGCGGTGACGGCGTTGCATTTGCGCACCAGCGCCTGTACGACGGCCAGTACGTGTGCGTCATGCGCAAAGGCAATGCGCTGGCCAATGGCCCGTTCACCCTGAACCGGTTTTGTGCAGCGCGTCACATGCTGGTGAGTTTTTCGGGTCGCCCGTACGGCTTTATTGATGAGTCGTTGGCCGCCATTGGCCGCAAACGGCAGATTGTGCTGACAGTCAACCAATTTTTTACGGCGGGTCGGGTGGTCGCCAACTCCAACTTGCTCACGGTGTTGCCCAAACATTTTTTGGGTGTGACGGGTATTGCCGAACAGCTGGTACAGCGGCCGCTGCCGTTTGACGTGGCACCGGTCAACGTAGACGCGGTTTGGCACCGGCGCGTCGATGCGCAAAGTGCCCATATCTGGCTGCGCCAGGCAGTACTGCAGTCGGCGGCGCTTGCATTTACCCCAGTTTAAGCGCCGGGGCAGGCGCAAACGCTGCCAGAGCGGTATTGATTTAGTAGCTGCTTGCGCCCGTATTCATTGGGCTAGAGGCTGATTTGTTTGAAAATTGACACCATGCGGGGTGTTAGGTGCAGCCAGCATTTCAGATGTACCGCAGCAATGCACTGGTGCAATGGTTACGCAAAGTGTCAAAAAGCGACAAATTCCGTAACTATTGGGCAGATTCATGTCGTCGAAGTGCTTACATTTGCGTGGTCTTTCACGAATAATTCGGGCGAGGCGATAAAATTACGGCACAACTACGAGGCGGCTGCGTGAGCGCTTATCGTCAACAAAGGCAAACCGTGTCGTCCGATTTATTACTTAAGTACAAACAATTCTTCCAGGTGGATGGCCGCGACGTGATGGAAACGATAGACCGTCTGCCGCAAACAGCGTTTGACGACCTGCCAATCGGCGCGGTACTGCTCAATGACAAAGCCAAAATTGTGCGTTACAACCGCACCGAAGGCGAGTTGACCAACCGCGACCCGCAGCGTGTGATGGGCGCAGGGTTTTTCATGGAGCTGGCTGTGTGCGGAGTGAGTGAGCAGTTTCAGGGACGCTTTAAAAGCGCGCTGAAAGCCATGACGTTTGACCAGATGTTTCCGTTTGTGTATTTCCATGAAATGCCTGAGACGCCGATGATGGTACGTATTACCAAGCCGCGCGTAGCCATGGCCTCGCCGCATGTCTGGATTTTGATTCGGCGCGTGATGCCGCCAGTGCCGCAAAGTTAGGTTTCCGGATTTTTAATGTTTTGCTATTTTGCAAGTTTGGGTTTTTTAGTCAGGGTTGTTCATGGAACACATTAGTTTTGAAGGCGTGAATTTGGCGGAGCTGCTGCCGCGCATTCCCGATTCGATAAAAGACGGGCTGCCGTTTGGCCTTGTCAAGCTCGACTTGACCGGCATCGTTCTCGAATACAACATGGCGGAAGGCGACTTGACCGGCGTCAGCCCCAGCTGGGCGATTGGTAAAAACTTTTTTGACGAAGTCGCGCTGTGCACCAAAACCGCAGCGTTTTACGGCCGCTTTGTCGAAGGGGTGAAAAAGGGCTTTTTAAACTGCGTGTTCGATTACACCTTTGACCACCGCGAAATTGCGACCAAAGTCAAAGTGCACATGGTCACCATTCCCAACCACCTGGGCCAGCAAACCGTGATGATTCTGGTCAAGCGCGCCAACAAGCCACTGGTGCAAGACGCGTTTGAAGCGCCTCCAGCTGACTTTCAACCCACCGATTACACAAGCCAACTTGCGCCAATGGCCCCTGCGGCAATTCAGGCCCCACGCACCTTTGCACCCGCTGCGGCTCCTGCAGCCCCTGCAGCGCCCAATCTCAATGACATCGTCGCTGCAGTGATTGCCGCGATGAACGGCGGCGTTAATGCAGCGCCAGCCGAGGTGTCTGTAGCCGCGCCCGCCGCCCCAGCGCAACGAGCTTATGCAGCGCCTTCTGCGCCTGCGCCTGCTCCGGCACCGTCAGCGCCCCGCAGTGGCTCGCGCCACGAGGACATCCTGAAGTTTTAACCGGCAATGTGCAGGCGCAACTGATTCAATTGCCATGAGTGCGCTGGCTATTTCACCGGCTGACCTGCTGCGGATAAGCCGCGACCTGGCCTGGGCTGAAATTGCCGCTATGCCTGGCCTGGCAGCACGTCTTGGCCCGCGCATCAACCCCGAGAAATCCATTGACTGGTCGGCTGGCGGCTTGGCGCTTGACTCGTTAGCGCGCATGCAGTTGGCCACCGCTGCCGCCACCTGGTGCAACGCATACGACGCAGGTTTTGAGGATTTATTTCTGGCCAGGCGCAGCGCAGCTGACTGGGCTGAAGTGATGCAACGCGCCAGGTCCAGTGGCGCATCACACTTTACGTTTTCCAGCTCGGGCAGCACGGGCGTACGCAAGCACATTCGCCACCGTGAGGACGTGCTGGCAAACGAGGCGCGCGCGTGGGCACAAGTGCTCAAGTCGCCAACTTCTGGCAACGCAACCAACATCAGCCGCGTGGTCGTGCTGGCCCCAACCCACCATATTTACGGCCTGATTTGGGGTGTGCTGCTGCCGTTGGTGCTCAACGTTCATGTGGTGGACGCTGACCTGGACTGCCTGAGTGAATTTCAATCAGGAGACCTGGTTGTGGCTGTGCCGGACCAATGGGCTTATCTGGCTGAATCTACCAGAGCCTGGCCTGCAGGCGTGCAGGGTATTTCGTCAACGGCGCCGCTGGCAGAAGCCGTACACCGCAAATTGACTGAAAAATCAGCAGCGGGCCAAGCCGCGCCACTGGCCAGACTGCTGCAAATTTACGGATCGAGTGAAACCGCCGGCCTGGCCTGGCGCGACGACCCCGGCATGCCCTACACGCTGGCACCGGGTCGCACGCGCAACGCGCAAGGCGCAATTGAGCTGCTGCTGCCCAACGGCACGCTGGCGGTCATGGCGGTGCAAGACGAATTGAAATGGGCCAGCGCGGCGCAGTTTGAACTGCTGCGCCGCACCGACAGCAGCGTGCAGGTGGGCGGCCACAACGTATCGCCAGACTGGGTGGCCCAACAGCTGCAAACGCACCCGCACGTCCAACATGCAGCGGTGCGCCTGGACACGCTGGCAACGCCGCCCAAGCTCAAGGCGTTTGTGGTTTTGCGCGCGGCTGGCCAGGTGGAACACCAGCTGGAATTTGAAGCCTGGGCTTTTGACACACTGCCGCGGTATGCCGCATTGGCCAGCGTGACCTACGGCGCTGCGCTGCCACAAAATGCGATGGGCAAGCCAAGTGATTGGCCCGTGGACCGTTCGCTTGGGCGCTCCGCCTAACCCGCTGCCGAAATGCCCAGCCGCACGCGGATGCGGGCGAACAGGCTCGGCACAGGCGGTGCATTGCGCTGGGGAATTGCCGTTTGTTGAGCCGGCGGCTTGGCAACCGCAGTGTCGATTGCGCCAGATTGCGCACGGGTAGCCACCGGTTTAGCCGTTGCGCCGGTGGTTTCCGGACCGGCCGCAGTGATGGACAAAAAGCCTGATGCATTCAGGTCCTGCACAAACTCAGCGCAAGCTTGCAGGCTTTGTCCCGAGGTTTTCTGCAGGTTGTTCAAGGTTGTGCTTTCGCCGGTCATAAAAGCTGCAAGTTTGAGCCTGGCGGGGGTGCTGATCAAGCTGGCTTGCGGCCAGCGCAACAGACGCAGCCCATCACGCGGCGCGATGGAAATTTTCACCACAGGGAGTTTCGCACTCGCAGGCGGTTCCGCAGACGCCGCCGTTTTTTCTGGCGCGGTTGCCTGCGCAGGTTCAAAAAAGTCGTTGGAAAAAACAGTTGTCGGCGCAAATTCCGAGTGCGCACTGCCCTCTGCAACTGGCCGCCACAAAGCCGACGGCCGCCCGTCACCCACGTTTTCGCGGCCAAGCGTTGAGACGAATGTGTTGACGGTTTCCCCGGCCATGTGCACAGCTCTGGCCTGCACCAACAACGTTCCCATGCGGTTCAGTTCACGCTCCAGCTCGTCTGGGCGCAGGGGCCTGTCGAGCTTGGCGAACAGGTCTAGCGCGAGCATGCCCATGCGCAGCTGCCGCGGGGCTTGCGCATTTCCGGGCGGTAGTGCGGGCTCGGTGCCTTCGTCGCCCAAAAATATCAAATCAGCGGATTGCTGTTCGTTGTAGTCCTGCTGCGGTTTGAACAGCCAGCGCTGCCTGGTCCGGCCGTCAAGCATGCGCACAAACGATTTGAGCAGCATGGCCTCGCGCGCGGCCATGCCGATAACGTTAAAGCTTAAAAGTACGCGACCTGACTTCATGGTGGGTTTTACTGAGCGCTGTGTCGGCGCCGGTTGCATGCCTGTTGGGAGGCTGTTGAATACTTACCTGGCAGGTGGGATTTTGTCGTTCGAGAAAGCTGGGGCAACCCCAAGAGCTGCCGGCGCCTGGGGGTGCTGAATGCCAACAAAATGCGTTACTGCACCTGCGCCGTCGCGCACTGGCGAGATGAACAGCTGGTTCAAGAACAGTGAGCCGTCTTTTCGGTAGTTGCGCAGCGTGGCAAAGCCGTTGCTTTGCGCCTTGATGGCATCCCGAATGGTGGCGATACCCGGCTGGTCTGTGTCCGAGCCCTGCAAAAACCGGCAATTGCGGCCTAGAATCTCGCTTGAGGCGTAGCCGCTCATGTGCTCAAACATGGCGTTGACAAACACGATGGGCATGTCCGGCGCGCGCGCATCGGAGATCACCACACCGGCATTGAGCGCCTGCCACTGCCGCCTGAAGGGCTCTGAATCTACCTGTTGCTGGGCCAGCATCAAGGCCGTGATGTCGGTGATGGCCACCACTTTGTACGTGCCGCGCGTTTCGCTGTGCACCGCACTGAATTTGAGCAGCAAATGCCGGGGCAATTCTGCCAGCCCAGCACCGATCACCAAAGGGTAATCGCCGCTACCGTCCGGGGCGGCCAACCGGGCGGCATCGTCAGGAGAAAACCCGATTCGGGCCAGCAAACCCCCAAATGACTGGCCCAGGGTCGCCAGTCCGTCCAGACCGAGCAGCTCACACGCTTTGGGATTGAGCATGGCGACGGTTGACTGATCGTCTGCCACGCACAACCCCATCTGCGCACTGTTGAGCCACTCGAGCAGCAAGGAGTTTTCAAAGCCCTCGTCACTGGCGGCAGAAATCAAATTGTTGTTAGTCATTGCTGCTCAATCGTAGTAACAAAATCTGGATGTCGCTACCCACGATAGCCACTTGTCGGTAAATCTGAGCACTTGTGCGCAAAACATGATTGAAAAGCGTTTTCGCTGCTGCAAATTGGTCACAACGCTGATTCAAATTTGGGACAAACCGCGAATCAATCTGCGCATAACTGGCCGTTCCACACTGCAAATCACCGTACAAACAACATGCTCATCCATGCAGCACGCGTGGACAAGGAAAATACAAGGAAATAGCCTTGTAGCCGTTTAAATATCGGCGCAAGCAGCTATTTTTACTGTAGCAAAAACGGCCCCGAAGGGCCATCTTCTCTGGAAACATCGCCAGGTTTTTGCAGCGGTTTTCAGACGATCAGGTCTTTTTCGACTTCCTGCACTTTGCGGCGCGCCAAAGCCAGGTTTGATTTGGCCTTGTCCAGCACGATGTAGATGAACAGGCCCTCCTTGCGGGCCATCGGGCGGATGATGTGGTACTGCTTGCCCAGGGTGATCAGGATGTCCTCAATCACATCAGACAAACCCAGTGCGCGCATGGTTTTCATCTTCGCGCGAACCACTTCGGTGTTGCCAGCGGCAGCCACTTCAAGGTCAACGCCGGAGCCGCTTTGGCCCAGAATCATGCCGCTGCCGGAATCGACCAGCGCAGCGCACAGTGCGCCATCACAGCTAAGCAGTTCTTGCATGGCCTGGTTAATAGTGCTCATTTAACATCTCCAGAATAATTACATTTTCTAACGCTGGGATGTTAATGCAACTTGCCCAGCGTGAAAACGTAGGTTACGAATCAAATACCCAAAAAACCACGTTGATTTACCACTAAAGTCTCTGAATTTCAAGTGTCGCTGTCGGCTTGGCCAGCAATTTGCGCAGCACCTCTACCTGCAAGCCCCAAGGCCCCCAAGCCATGTCGCCTTTGGCAGCAATGCACACCAGAACCAGGCCCGGGTCGTCACTGCACGGAAACAACGCCACCACGCGGTTTGAAAAAGAATAGGCCGCTGACTGCAAACCGCCCAGTGTGGTGAGCTGCGTCGCCAGGCGGTCTTTGATGCGCCAAAACTCAATGGCGGCTTCACCGATGCGTTCAATCTCCGGGCTGGCACCAGCGAAATGCCAAGCCATACCGGTCGCGGTTTCAACCAGCGCGCACCCGTCTATGCCGGGGTAGCCGGCAAGGATCTGTAGATGGGCGTGTATCGCCGCGCTAGAGGACACGTTGGACATGTTGGGCGCAGTCCATCAGCTAGGACGCTGCTTGCAATGCTGCGGCGGCTTTTTTGGAGTAGTAGAGCACCTGACCAAGCACTGCATCGCGCCCGGTCACTACGCTGACGATCAATGACACGTCGGCGCGGCGTACCTGCAAAATCGCGATATGCCCATCTGCGGCTTCCATCACCAGGCTGTGGCAAACGCCAAGCTGGCTTTCTTCACCGGCCATGGCGCCCAGCGCAGCCAACGAGCTGGCCATGGCCGACAACCGGGCAATTTGAGCCGTATTTTCAACCCGCGCTGCAACTTCAAAGCCGTCTTCGGTAGAAATCACCACCGCTTTGATGCCTTTGACCTCTCGCATTAACTCGTCTAGCGCAGCACCGCATGTGCGTTGCAAACTTGCTTCAATTTCCATATCAGCTCATCTCCGATTTCATTTCAAGTTGCAGCAGCAAAAGCTCCAGCAGCTGGGTGACCTGCGCGCCGTCGCGCACGTCCGCCGCCAGCACCGGGCACAGCACACCGCGTGCGGCAAGGTGGTTTGAAAACTGTTCCAGGTCCGGCGTTGCGTGGGTTTCCATACGGCCCACTGCCACCACGCAGGCGGTGTCCTTGATCAACTGCGCAAAGCCGTCAACGTACATATCGAGGTCAGCCAGCGGGTCAGGTTGCCGGTTGTCGATCAGAATAATCAGCCCCAAAGCGCCCTTGGACAATATCTTCCACATGAAGTCAAAGCGTTTTTGGCCTGGGGTGCCGTACAGCCGCAATTTGTCGCCACCGTCGAGTGTGACCTCGCCGTAATCCATGCCGACAGTGGTCATTTCTTTGGACAGGCCGGAGTCGGTATTGCGCACGTCGGTCGACATCGGCGGTATTTCGCTGACTTTGCCGATGGCGGTGGTTTTACCCGCGCCGGTGGTGCCGCTAAAGAGGATTTTGTGTTCGGGCATGAAAAATATAAATTTGCAACATTGTCGGGTGTTGGCGCCCAGTTTCGGCGTCCAAGCCGTCAATTCTCGAGGGTTGTCTGAACTTTTAAAGTCCCAATCCCGAACGAATTCGCGCCAGCAACCCAGGTTTGGCAAAAGCTACCGCGCTGCTTGTCAGATTCAATACCAGGTGCGGCTCAAGCACGGCAGGGGCGGCGCCAGCGACGGGAGCTTCAGCAACTGTCACCACCAACAGCTTCGCTGATTGCAGATCTGAAACAAAAGACCGGCACAGCGACAGCTGCATCGCAGAACGGTGCTGCAGCTCTTGCATGCTCATGGGTTTACCTGCAAGCAGCGTCGCCATCCGCATGCGGCCTACGCCCACCAAATACCTGGACGCAGGCCACCGTTTGAGCCTGAACATCTGCCGGTCTTCGCCATCTGCGCCAGTAAAAACCGGCACGAACGGCACTTGTGAATCGCTGAGCTGGTGCAGTATGGCCATGTCTCCGATGCGGTTGAGCTCGGTTTGCAGCCGCTGCGGCTGCACCGGCCATGACAAATACAAATCACGATCAACACCTTTGCCAATCGACATCACCGGCTGCGGGGCGGGATGGTCGTTGCGGTACAAAGTAGGCGGATACCACTCCGACACCACCAGCAAATCAACCCGGTAATCGGCCGAAGCAGGGCGGAACGTCCATTTTTGGGTGGTCAGGTGGTCTAGCAGCCGCACCAGTGACTTGAAAAGCATTTCGTCGCGCGCCGGCATGCCCTCCAGCGAATAGGTCAGAGAGCTGCGGCCAAAGTCAGTGGTACGAAGGCTGTCCATTACCCTGACGCTGGCACGGTGCCACCTGCTTGCAGATGCTGAACGCCCACAAAATGCGCCACTGTTCGGCGCGCATCGTGGACCGGCGAACCAAACAGTGGTTCACTTTTGCTGCGTGGGGCGGCTGTCTCTTTCGGCATGGTTTTATTTTATGAATCTCTCGCTTCAAATTTAACGCTTTTTTGGTGTAAAGCTCGCGATGAAATCAATATAAAGTATTCATTGACAGCGAATTGTGTTGGTCGCGCAACGCTCGCGTCATTTAATTCCGGGCTTCGGCGGTGTTTTTGAAATTTTTCCCTGTGCTGCCGTTCCGCTGTGTGGCGCAGGTAACATCTGGTGTTCTGACGGCGCATGTTCAATTTCTACAAAATTCCGACCCACACCAAGCGTTTGAAATGACCGTTACGACTTTGCAATACGTCAGGACACCGCAGGGCCGTGCTGCTGCGTTTACGTCCGACGCAAGGCTCTCGTCCAAACTCAAGTCGGTGCTGAAAGCGGTAGATGGAAGAACCAGCGTCAGCGCTTTGGTAATTCAGTTCCCGGAACACGATGCGGCCGATTTGTTACGCCAGCTTGAAGCGGCAGGGCTGATCAAGTTGCGCGAGGAGCGCCTGAGCGACTTTCAGCCGTCTGGGTTCATGTCAGATCTGGTGGATTTGCCAAATTCGGCGAGTATTACGGTGTCGTCTTTTGCAGCCACGTCAGCTGCCGGGCTTGCACCGCTTCAAACCCTGGCTGAAATGCTGCCCCCGGAACCCCTGGCTGGCCTTCCAAGAATCGTCGACGTCATGGCAACGTTCGTTTTAACGCACTGCCCCCAGCAAGCCTTCTCGGTATTGGCTAGGCTGGAGGGTTTCCAGACGCTGGACGAGTTGAACGCAGGACTGCCTGAATATTCTTTGCTTGCCAATGCCTGTGGCGCTGCCGGTGTGGTGCACCTGGCGGAATTGACCGAGCGCATGCGCGAAGCCTCAGCGGCCTGAAGGCGCTTCGCTTCTGCCCGGTTGTCTCGCAGGGTTAGCGCACCACACTTAAAAACGCCCGCGCTGCATCACGCAGCTCAGCCGCTTCAGTCGGGTTGCGGCCTGCGCCGGCCTCGGCCCGCTCCATCAGGTTTTGCGCTACGCCAGCGGTTGTTGCAGTTTCTGGTGCAGCCACTGGCTGAATAAAATCAGCGAATTGCTTGAGCAAGTCAGTCATTGATGATCGCCGGACACGGCGTTCGAAGTTACGGTGCATTGAATATACGGGTTTTCCCTAGATGTGCAAGCCCGAACGCCCAGTCAACCAATGCAAAAAACGCATAACCTGGCGATTCGCCCTGCATGGGCGACAATGCACGGGTGAATATTCAGCTGCTTTCTGATTTGCATTTGGAGTCCAATCCGCACTTCGTACCGCAACCAACTCCGGGGGCTGACGTGCTGGTGCTGGCAGGCGACATCGGTTCGTACCAAACCAACTCGTCTTTGACCCGCCTCGGTATTGCCGACTTTGGGCTGCAGCGTTTTGCTGACTGGCCGGTGCCGGTAATTTTTGTGCCCGGCAACCATGAATACGACGCGCTTGACTTTGCCGGGACGCACCAGCGCTTGCGCGAGACGTGCGAGCGCCTTGGCCTGGTCTGGCTGGAGCAAGAAGTAACAGTGATTGCGGGCGTGCGTTTTGTCGGTTGCACGCTGTGGACCGACTTTGACGCGCTGACCTCGACACGCGCGGTGACCAGTGAAGTAACGGTGGGCCAGCAACTGGCAGCGCGCGAAAAAGCATTTCGCGCGGCCGACTTTGCCTTGAAAAAAAACCACACTCTGGTTGGCGGCAAACCCATGCTGGCAGAGGCGGTGCGCGAACACGGCCTGATGAGCCAGGCGTGGCTCCGACATGCACTCGCCCAGCCCTTCAGTGGCACAACGGTAGTGGTTACCCACTTTGCGCCCAGTTTGCTGTCAGCGGACCCACGCTATGGCACCACACCGGGCACCGCCGGTTTTTGCAATGCGCTGGACGATTTGTTTCCGCTGGCACACCTTTGGCTACATGGGCATCTACATTGCCCGTCAGACTACAGGGCAGGTGGATGCAGGGTTATCGCCAACCCGTTGGGATATGCGCGCAAAAATGAACAGCTTACTTTCAAGCCGCAAATCTGCATCAAGGTGTAAGCAAACCCGTTCGTAGAGCCTCAGTTGCTTTAAATTGTTACTAAGCGGTATTTATAATGACATTACAGTTTACAAATATACCGTTCGGACTTTATAGTTTCTTCACACCAACTTTTCGGTGTTCGGCAACATTAATTTTTTAGGAACAAATCATGAAAAAATCCCTGATCGCACTGGCTCTGGCCGCTGGCTTTGCAATGTCTGCACAGGCTGCTGACATTGTGGACACCGCTGTAAAAGCTGGCAACTTCAAAACGCTGGTGGCAGCTGTTCAGGCTGCTGGCCTGGTCGACACGCTCAAAGGCAAAGGCCCGTTCACTGTTTTCGCGCCGACTGACGAAGCCTTCGCAAAAATCCCGAAAGAAACTCTGGACGGCCTGCTCAAAGACAAAGCAGCCCTGACCAAAATTTTGACGTACCACGTAGTGGCCGGCAAGGTAATGGCCAAGGACGTCAAACCCGGCATGGTCAAAACTGTGCAGGGTGGTGAAGTGACACTGGCCACCGCGGGCGGCGTAACCGTCAACGGCGCGAAAGTAGTTGCTGCTGATGTGGCGGCTGACAATGGCGTGATCCACGCGATTGACACCGTGATCATGCCCAAGTAATTGATGGCTGTTTAATGTGTGCAGGGCGCAAGCAGCTATTTAATACATAGCTGCTTGCGCCCGTATTTATTGGGCTACAGCCCGATTTAGTTGAATTTCAGGAGACAGGTTGGCAGGTTCTGAATCCACCTGGTGGATTAAACTTTTTTCTCATTTGGTACAGGCGTTTTTCCTGACGCTGATTGCGCTGCTACTGCCTGCCGCGCCGATTGCCTGCGCTGCGTTGTCGGGTCGGTCTCATTATTTTCGGCAGTATCGCGCCACCGTCAAGCGGTCTGCCAAGAGCGTTCGCGCACTCTACCGTGCCGACGTGATTGCCCGAAACCTCGAACGGTTGCTACAGCAGTTTTTAATGCTTCAAGCCCCGGCGAGTACGGCGGTGCAAGGCGACTGCACCCACTGCGGCCAATGCTGCCTGGACCGTTCCTGCGTATTTTTGGACTGGACAGACGATGGCTTATCGCGCTGCTCGATTCACAACAACTGGTTCTGGAAGCTCACCAGCTGCGGCACTTACCCGATTGATGCGCAGAGCATTGCGGTTTATGACTGCCCGTCGTTCAAGGCGATACCCGTTCGAGTGGTCCGCAAAATACAAGGCCCGGCGCAGCAGCGCTAGCAGCCCGGGTAGTTGCTAAAAATCAGGCAGAAACAACCAGCCTCAGCGCTGTGTGATTCCGTCAAAACACGTCGCCAGCACGATGTCAATAATCTGCTCGTCGGTGTGCTGGCCGCTGGCTTTCAAAAACCCCGGCACTGGGTCGCACGCACGTGAGTACAGCGTGTACAGCACCACCACGGCAGGCACCTTGGTGCTCAGGCTGCCGTCTTGCTGTGCGGCTTCAATCCAGCCGCCAATCTGGTCACTGACTTCGGTCAGCCCGGCCAGATAGTCCTTATTGGCCATCAGGTTGGCGCGCAGGCTGGAGTTTTGACTGGGCAGCGATGGCATTTCGCCTTTGAGCTGGACTTGCAGCATCCACCGGGCCACGGCCTTGAGCTGCGCCAGCGGCTCGGCTTGAGCCGGCAAAGCCGCCAAAAACGCTTGGGCCAGCCCCAGCACACGCACCATGGCAGCGGCGGCCAGGTCTTCTTTGCTGGAGAAGTGTTTGTACAGGCTGGCTTTGGCAATGCCTACATCGGCAGCCACTTCGTCCACGGTCATCAGGTCAAAACCCTTCTCAGCCAGCAGCCGGTTCACGGCCAGCACAATGGCGTCTTCGCGCGCCTGGAGCATTTGCGCTTTGAAGGTGGTTTTGGCCGGGCTGGGTGGGCTGCTGAAAGGGGCGATCAACGCGGCTGGTGCGGTGGCGGTGGCGGTCGAGATGGCTGTAATCATTTGCTCATAGTACTCCACATAAAGGCCGTGCGGTCTGTAAAGTGACCAATCACGTATTTTTCAGCCGCGCTGCGTGAAAAGTTACCGCGCAGTATTTTCACGGTTTTCTGGTTCAATAGACCGTCTGTTTGGGAGAAAAGCATATGAAAGTCGTAGTTTTAGGCGCCGGCATCATTGGTATCAGCACCGCCTGGCATTTGTTGGAACGCGGCCACGAAGTCACCGTAATTGACCGGCAAAACGGCGCGGCGATGGAGACCAGCTTTGCCAATGCGGCGCAAATATCGGTCAGCTACTGCGAGCCGTGGGCCAACCGCGATGCCCCGCTCAAAGCCCTGAAATGGATGTTCAGAGACGACGCGCCGCTGCTCTTCAGGCCCAAATTTGACATGCACCAGTGGCTGTGGGGGCTGAAGTTTTTGGCCCAGTGCAACGACTCCGATTTTGAGCGCAACGTGCAGCAGCTGGTGGCACTTGGTGCGTACAGCCACGCCGCACTCAAAGACGTGGTGGCCGCCACAGCAATCGAATACAACCGCCTGGAACGCGGCATTGCCCACTACTACACCGACCAGAAATCGTTTGACACCGCAGCGGATGCCGCCGCGCTGATGCGCAAATATGGCGTGAACCGCAAAGTCGTCAGCCAGGCAGAGTTGCTGGCCATTGAGCCGGCCTTCAAACAATTCGCGCAGCGAATAGTGGGCGGCACCTACACCGCCAGCGACGAAAGCGGCGACGCCAAAGTGTTCACCCAGGCGTTGGCCGAACGCTGCGCAGCCAAAGGCGCAACGTTGATGTATGGGTACGACATTGAGCGGCTGAACAAACTCGGCGGCGCTATTGATTCAGTAGCTGTTTGCGCCCGTGTTTTGGGCGCTACAGGCCAAAACGACGTAAAAAAGAGCATCAACATCCAAGCCGATGCCGTGGTGGTCGCCTGCGGCTCGTACAGCGCCCCGCTGCTGCGTGCGGTAGGCGTGGACTTGCCAATCTACCCCGGCAAAGGCTACAGCGCCACGTTCAAAATCTTGCGGCCTGAACTGGCGCCACAGGTCAGCACCATTGACGATGAAGTCAAATGCGCCATCAGCCGCCTGGGGCAACATTTGCGCGTGGCCGGCACGATTGAAGTTGGCGGCTACGACTTGTCATTGACAACGCCGCTGGCCAAAGCGCGCTGCGCCATGCTGGCCAATCGCATTGAAGAAGTGCTGCCCGGCGTGTGCGACACGCGGCTTGCAGAAAACGGCGGCACGCCCCACTTCTGGGCTGGCCTGCGCCCCGCCACGCCCACCAACATTCCGTACATTGGCCAGACCAGCGTGCGTAAATTGTGGGTGAACGCCGGGCACGGCACACTGGGCTGGACGCACGGCGCGGGCTCGGGCAAGGCGCTGGCAGAGCTGATCAGCGGCGTGAAACCCGACATGGCGTTTGCCTTTTACGGCGCCCAATAGTGCACCGACAGATTTTAGGGCAAAAACACTACGCACTTTTGCCCTTCACGGCAGGCAACGCCTGCCAAAAGGGCGTATTCTGCTGAGTATGTTGCAGCGCAGCAATTCTTGCGCTGACTTTATTGCGCCACCGCAAACCCGCCGCAATCGCCACACCATCTTCCCAGAGGCCCCACCATGCCAATTTCGCTCACCCGTTCCCTGTTGAAGGCCACCGGCCTGACCCGCATGGGCCGCCTGATGGACGCCACGCGCCTGATCCAGCGCGCCCTTGGCAGTGCTGGCATGCCAGCGGCCAAACCCGTGCCCCAACCAATGGCCCGACCCATGCGTAAAACCAGCGCTGAAACGCTGCCCGACACCAGCACCATCATCTTGCCGCCGCCGCACAGCGTGCCGCAGCCTGCTGCCAACGACGACGTGATGCGTCGCCCCGCCCACCCCAATTTTTCAGAGCAAAGCTTTGCAGTTGAAGGCAAAACCTACCCGTACCGCCTGTTTGTGCCCAAGCGGGCAGACGCTGGCGATGAAGGAACGCTGCGCGAGAGCATGCCGCTGGTCGTGCTGCTGCACGGCTGCAAGCAAGACGCGCTGGATTTTTCAAAAGGCACCGCGATGAACGCGCTGGCAGGCAAAGAGCAATGCCTGGTGCTGTACCCCGAACAGATCAGCAGAGCCAACCTGCAAATGTGCTGGAACTGGTTTGACTCCGGCCACCAGCAGGAAGGCACTGGCGAGCCCGGCATGATCACCGCGCTCACCCGCAGCGTGCTGGATACCGACTTCAACGGCCGCCGCGCCGACCCCAGCCGGGTGTACATTGCCGGCCTGTCCGCTGGCGGTGCCATGGCCGCCGTGGTGGCCGGCCTGCATCCTGAATTGTTCACCGCACTCGGCGTGCATTCGGGCCTGCCCGCAGGCGCTGCCAGCAACGTCATGTCAGCCTTCCAGGCCATGCGCACAGGCGGCCAGGGCAAAGGCAAAGACAAGGGGGCATTGGCCATGCCCACCATCGTTTTTCATGGCGACGGCGACACCACCGTACACCCCAGCAACGGCGAGAACATTGCCGCCGATGCACTAGCGGCGCTCAGAAAAGCCGATACGCCGCTGACTAAAACACAGTCGTCAACCTACCCCGAGGGCGAGCGGGCAGAGCGCAACGACAAAACCACCGACAAACTCACCGAATTAACCCGCTACGCCAACGCTGATGGCAAATCGTTCATTGAATACTGGAGCATCAACAACGGCCCCCACGCCTGGTCTGGCGGCAGCAAAGAAGGCAGCTACACCGACCCCGACGGCCCATCAGCCAGCAAAGCGATGCTGGCGTTTTTTCTGCAGCACAACAAGTAGCGATCAGGTGGGCTTCAGCCCTGGCTTGTGCTCAAAAAGGCCTGTAGCTTAATCAATATGGGCGCAAGCAGCTATTAACTTTGCACTGCCTTTGCTAGAGGCAACCAACCACCACGCCAGAAAAGACGAAAGCCGCATATAGCGGCTTTCCATTTGGTGCATCTTTCAGCTTGTTAGCGTTCAGAGCTCATATCCCAATCGATAAGTAAGTGCATAGTACCTCATTGCATGTTAAAACCTTGCTGTTCATGTAAAAAATAGCAACGAGGTGATGTGTGAAAAGTTCTATGCGCTACCGGCTGGCTTTGGATTTGGGATCAACCTCACTCGGCTGGGCGATGATTCGTTTAAGTGCTGACAACGCTCCAATGGCGATCATCAAAGCCGGTGTGAGGATATTTTCAGACGGCCGCAATCCCAAAGACGGCTCATCGCTAGCCGTGACACGCCGCGAAGCACGCGCCATGCGGCGCAGGCGTGACCGCCTGCTAAAGCGCAAAGCGCGCATGATGGCCACGCTGATTGCGCACGGCTTTTTTTCAAAGCTCGAAGCTGAACGCAAGGCGCTGGAAACGCTGAACCCCTACACGTTACGCGCCAAAGGTTTGGACGCTGCTTTGAGCCCCGCAGAATTTGGCCGGGCGCTGTTCCACATCAACCAGAGGCGCGGTTTTAAAAGCAACCGCAAAACGGACAAGGCTGACAACGATAGTGGGGCGCTGAAGACCGCAATCAGCAAGTTGCGGCAGAACCTGCTTGATACGGGCTGCCGCACGGTAGGCGAATGGCTGCACAAGCGCGACGCGGCTGGCAGCACAGTGCGGGCGCGCATTCGCCATGAGAAAGTTACGAAAGACGACGGTAAAACCCGCATCGATAAAAGCTACGACCTATACATCGACCGCGCGATGATTGAGGCGGAGTTTGATGCGCTGTGGGCTGCTCAGTCAGTTTTTAACCCTTTGCTTTTCAACAATACCGCTCGCGGTGAGTTGAAAGACGCCCTGCTGTTCCAGCGCCCGCTTAAACCTGTCATACCGGGTCGATGCACGCTGCTACCCGACGAGATGCGTGCACCGCTGGCGCTACCGAGTACGCAACGCTTTCGTATCTATCAAGAACTGGCCAACTTGCGAATATTGGGCGATGGTCTGAAAGATGTGGAGTTAACTCTAGAGCAGCGGAACAAACTAGCACAGGCGCTTGAAACCGGTCACAAGAGTTTTAAAACGGCTATTCCCAAATTGCTTGGTCTCAGTGGAACGGTCAAGTTCAACCTGGCTGACGCCAAACGGCTTGAACTCAAAGGTAATGTCACATGCGCCATTTTGAGCAAGAAGGATTTGTTTGGTGACGACTGGTGGGACTTTGACGAAACAATGCAAGACGCCATAGTTTGGCAACTGGTTAAAGAAGAAAACGAAGCCAAGCTTATTGCCTGGCTGCAAAGTGAAACGGGTATTGATGAGGCTCGTGCTGAAAAGCTGGCCAACGTTGCACTACCCGAAGGCTACGGCAGCTTGAGCGCCAAAGCCCTCGCCCGCATACTGCCCGCACTGCGCCGTGAAGTCACCACCTACGACAAAGCCGTGATTGCTGCTGGTTTTGACCATCACAGCAACATCAGCGCTGCGGCGACAGGCGAAATATTGCCCGAGTTGCCCTACTACGGCGAAGCCTTACAACGCCACGTCGGCTTTGGCAGCGGTAAGTTAGACGACACACCTGAAAAACGCTTTGGGCGCATCGCTAACCCGACCGTCCATATTGGTTTGAACCAGGTGCGGCTGGTGGTAAACGCACTGATAAAACGCTATGGTCAACCGAGCCAGGTGATTGTGGAGGTGGCACGAGACTTAAAGCGTAGCAAAGACCAACGCGACGAAGACAGCAAGCGCCAAGCTGAAAACCAGCGGCGCAACCAGCGCCACCGCACCCAGATTGCAGGAATTTTGCACATCAGCGAAGAGCGGGTACGCGGCGCTGACTTGCAAAAAATGGTGCTGTGGGAGGAACTGAGCTTTGACCCGGCGGAACGACGTTGCCCTTATTCCGGAGTTCAAATCAGCGCGGCCATGCTGCTAAGTGATGAGGTGGAGATTGAACATATCTTGCCGTTTTCACAAACGCTGGACGACAGCCTGAACAATAAAACCGTATCGATGCGACATGCCAACCGCTACAAAGGCAACCAAACGCCGTGGGACGCGTTTGGCAAAAACGAGGTGCAGGGATTTGACTATGCAGCCATCTTGCAGCGCGCAGAACTGATGCCGCGCGCAAAGCGCAGCCGCTTTGCAGAAGACGGCATGGAGCGCTGGCTGAAAGACGACAAAGGCTTTCTGGCCCGCGCGTTGAACGACACCAAATACTTAAGCAAAGTAGCGCGCGAGTACATGAGCCTGATTTGCCCACAAGACACACGCGTGATTCCCGGCCAGATGACCGCCATGCTGCGCGGTAAGTTTGGTTTGAACAATGTACTCGGCATCAACGGTGAAAAAAACCGCAATGACCATCGCCACCATGCTGTAGATGCGTGTGTGATTGGTGTGACCGATCAAGGGCTCCTACAGCGTTTTGCAAAGGCAAGTGCTGATGCGCGTGAAAAGCAACTTAATCGTCTGGTTGAAACCATGCCAGACCCGTGGCCCACTTATCGGGCGCATGTACAGCTTGCAGTTAGCCGTATTTGGGTGAGCCACAAGCCTGATCATGGGCATGAAGGGGCTATGCACAACGATACCGCATATGGCTTGCTTGGCAACGGCCGAGTAAGTGTTCATAAGCAGATTGAGGGCAAGCGCACCTACATGGAAGACAACCTGAAGGTGATTGAGTTTGGCAATGCAAAGGCGGTGCAGCGGCATGGTGTTTTGCCTGATGGTTCCCCGCGACCGTATAAGGGCTACAAAGGCGATAGCAACTATTGCATTGAGATTGTTCGTAATGAAAAAGGGAAGTGGGAAGGAGAGGTAATTTCCACTTTCGCGGCTTACCAGATCGTACGGGTCAGCGGATTAGCGCGCCTAAGTCATTCAAGTAAAAGCATCAGCGAAAAGAATTTGATAAGTCGAATCATCATTGATGACATTATTCGATTGCAAATAGACGGCGCGCTGCGAACAATGCGCGTAGCTTCAATCAACAGTGCGGGGCGCTTGAGCCTAGCATCCCACCAAGAGGCGAATGTGGATGCGCGAAATCGTGAAGCGGACGGCGACTGGCGCTACACCTACAAACAAGCTGGCTCACTTCAATCTGCCAAAGCCCGCCGCATTACCATCTCCCCCATCGGCGAACTTAACGACCCCGGCTTCAAGGAGTAACGCACATGATTGGCCGCATCGTTGAGGTGGCCGATGACAGGCGGCACCTGCTTTTGCACCGTGGCTTTATGGTGGTGCGCGACACCGAGGGTGAGCGAAAAGAGCTGGGTCAAATTCCGCTAGACGACATTGCCGCCGTGATTGCCAACGCGCATGGCTTGAGCTACACCAACAATCTTCTAGTAGCTTTAGCTGAGCGTGGCGCGCCGTTTGTGCTGTGTGCCGCCAACCACAACGCAGTCGGCATGCTGCTGCCGATTGAAGGCAACTTTGAACAATCCAAACGGATTGAAGCGCAAATTGCCGCTAGCCTGCCTACGCACAAGCGCCTGTGGGCAAGTGTGGTTCGTGCCAAACTCGAACAACAAGCCGCCGCACTCGCCGCGACTGGCGGCCCAACTGCGCCACTCACCGCACTGGCAGCCAGAGTAAAAAGCGGTGACCCTGAAAACCTGGAAGCGCAGGGCGCACGCCGCTACTGGACGCTGCTGTTTGGTAACGCTTTCAGGCGTGACCGAAACGCGGGCGGTACCAACGGCTTGCTGAACTATGGCTACACCGTGTTGCGCGCCACCACCGCCCGCGCCGTAGTCGCTGCCGGTCTGCACCCCGGCATTGGCCTGCACCACAGCAACGACAACAACGCCATGCGCCTGGTCGATGACCTGATGGAACCCTTCCGGCCCATGATTGACTTGAAGGTATGGCAGCTCAAACGCAACGGTGAAAACGAAGTGAGCCCTGAGACCAAACGCGCATTGGTGCGCACGCTTTACGACGACATGCAAACTGACACTGGCGCCACGCCCGTGATGGTGTGCGCACAAAAATTGTGTACGTCATTGGCACAAGTTTATTTGGGTGAGCGGGACAAGCTGGACTTGCCTTTGCCCGGTTTGCCGCTGGCGCTGGCCGCAGCGCTGGGCGACGAATAAGCTGCGGTGTTGTGAAGGTCTATATGGAGGTGTGCGCATGCTTTCAGGATACCGACTCATGTGGGTAGTGGTCATGTTTGATTTGCCAGTCGTTGAAAAAGTCGAACGCAAAGCAGCGACAGACTTTCGCAATGGCCTGCTCGACCACGGCTTTGCCATGTCGCAGTTTTCGGTTTATATGCGGTTTTGCACCAGCCAGGCGCAGGTTGATACGCTGTGCAAAAAGGTAGAAAATGCACTGCCATTGGGTGGCAAAGTGAACGTGCTGCAATTTACTGACAAGCAGTACGAGCGCATCATTTCGTACCACGGCAAAGCCAAACAGCCTGCAAACAAAGCACCTGACCAGTTTGATCTTTTTTAAAGTCCAACACAGCCATTCATGCCAACCATCAGCTTTTTCTACGGCCTAGTTATCAGGATGTATTTCAATGATCATGCGCCACCGCACTTTCATGTGGAGTATGCAGAGTACAAAGCAACCATCGATATTCGCCTGCTGACGTTGACCACCGGCAAGTTGCCCCGACGCGCGCAAATGTTGGTGCTGGACTGGGCTGAACTGCATCAAGCAGAATTACTCGAAGACTGGCAGCTGTGCATGAACAAACAGCAGCCAAAACAAATTGCTCCCTTACAGTGAGGCCACAATGGAATACGACGTTGTAGATGTTCAACCTGTGTTGCCCATGGCATTGCAGGTACGCTTTGCGGACGGCACGGCGGGGCGGGTGCGTTTTGAGCCCAGTCACCTGACTGGGGTTTTTGAAGCGTTGAAAGACCCGATTATTTTTGCGCAAGCGCGAATTGAGGCGGGCGCAGTCACTTGGCCGGGCGATTTAGACCTCGCACCAGACGCCATGTACGCTCAGATTAAGTGTCATGGCGAGTGGGTTTTGCGCTGAAGGCTTGACAAATCGCATTTGAAACTAAACAAACTACGCCAGAAACCCATGAAAAATCAACGCCGGAAAACGAAAAACCCCTTGATAAATCAAGGGGTTAACGCCGACGGAGTCTAGTCGATTGGGATATGAGCTCTGACCGGAACAAAGTAGTTGGCGGTATTGCTGGCACCTACAGTCTAGTCGATTGGGATATGAGCTCTGACCGGAACTCAAATGCTGCGCTAGCCGGTCCCGCCGCAGAGGCTATACGATTGGGAAATGACCTCAGACCGGAACCAATTCGACGTAGCCCTGCGGATGGCTCACAGTCTAGTCGATTGGGATATGAGCTCTGACCGGAACTGGGCTCTTGCGCCAACGCGGCCGCCCGGCAGTCTAGTCGATTGGGATATGAGCTCTGACCGGAACTGGGCTTTGCCACACGATCTGCATTGCTGCAGTATAGTCGATTGGGATATGAGCTCTGACCGGAACCATGCACCACGCGTCAATTTTGTTGTCGCGAGTCTAGTCGATTGGGATATGAGCTCTGACCGGAACGAAATTGAATCAAAGGTCAATGACCTGATCAGTCTAGTCGATTGGGATATGAGCTCTGACCGGAACATATAAAAGGATGGACAGTATGGACACTTCAGTCTAGTCGATTGGGATATGAGCTCTGACCGGAACATATTGACGCATTGCATCACGGTGGCACACAGTCTAGTCGATTGGGATATGAGCTCTGACCGGAACGTACAGATGCCGCGCATCATTCATCCCGAAAGTCTAGTCGATTGGGATATGAGCTCTGACCGGAACGCTGACCTCGCTGCTAACCACGCTGCTGACAGTCTAGTCGATTGGGATATGAGCTCTGACCGGAACGCTGAACAAGCTCAAAAGCAAGAAGAATACAGTCTAGTCGATTGGGATATGAGCTCTGACCGGAACGTCCGGCAGCGTTGGGTAAAACGTCAAGC
>JANNCT010000193.1:0-5104 GCA_031386895.1 Polaromonas sp.
GAGCGCAGCGTCGATTTTGTGTCGCTCACCGCGCTGGCTGATTCATTTTTTCCACGCGTTTATCTGCGCCGCCGCACCTTTGTGCCAATTGGTACGGTGTCGATGACGGTGTACTTTCATGCTGATGCAGCTGAGCTGGCCGCGCTTGGCAGCAATTTCATCTTGGGTCAAGCCAAAGCGCAGTGTTTTTTCAACGGGTTTTTTGACCATAGCGCCCAGTTGTGGTCAGGCGCTGGCACACTCTTGGCTACGACGCACCAAGTGGTGTATTTCAAAGAATGAATGGATAAGAACATGACTGAAATTTTGCTGAACACTGAAGCTGGCGTTTGCACCATCACACTGAACCGCTTGGAGCGTAAAAACTCGATTAACGTCGCGATGTACACCGCGTTGTCTGATGCACTTGACGCCGCAACGCAGGACGCCGCCGTGCGCGCGGTGGTAATTCAAGGCCACGAGAGTATTTTTTCAGCTGGCAATGACATCAGCGATTTTTTAAATGTGCCGCCCGCTGGCCAAGACTCGCCCGTATTCCGCTTTTTGCGCACGGTAAGCACTTTCACCAAGCCGATCGTGGCGGCAGTCTGCGGCCCAGCGGTGGGCATTGGCACCACCGTGCTGCTGCACTGCGATTTGGTTTACGCGGGTGACAACGCCGCGTTTTCCATGCCGTTTGTGAATTTGGGCTTGTGCCCCGAAGCCGCTTCAAGTCTGCTGGTGCCGCAACTGATGGGCTACCACCGCGCGGCTGAGGCGCTGCTTTTGGGTGAGCCTTTTACAGCTGAAACCGCGTTGGAAATCGGCTTGGTCAACCGCATCGTGCCGCCAAGCGAAGCCAACGCGCTGGCGCAGCAGCAGGCGCGCAAGCTGGCTGCCAAACCGCTGTCGTCACTGATTGAAACCAAACGTTTGATGAAAAAATCCAACGCGCCGCAGTTGGCAGAACGCATGGTCGAAGAAGGCGCCAGCTTCGGCCGCATGCTTAAAGAGCCGGCTGCGCGTGAAGCGTTTACGGCCTTTATGGAAAAGCGAAAACCTGACTTTTCTAGCATCAAATAGGCCTATGGCGCCCTGAATACGGGCGCTAAAAGATATTAATATAATAGCTATTCAGGCGCATCCAGGCTGGCGACTTGTTCTGCCAAAAACACATCGCTGTTAGCCGCCAGGCTGCGGTAAAGCGCCTCGCACAACGCACGCGCTTTGTCGCCTTGCCAATCGGCGGGCAACAACGACGCTGGTAATTGCGGGTCGCGCAGCAACACTTTTCGGTATTCGTGAATCAACAGCGTTCGGGTAAAAAACGACGCGGCGGGGCCCAGGCTGGCTGCGTCCGTTTGCGCGGGCGCAAAGCGCTTCATGAACTCTTGCCAAGCTTGCCCAACCGCCGCCAGCTTGAAGGTGTCTTGCATTACTGTGGCCAATGGCCGTGCGGCGTAGCCGTCAATGCTCTGCGCGCTGAGCACCACCAACTGGTCGTGCGTTTGCGTGCTGTTGATGATGTCTTTAAGCGTTTCGTGGTCCGCATGTGGGTGCGCAAATACGTTGCTGGACAGTTGGCCAAACCCGGCCCATAGCAATTCGCGTTTCAAGTGCTGGCGCGTGCTGGCTTTCAGGTGCGCGTCGATCAACGCCAACGTCCAGTGGCCGTCCCACGGCAGCGCGGCAAAGTCGTAAATGCGGCGCTGCGCATGCACCACCCGAAGCCTGCCTACTTCTGACAAGCCATAAAAGCTGCGCCGCCCAACGCGGGTCACGTCAAACCAGCCATCTGCCGTCAGCCGAAACGCGCTGGTGCGCACCAGACGCGCTGACAGGCCAAACAGCCCGGCCAGCTCAATCAGGCTGCCGAGGCTGACAGGCGAATCGCGCCCCGCCAGCGCATCGCCAAACAGTGTGACCAGCAGCGAGTTGGCGCGCAGCGTCAAGCCGCGCTGCAGCTTTAAAGTTTTAAGTGGCAGTTTCACGGGTAAGTGATACATAAAAACAGGTTGTAAGAGTCTTTGTGTATCACTACTATAAAGCTATTCAATTTATGCGGAGTAGCGCCATGTACGCACAACTCGTTGAAACCGGCACCAAGGGTGTCAAGACCCTGGATCAGATGTCCGCACAGGAGCGCGCGTGGCAAGAAAAAATCAACGCTGGTGTGAAGGTTGAGCCAAAAGACTGGATGCCCGACGCTTACCGCAAAACGCTGGTGCGGCAAATCTCGCAGCATGCGCATTCTGAATACGTTGGCATGTTGCCCGAATCGAACTGGATTGGCCGTGCGCCCACGCTCAAGCGCAAGGCGATTTTGATGGCCAAGGTGCAAGACGAAGCCGGCCACGGCCTGTACTTGTATAGCGCGGTTGAAACGCTGGGCGTGACGCGGGGTGAGGTGTACGCCGATTTGCTGAGCGGCAAAGCCAAGTACTCCAGTATTTTTAATTACCCCACGCTCACCTGGGCCGACATTGGCGCAGTTGGCTGGCTGGTCGATGGTTCGGCCATCGTGAACCAGGTGCCGATTTGCCGCTGCTCATACGGGCCGTACGCGCGCGCCATGGTGCGGGTATGCAAGGAAGAGTCGTTTCATCAGCGCCAGGGTTTTGACATCATGGTGGCGCTGTGTAATGGCACAGCAGCGCAAAAAGCGATGGCGCAAGATGCGCTCAATCGCTGGTGGTGGCCGTCGATTGCCATGCATGGTCCGGCCGATGAAGCATCTGTGAACAGCGCGCAGTCGATGGCGTGGAAGATCAAGCTCAATACCAACGACGAGTTGCGCCAGAAGTTCATCGACCAGACCGTTCCGCAGATCGAATTTTTAGGGCTTGAGCTGCCCGACCCTGATTTAAAGTGGAATGAAGCACGTGGCCACTACGACTACGGCCAGATCGATTGGGTTGATTTTTTCAATGTGGTCAAAGGCAAAGGCCCGTGCAATGAAGAGCGCCTGGCCGCGCGCAACAAGGCGTGGGATGACGGCGCCTGGTTTCGTGATGCCTTGACCGCACACGCTGACAAACAAGACGCCGCCAACCTGCAGCGGGCTGCGTGATGACAGAGCCACTAGTTGCTCGCGAATGGCCGATGTGGGAAGTGTTTATCCGCAGCCAGCACGGCCTGGCGCACAAGCATGTGGGCAGCCTGCACGCCGCCACCAGCGAGAGTGCGCTGCAACATGCCCGTGATGTGTACACCCGCCGCAACGAGGGCGTGAGTATCTGGGTGGTGCGCGCAACCGACGTGGTGGCCAGCAAAGTAGAAGACAAAGCTGCGTTGTTTGACCCGGCGCTAAGCAAAGTGTTTCGGCACCCGACGTTTTTCCCCACCCCAGATGGCGTGAAGCACATTTAAACGCGATGACTGCAAAGTTTGAATATCTGCTCCGCCTGGGCGACAACTGCCTGGTGCTGTCGCAGCAGCTCTCAGCATGGTGCGGCCACGGCCCAGCTCTGGAAGAAGACCTGGCGCTGACCAACACCGCGCTGGACTTGCTCGGTCAGGCGCGTTTGTGGCTGTCTTATGCAGGTGACGTGGAGGGCGCGGGGCGTGATGAAGACGCGTTGGCCTACCACCGCGACGCTTTTGAGTTTCGCAATTTGCTCATCGTGGAACAGCCCAATGGCCACTATGGCAACACCATGGCGCGCCAGTTTTTGTTTGATGTGTGGCACCAGCAGTTGCTAGCCGGTTTGTGCAAATCAAGCGATGGCCGCATGGCAGAGATCGCGCAAAAGTCAGTGAAAGAATCTCGCTACCACGTAGAGCGTTCTGCCGGGTTGATGGTTTCGCTGGGCGATGGCACAGAGCTCAGCCGTGAGCGCATGCAAGGAGCGATTGACAAGCTGTGGCCATATGCGCATGAGTGGTTTGAGTCTGACGCGATTGACGCGCAATGTGCACTTGAGGGCTTGTGCCCAGCGGCCGCCAGCCTGGCAGACCATTGGCACACGGCTGTCAGCGCGGTATTAAATCGCGCAACTTTAACGATGCCTGACTACGCGGGCCATCAAAAAGGCGGCAAGCGCGGCCTGCACACCGAACACTTGAGCCACATGCTGGCCCCCATGCAGGTGCTGCAACGCACGCATCCGGGGGCGCAGTGGTGAGTGCCGCTGTAGAGCTTGCCAGCCGTGACACCATCCTAGCGTGGCTGGGGGAAGTCATGGACCCCGAAGTTCCGGTGGTGTCGATTGTTGACCTGGGCATTTTGCGCGATGTGCAGTGGAAAGCTTCGGAAAATTCTGAGCTGATTGTCACGGTAACGCCTACATATTCAGGTTGTCCCGCTACTGAAGTCATAGCGCAATCGATTCGTGAAGCACTTCATGCGCGCGGCATAGTCAAGGTAGACGTTCAAACGCAGCTGTCACCCGCCTGGACCACCGACTGGTTGACGCCCCAAGGTCGAGACGCGCTGCGCGCTTACGGCATAGCGCCGCCAGCGGTACGTGCGCCGGGCGCCGATGGCGGCCTGGCCATCGACATCAGCGCGCTAACGTCGAGTAAGGTGCAAAGCAAAGTAGTCGTGCCCTGCCCGCAGTGCAATTCACGCAACACGCGCCTGCTGTCGCAGTACGGCTCCACTGCTTGCAAGGCGCTGTACCAGTGCAACAGCTGCCTGGAGCCGTTTGATTATTTCAAACCGCATTGAGCCCGTTCCGAATTGAATCCGAATTGAAGAGCTAATTTTGGCAACCCATTCATTTCACAAGCTGCAGGTGGCCAGCGTTGAGGCGAACACGCGCGATTCAGTCGCCATCACCTTTGCAGTGCCAGACCACTTGCAAGAACAGTTCGCGTACGTGCAGGGCCAGTACCTCACGCTACGCGCAACGATTGATGGGGACGAGGTTCGTCGCTCATATTCCATCTGCTCGGCAGTACAAGACAAACGATTGCGTGTAGCTATTAAAAAAGTATCTGGTGGCGCTTTTAGCAATTGGGCTACGAGCTATTTATTACCTGAATCAACGATTGATGTCATGCCGCCGCAAGGGCATTTTCATATTTCTCTTGCGCCTGAATTGAGCCGTCACATCATCGCCTTTGCAGCGGGCAGCGGCATCACGCCGATGCTGTCCATCATCAAAACCATGTTGATTGCCGA
>JANNCT010000026.1:0-5554 GCA_031386895.1 Polaromonas sp.
AGCAAACAGGCGGCGAAACAGGTTGGGAATGCGAAACGCCACATTGAAAGCGTCGGTCATGGCGCTGGCGCCAAAAGTTGATGCTATTAACAATTCGCGTGCCAAACCCGTGATGCGTGAGACCAGTGTGAGCGCGGATACGGTGGAGGCTGATTTGAAGAGTGACACGCCTAGAGTTTAGGGGGTGATAGAGCCCCCACGGTTGTTCGCTGCGCGTAACGCCCTGACCTTGCAGGCCGCCGCTCGCCATAGGCTTCGCTTCTGTCGCCTGTCCAAACCTGCTCAAGCAGGTTTGGAGCCGCAGGCTTCAGCCCCCGAGGGGGCCGCTGCGCCTGCGGTCTGGCAAAGCCAGTCCCGCGGCCCCTGCGTATAAAGACAACTCCATTTGCGTCGGCATGCGCATTTTCAAGCTCGAGCCGTGGAATCGGCTTTGCCGGGCAACAGGCGGGCGGCCCCCTCGGGGGGCCGGGAACGACACGAAGTGCGCGAACGTGGGGGCGCTATAATCACGGGCTTCGCTTGCAACATCCGCAGACCATTTTTCGGCCTTTTACAACCCCAGGCCGAGGACATTAAGGAATTAAATTATGGCAACCGCCAAACCTAAGAAAAAGAACCCGCGCCTGGCATCAGGTCGCAAGCGCGTGCGCCAGGACACCAAACTCAACGCCGCGAATACATCGCTGCGCTCCAAATACCGCACTGCTGTGAAAAACGTTGAAAAAGCCGTAGCAGCAGGCGACAAGGAAAAAGCCAAAGAAGCATTCGCCAAAGCCCAGAGCATTGTCGATACCGTTGCCGACAAAGGCATTTTTCATAAAAACAAGGCAGCGCGTGACAAGTCCCGCCTGTCAACCAAGGTGAAAGCCTTGGCCCTAGCCGCTTAAATCATTAAGCAAAAAAGCCCGGAAGGCCTTTAAAAGCCCTCCGCCGTTTTGTAGGGTGCGCTGCAAGAGAAGTAAAAAAGCCGTCGAAAGACGGCTTTTTTGTTTTGAGGTGCAAAAAACTTTTGCGGGACAGACCAACAGGCAGGCGAAGCCCCTGTTGCTCTGTCACCAAACCGATCAACTCCCCGAATTCGCTCCCGCGCCAGGAAGTAAATCCGGCAGCAAACAAGCTTCCACCATCTGCAAGTCATTGTCTTTCGCAAAGTTAAAGGCGAAGTCCCAGGCCATAGGTTCGGCTTCACGCAGCGCGGCGTTGACCACCACACAACGCACGCCGTCAATCAGGGTTGGAATGCACCACGGCGAATACGTCAAGTGGCTACCCGGGTGCGGCCCACCGGGCCTGAAAGGGCTCATCACGCCGCAGAGCCGGTCGGCCCAGTCACTGGGGCGAAAGGTTTTGCCGTCGCGCGTGATGCCTTGAATAAAAACTTCTTTGATGGGGCTTTGCTGCACTGCACAATTATCACATCTTATAGAAGAGTCGGGTTTTACCCGGCGTCCACGGGGCTCGCATAACAGTGATGCGAAATCATCAAGTCGCAACCGTGGCTCTAGCCCTAAAATCCTGATTCGCCACCACTTACCCCACGCCCGGAGCCACCCATGACCGCTGCCCTGCCCCATCACATCGAAGCCGCCTCACCCCACGTGATGAACACCTATGGCCGCTTGCCCATTGCGATGTCGCACGGCCAGGGCTGCCATGTGTGGGACGTCAATGGCAAGCGCTACCTTGATGCGCTGGGCGGCATTGCCGTGAACACGCTGGGCCACAACCATGCAAAACTGGTGCCCGCACTGCAAGACCAGCTCACCAAGCTGATCCATTGCTCTAACTACTACCACGTGCCATTGCAGGAAACGCTGGCCGCCAAACTGGTGGAATTATCAAGCCTTGAGAACGTGTTTTTCTGCTCCACCGGCCTAGAGGCCAACGAAGCCGCTTTAAAGCTGGCGCGCAAATTCGGCCATGACAAAGGCATTGAGCGGCCCGAAGTGGTGGTTTATGAAAAAGCCTTTCATGGCCGAAGCATTGCTACTTTAAGCGCAACTGGCAACCCAAAGGTGCAAGCCGGTTTTGGCCCGTTGGTGGAGGGTTTTATTCGCGTGCCGCTCAACGACATTGAAGCGATCAAAAAAGCCACCGCTGGCAACCCCAACGTGACGGCTGTGTTTTTTGAAGCCATACAGGGCGAAGGCGGCGTGCACCCGATGAACGACCAGTACTTGCGTGATGTGCGCAAGTTGTGTGACGAGCGCGACTGGCTGCTGATGATTGACGAAGTGCAATGCGGCATGGGCCGCACCGGCAAATGGTTTGCGCACCAGTGGTCGGGCATCAAGCCCGACGTGATGCCGCTGGCCAAGGGCCTGGGCTCTGGCGTGCCGATTGGTGCGGTGGTGTGTGGGCCAAAAGCGGCGCACATCTTCAAGCCGGGCAACCACGGCACCACGTTTGGCGGCAATCCGCTGGCGATGCGGGCGGGGGTAGAGACCATTCGTATTCTGGAAGAAGACAACATCATCGCCAGCGCGGTAAATACAGGCGGGCATTTGCGTGCTGCGCTGGAGCGCGAGCTGTCTGGCCTGGCGGGCGTGGTCAACATTCGCGGCCGCGGCTTGATGCTGGGCATCGAGCTGGCCATACCTTGCGGCGACTTGCTCAAGCAGGCGGCCGATGAGGGCTTGCTGATAAGCGTCACGGCAGATGCAGTCATTCGCCTGGTGCCGCCGCTCATCATGACGACACTTGAGGCTGACCAGGTGGTGGCGATTTTGGTGCCGCTGATTAAACAGTTTTTATACGACAAAACACTCGACAATAGTGTGCCTGTTGCATCGCTCATCAATGAATAAGCCCATCAAACACTACCTGCAATTCAGTGATCTGGATGCGGCTGAATACGCCTATCTTTTCGAGCGCGCCGCGCTGATTAAAAAGAAATTCAAGGCCTACGAAAAACACCAGCCGCTGGTTGACCGCACCATGGCCATGATTTTCGAAAAGGCATCGACCCGCACCCGCGTCAGCTTTGAAGCTGGCATGTACCAATTAGGCGGTACGGTGGTTAACCTGACCACCGAAGGCAGCCAGCTGGGCCGCGCCGAGCCGATTGAAGACAGCGCCAAGGTCATCAGCCGCATGGTGGACCTGGTGATGATTCGCACGTTCGAGCAAACCAAAATTGACCGCTTTGCCGAGCATTCACGCGTGCCGGTTATCAACGGCTTGACCAATGAGTTTCACCCGTGCCAAATTTTGGCCGATATCTTCACTTATATCGAGCACCGCGGCAGCATCACAGGCAAAACAGTGGCCTGGGTGGGCGACGGCAACAACATGGCCAACACGTGGCTGCAGGCCAGTGAAATTCTAGGGTTCAAAGTCAATCTGAGTACGCCTGGCGGCTACGAGGTAGACCAGTCGATTGCAGGCATCCGCTCAGCTGAAAGTTACAAGGTATTCGAAGACCCGCATGAGGCCTGTGCAGGCGCCGACCTGGTCACCACCGACGTATGGACCAGCATGGGTTTTGAAGCTGAAAACGAAGCGCGTAAAAAAGCTTTTGCGCTATGGTGCGTCGATGCGGACATGATGCGCGCCGCCAAACCCGATGCGCTCTTTATGCACTGCCTGCCTGCGCATCGCGGTGAAGAAGTAGAGGCCGAAGTCATTGACGGCCCGCAGTCTGTGGTGTGGGACGAGGCCGAGAACCGGATGCATGTACAGAAGGCACTGATGGAATACCTGCTGCTAGGGCGTCTGGAAAACTGAACGCACGCATATTTTCAAACGCTGTTGGAAATAACCGACACCGTGACTTTTTCAGCGGTGCTACCTTCAAGGCATGACCTTTTCACCCGTGAAGTCGCAACGCAAAATCTGGGACATCTCGCCGCCTGTTGATGAGCGAGCAGCCGTGTTCCCCGGAGACACGGCTTACTCGCAGCGCCTGCACTTTTCTCTCACGCCCAATTGCCCGGTCAACGTCAACAGCATCACGCTGTCGCCCCACACTGGCGCGCATGCCGACGCGCCCATGCACTACGCCAACGGCGGCGCAACGCCGGGCGAACTTGACCTGGCACCTTACCTCGGCCCGTGCCGCGTGATTTACTGCATGGATTGCGGCCCGTTGGTGTTGCCAGAACACATATCGCACGCGATGGCTGATTTGCCACAGCGCGTGCTGCTGCGCACTGCGCGTTCTGCCAGCCAGGAGTGGGCATCATTTACGGCCATAGCGCCAGAAACACTTGCGCTACTAGCTACTAAAACTGTAGCGTTGGTAGGCATCGACACACCCAGCATTGACCCGTCCGACAGCCAGGCCTTGCCCAGCCACCACCAACTATTGGCAAACAATATGCGGGTGCTTGAATGCCTGGTGCTGGACGATGTGCCCGAGGGTGACTATGAGTTGATTGCGCTGCCGCTCAAACTGATGCGGGCTGATGCGTCGCCTGTGCGCGCCATCCTTCGTGAATTGCGAGAACCTTAACCCTATGACCATGACCACCCAACAAGACTGCTGCGCGCTCGATGCGCAAGACCCTTTGCGCGAACTGCGCCACCAGTTCACCCTGCCTGAAGGCGTGATCTACCTCGACGGCAACTCACTTGGCGTGCTGCCCAACACCGCCGCCGCCCGAGTTGCCAAATCTGTGACTGAGGAGTGGGGCCAGGGCCTGATTCGCTCCTGGAACACCGCTGGCTGGTTCGACATGCCGCAGCGTTTGGGCGACAAAATCGCGCAGCTGATTGGCGCTGGGCCGGGCGAGGTGGTGGCCACCGACACCACCTCGATCAATTTATTCAAAGTGCTGAGCACGGCGCTGGGCATCGCATCTGTCGACGCACCTGAGCGCAAAGTGTTGGTCAGCGAGCGCAGCAACTTCCCCACCGACTTGTACATTGCCGAGGCACTGTGCAAAGAGCGCGGCCTCACGCTGCTATTAGTTGATGCTGACGACCTTCCCGCAGCATTGACGCCTGACGTCGCCGTGCTGATGCTCACCCACGTCAACTACCGCACAGGTGCCATGTTCGACATGCAGGCCGTAACTGCCAAAGCACATGCTGCGGGCGTGCTGTGCGTGTGGGACCTGGCTCACAGCGCAGGCGCAGTGCCGGTTGACCTGACCGCAGCGCAGGCAGACTTTGCAGTGGGTTGTGGATACAAATACCTGAACGGCGGCCCCGGCGCGCCAGCGTTTGTATGGGTCAACCCCAAGCATGCCGCGCGGGACGTATGGCAACCACTGGCAGGCTGGTGGGGCCACGCCGCGCCATTCGCCTTCACACCTGATTACCGGCCGGCGGCAGGCATCAACCGCTATTTGTGCGGCACGCAACCGGTGCTGAACATGACCGCGCTCGACTGCGGGCTGGACACGGTTCTTGCAGCCGAACCATTGGGCGGCATGAATGCATTACGCAAAAAGTCACTAGCCTTAACTGACCTGTTCATCACACTGGTTGAAGAGCGCTGCGCTGGTCATGGCTTGGGCTTGGCCACACCGCGCGAACATGCCCAGCGCGGCTCGCAGGTTTGCTTGACGAGGCAGGATGGTGCTTATGCCGTCGTGCAGGCACTGATCGC
>JANNCT010000010.1:0-17430 GCA_031386895.1 Polaromonas sp.
GATTGCCAGGCAAAACGCCGTGGTAACCGCCGCGTACTTGACAGATGACAAGTAGGCACGCAGATACAAATCTTCTTGCAAAACGATCCAGAAGTTTGCCAGCTTCAGCTGCAGCGTCCAAACACCGTCTACAAACGTAGAAATACTTTTGAAGGCTATACCGTCGCTTTCGGACAAGCTGATTTTTAAAACCACTAAAAATGGCAAAGCAAAAAACACCAGCAAAAACGCCATCGGCACGGCAATGACTAGAGTCTTACCAAAACGGCTGATTAAACTATCAAGCCACCTCGAGTTAGCTCCCGCAACCAGCTTGCTGGGACAGGTAGCCGCGCTCGAAGAAGCGGTATGCGAAGTCATCGGGTGAGTACCACCAGGTCTTCGCCCCACCACCACAAGTGAACGCTGTCGCCAACGCTCAACTTTTCTTCGACGAATCGGCCGCTGTTCGCCTGAGTAACTTTGACTTGAAGGCCTGATGGCAAAGTGACATGAAAAATGGTTTGGCTGCCCAAATAAGACAAACCGCGAATCACACCCTGAGCGGTATTAAAACCAAATTCAGCTGGGCTGCCAAAGTCTTCGGCCACAGGCACTGACTTTTTAATTCCGATTTTTTCTGGCCGAACCGCCACGTTGACCGCCATGTCTTGCGTGCCCGTAATTCCGTGGCTGACGTAGTGGCGGCATTCGGCACTTTCAATGACCACGTGGTCTGGCTCGTCCACCAACACCTTGCCGGGGAACAAATTAACGCTGCCAATGAAGTCAGCAACAAACTTGCAGCTCGGGGTTTCATAAATATCGCCCGGCTTGCCTACCTGAACGATCTGACCCTGACTCATTACCCCAATGCGGCTGGCCATGGTCATGGCCTCTTCTTGGTCGTGCGTAACCATGACGCAGGTTACGCCGACAGAATGAATGATCTCAACCAATTCAAGCTGGGTGCGTTCGCGCAGCTTCTTGTCTAACGCGCCCAAAGGTTCGTCGAGCAGGAGCTGCTTTGGTTTTTTAGCAAGACTGCGAGCTAATGCGACTCGCTGTTGTTGGCCGCCTGACAGCTGATGGGGCTTTCGCTTGGCGTAAGTCTCAAGCTGCACCAGTTTGAGCATTTGCTCAACTTTTTCGCTTACTTGGGCCTTGGCTATTCCTTCACGGCGCAAGCCAAATGCTACGTTGTCCCACACACTCAGGTGTGGGAAAAGCGCATAACTCTGGAACATCATGTTGACCGGGCGCTCATTAGGCGCGAAGCGAGTCAAATCGTCTCCTTCTAAAACGATTTGCCCTGAGCTTGGCTTTTCAAATCCCGCCAACATTCTCAGCAAGGTTGACTTGCCGCAACCAGATGAACCCAGCAGCGCAAAAATTTCGCCCTGCTGAATATCCAGCGAAACACTGTCAACTACCGTTGCGTCCCCGTATCGCTTTACCAGAGACTGGATTCGCAAAAAGGGAAGCCTCCCCCCATCAGCAGAGACTCCACTTGCGACCATCGCTCAAATCCCTGTCTTAAAGCTTCTGAACACGTCCGTCTGCAATCGGCGTGTGGCAGAACTCAGAGATTTCGGCGGCACCATCTTTTGCAGCTCGGCTGCGTTAGGAAAAATGGAACTGTTGGTGGCGAGCTCTGGCTTGACAAACTTCATGCCTTCTTTGTTTGGGTTGGCATAAAAAACAGTGTTGGTTAAAGACGCTTGAACCTCGGGGCGCATGACGTAATTGATAAACGTGTGGGCGTTTCCGGGGTTAGCAGCGTCTGCGGGAATCGCCATGGTGTCAAAAAACAGCAGTCCGCCGTTTTTAGGCAACAGGGCCTGAATGTTTTGGCCTGTCTTGCCATCAATGGCGCGTTGGCGGGCAATGTTGATGTCACCAGACCATCCGACGGTCAGGCAGATGGAGCCGCTGGCCATATTGTTGATATAGCCTGAAGAGCTGAAAAGCGTAACGAAAGGTCGGACGCTTTTTAGCGTTGCACGGGCGGCGTCGTAGTCAGCCTGGCTGCCGCTGTACGGGTCCTTGCCCAGGTAATGAAGCACTGCCGGCACAATTTCATTGCCACTGTCGAGCATGCTGATGCCGCAAGACTTGAGTTTGGCTGCGTATTTTGGGTTAAACGCCAATTCCCAAACGTTGTCTGGGATAGGCTCAGCACCAAGCAAAGCCTTGACTTTGTCAACGTTGATGCCAATGGTGGTGTAGCCCCACAACCAGTTGACCAAATGCGCATTTCCGGGGTCTACCGTTGCCATTTGCGCCTGAATGGCGGGGTCAAGGTTTTTTAAGTTGGGGAGCTTGGATTTGTCCAGCTTTTGAAAAATGCCGCCGCGAAGTTGCAAACTAGCCCAGTTGCTGGACGGTACAACGATGTCGTAGCCGGTTTTGCCAGCAACCAGTTTGGCATGCAAAATTTCATTGTTGTCAAAGTTGTCGTAGCGAACTTTGATACCGGTTTCTTTTTCAAAATTGCTGATCAAGTCTGGCGAAATATAGTCGGACCAGTTGTAGATATTCAGGACTTTGGACTCCTGAGCTTGCGCAGCGGTCAGGCTGGCTGCAAACGCCACTGCCGCGATCAAGCGAGACGCCAACTTTACGCCACCCCAGTTTTCAAAAAAGTTCTGCATGAAATCCTCCAAAAATTTAAAAATTTACCGTGTACCTGAAGTAAAACTGTGCTGAAACCAGAGCCTGAGCCCTATCTCACCCTAGCGCGGCGGCTAGATATTAATCTTGAACAGCTCAACACGGGGCTAGAAGCAACCCTTATGCCAACCAGCCGTGAGTTTTGGCATCAGCGAGGGTTAAGTCCAAACATTTGACAATCAGATCCATCATTTCATCAATTTGCGCATGCGTCATGATCAGCGGCGGTGCGATGATCATCCGGTCGCCTACAGCGCGCATGATTAATCCGGTCCTGAAGCAATGCCCCCTGCAAACCATGCCCACCGACAATGATTCGGCGAACCGTTCCTTGGTTTTTTTGTTTTTTACCAATACCAGCCCAGCGGTAAAGCCACATGTTTCAGCCACACCAACCAGCGGGTGGTCGTTGAGTTCGGCATAACGTTTGGCCAAGTAAGGGCCAATATCGTTTTTCACACGTTGAGGTAGTTGTTCTTTCTCCATAACTGCAATATTCGCTAAACCTACAGCGCAGGCAACCGGGTGCCCGCTGTAGGTGTATCCATGATTGAACTCTCCACCTTGTTCAATCAACACTTCTGCAACTCTATTGCCCACCATCACACCACCTAAAGGTATGTAGCCGCTGGTGACTGCTTTTGCAAAAGTAACCAGATCGGGTCGGTAACCAAACTTCTCGTAAGCAAACCAATGACCCAATCGCCCAAAAGCACAAATAACCTCGTCGCTGATCAGCAACACCCCGTACTTGTCAACAATGCGCTGAATTTCGCCCCAATACGTAGTGGGCGGAATAATCACGCCGCCAGCACCTTGAAGCGGCTCTGCGATAAATGCGGCCACTTTGTCCGCACCGAGTTGAAGAATTCTTTCTTCTAGCCAACCAGCAGCCCGAATGCCAAATTCAGCCTCGGATTCCCCAGGCAGTCCGTTCTCAAAAAAGTACGGCTGCTCGATGTGCGTCATGTTTGGCAAAGGTAAATCGCCTTGCGCATGCATACCGCTCATCCCGCCGAGGGAAGCCGCGGCCATGGTGCTGCCGTGATAGCCATTAATTCGACCAATGATTGTTTTGCGCTGTGGCTGGCCCAGCAAGTCCCAATAGCGGCGCACCATACGCACATTGGAATCATTGCTCTCGCTGCCGCTCGACGAATAAAAAACATGATTAAAGGTGCGGCCACCGGTGTCAGGGGCTAATCTCGCCAGGGTGGCAGCGAGCTCTACAGCAGGCACATTGGTAGTTTGAAAAAAACTGTTGTAGTAAGGCAGGGTCATCATCTGCTGGCGAGCGGCGTCAGCCAGTTCTTTGCGGCCATAACCGACGTTGACACACCATAAGCCGCTCATTCCGTCAAGGATCCGATTTCCTTCTGAATCCCAGACATAAATTCCCTCACCCCGGGTCATGACCCTTGCGCCTTTGTTTGACAGCTCTTTAAAGTCAGTGAACGGGTGAAGGTAGTGGGCGCTGTCGAGCGCCCGGATTCTTTCAGTGTCTATGACGTTTGGCATGATTTTGCTCTGTGTAAGTAAGGTCAATGGCAAAAAAAAAGAAGGCAGCAGGCTGTCTATACATGCAGCAAAAGATGCTCGCGCTCCCATGGCGAAATGACTTTCATGAATTCGGCAAACTCCAAATCTTTAATTTCCGAGTACACCGTGACAAACTCGTGACCCAGCACCTCATGCAAATCTGACTCACGGCGGAGCCAATCGAGTGCCTCGCCCAGACTGCGAGGCAATGAGTAGGGTGACTTGTAGGCATCGTCAAGCATTTCGGGCTTGGGCTTGATTTTGTTTTTAATTCCCAAATAGCCGCAAGCAAGCGTCATGGCCAGCGCAACGTAGGGGTTCGCGTCGGCACCGATTACCCGATTTTCTATGCGCCTGGCTTCGGCCGATGCAATTGGTGCGCGAATGCCGACGGTGCGGTTGTCGGTGCCCCATTCGATGTTGATCGGAGCAGCAGTGTCACGCGACAGTCGGCGGTAGCTGTTCACATACGGAGCAACCAGGGCCATAGCCGCCGGAATGTAGCGCTGGAGACCACCGATGTAATGGTAGAAATCGTCCGACGGTGTCCCGTCTTCTTTGCTGAAAATGTTTTTTCCAGTCGCAGTATTGACGATGCTTTGGTGCACGTGCATGGCACTGCCAGGCTCGCCAGCAATCGGCTTGGCCATAAAAGTGGCGTACATGTTGTGACGCAATGCTGCCTCGCGCACGGTGCGTTTAAAAAAGAAAACCTCATCTGCCAGACCTAAAGGGTGTGCGTGGAAAAAATTGATTTCCATTTGCCCTGCACCTACTTCGTGGATCAAGGTGTCTACGTTGAGCTCCATTTTTTCGCAGTAGTCGTAAATCTCTTCGAACAGGGGATCAAATTCGTTGACGGCATCGATGCTGTAAGCCTGACGAGACGTTTCCGCGCGGCCGCTGCGTCCGATTGGTGGGCGCAGCGGGGTGTTGGGGTCGGTGTTTCTAGCGACCAGATAAAACTCCAGTTCTGGCGCGACGATGGGAGACAGGCCTTCAGCGGCATACAAATCACAAACGCGGCGCAACACACTGCGCGGCGCAAACGGAATCAGCTTGCCTCGCGGGTCAAAACAATCATGAATGACCTGCGCAGTAGGGTCTGTTGCCCACGGAACAATGCGAACAGTAGAGGGGTCCGGCTGCAGGTGCATATCGCGGTCGTTGGGGCTGATCACGTCGTAATAAGGACCCTCAGTGGGGAACTCGCCTGTTACGCCCATAGCCACCACTGCCTCAGGCAATCGCATGCCCCTGTCCTCGGTGAACTTTGCGCGCGGCAAAATTTTGCCTCTTGCGACCCCGGTAAGGTCGGGTACGAGACACTCAATTTCCGTCACGCGATGCTGGTTTAACCAGTTCTCAAGGTCGGTGAACGTATTGACAGTTTTAGGGGTAGACATGGCTGCTTCCGGTTATCGACATACTGTCGGTTTTTATAAATCAATGCGGTGTTGAGATTTTTAGTTGACCAGGTTCAACTGGGGATTTCGTTTTACCGAGCATCTGTCGAAATGCATGACGCTGTCGGCACGCGTTTCCGAAAGCTTCAAAAATCGCGCTGTAAAAATAATTCTCAGAAACCCTCCACTCGGGGTGGAATTGAACAGCAACGGCAAAGTTTTGCGCGCCCTCGATCTCTACGGCTTCCACGAGCCCGTCGCTCGCGTGTCCTACCGCTCGCAAACCCTTTGCCAGTCGGTCAATGCCTTGACCATGCAGTGAATTAACTTGTTGCTTGGTGCCGCGCGCCCACTTTGCCAATTGGCTGTCGGGCTCAAATTCAATTTCGTGGGTGGGGCGATAGGCATCATCAACAGATGTTTGTTCAGGGCCTCGGTGATCAAACTTTCCGGGTTGAGCATGCACCGTTTGCAAAAGCGACCCGCCAAGCGCCACGTTGATTTCTTGAAACCCTCTGCAGATTCCCAAAATCGGTATGTCCTCTGATACGCACGCTTTTACCAAAGCCAAAGTTAAAGCGTCGCGCTCCGGGTCCAGCGGCAAGGTTGGGTCTTCAACGGGCTGGTTGAAGTGACTTGGATGTACGTTAGACGGTGACCCCGTCAGCATCACACCGTCGACCAAACTCAGCAGGGCACTAATTTGGGACTCTTCAGCCAGCGGAAACAGCACCGGTTGAGCCGCGGCGCCGACTTTCACCGCCCGCAGGTATTTGTCTGCTACCACTGCGTAGTGCATACCGGATCCGTCCTCGCCCAATAGGCGCCGGTCCACAGGCAACCACACCAGAGGTTGCGTAGCAGTGTTTTTGATGCTGGTCATGGATGCGTTTTGTGGGTGGAGGTTTTCGCGGTATTTGCACTTGTAACAAGCCGATCTTGCACCCCAATTGGTTCATAATTAGAGCCACTTTGTGCTTTTCAAGCAGACCACTTTTTGTCAGCAAAAATCACACCATCGTCTTCGGGTAATTAACCCGATCTAAAAACTTGCCCATGTTGTCCGAATTTTTATTGTCTGAAATGGCAACCCTGCGGGCTAGCCATGAGTTGCCATTGCACCGGCAGTTGTACGAAGCGCTTAGGCGAGCCCTGCTCGATGGACACTTGCAGGCCGATGAGCGTTTAGCGTCAAGTCGAGACTTAGCGAAAGACCTGGACCTGTCGCGCAATACCGTGATCACAGCACTCAATCAATTGGCCGTAGAGGGATACCTAATTTGTCGTACCGGTAGCGGCACATATGCGAGCAGCAGTCTTCCTAAAGCCATCGCCAAACATCGCTTTAGCGAAGAAAAGCAGGCGCCCAGTTTGTCTTCTCGCGGCGTCGCTTTGACCAGCACGCATACAGCCGATCAGCTAGAAGTTCAGCCCTTTACTGGCGGAGTGACAGATTTCAGTGCCTTTCCAGTCGCACTGTGGCAGCGGCTGCAAAATAAACATTGGCGAATGAGCTACCCCGACATGCTGGACTACAGCTATAGCGGCGGACATGCTCCGCTTCGCCGCGCTGTCGCAAGTTATTTACGGATATTTCGCAGCGTTCGCCTTGAGAGTGACCAAGTCATCATTACGGCGGGCACGCAGCAGTCTATTAGTTTGTGTGCCCATTTGCTGGCCGATCACGGCGACACAGCCTGGATAGAAGATCCAGCCTATTGGGGCGCCATCAAGGCGTTAAGCGCGAGCGGTTTAAAGCTGCACCCAGTACCAGTTGACGCAGAAGGTGTGGCGCCCAGCCTGGAAGATGAAACAACGCCACCGCGCCTGATTTACGTCACACCATCACATCAATATCCGACTGGCGCGGTGATGTCGCTGGCCAGACGACAGCAACTGCTGTCTACTGCCAGGCGCCACAACTCGTGGATCCTGGAAGATGATTACGACAGTGAATTTCGTTTCAGTGGCGCGCCTATGTCTTCACTGGAAGGGCTGGATTCGGACGACCGGGTACTCTACATGGGCACGTTTTCAAAGGTGCTTTACCCCGGCTTGAAATTGGGCTACCTCGTTGTGCCACAGAGCCTGGTTGGAAAATTTCGTCGGGCCCACTATGACCTGAACCGACCTGGTCAGACGCCTGTACAAGCTGCTCTTGCAGAGTTCATTGAAATGGGACATTTTGCTGCTGCGTTGCGTAAATCTCGAGTTACCTACGCTAAACGCCGGCAGTGCCTGCTGGACGGGCTGCAAATTTGCCTAGGCGAGCAGGCCTTTATTTCAGGTGCTGAGCAGGGACTGCATCTTTGCCTGCACTTGCCCGACACCTTGGATGACCAGGCGCTTGCCCGAAGAATTGCTGACAACGGCTTGACTGTGAGGCCTTTGTCAGCTTACTGTTTGAAGAGGCGCGATGCCCGCGGGTTGATTATTGGCTACGGGTACGCCCGACTTGCTGATATTGCGCAAGGCGCTCCCCTTTTAGGGCGGATTGTGTTGGACGCCATATACCGCTGGAAGCATAGTTTGTCGACCAGATCCTAAGTTACTTTGGCGCTGTTGGCGCCGCTTCAAATGAGATCACGCAACCGGTGGTAAGCAGTTCCTAAAAGCAAGCTAGGCGTGCGGAGCCAGCGCCCTCCAGGAAAAGGCAGGTGCTTTAGCTTGGCAAAGACATCAAATCGCTCGGCTTGCCCTGCAATAGCTTCAGCTACCAGCAGGCCGCCCAGCCCGGTAGCAGCAACTCCGTGTCCACTGCATCCTTGCAAATAGTAGACGTTGTTGCCGTCCCCCTGGAGTCGGCCGAAATCTGGAGCACGGTTCATGCTGATATCAACAAAGCCGCCCCATACGAATTCGATTGGGACATCTTTCAGGGATCCGAACACAGCAACCAAGCGTTTTTGCATAACCTCCTTCAAGTTACGCGGCGTCATAGTTGTGTAACTGACGCGGCCACCAAATAGCAGCCGGTTATCTGCGCTAAAACGGAAGTAGTCAAGAACAAAATTGTTGTCACACACCGCCGCGTTACTGGGTATTAGTTTGGCTTGCAAGGCTGGATCAATAGGCGCGGTTGCCACCATATAAGTCCCCACTGGCATGATTCGCGGATTCAGTTCTGGTGCCACCGCCGGTGCGTACTCCTGAAGAGAATAGTTGCCTGCCAATACCGCGAAACGGGCCCGCACTGCTCCGCTGGCTGTGGAAACCTGAACAACCGCACCTCTCTTCAATCCAGTTACAGCAGATTGTTCAAATATTTGAACCCCTTTTGCACGTGCAGCTGCAGCCAACCCGAGGCCATATTTAAGCGGATGCAAATGGCCTGATGTGGTCTCAAACGCCGCAGCACAATACCTGTCGCTGTCGATAAATCGCGCTACGTCCGCGCCGAAAGCCAATTCGCTCTGAAAGCCGTAGCATTGATGCAAATCCTCTGCTTCGCGAGCCAGTGCGATTGCTTTGCGCTTCGAATCTGCGACTGTCAAGTAAGCTCTGACCCGGTCACAATCAATCCCGTGTGCCGCAATGCGTTGATCCAGCAGGTCAATCGCTTCAATAGACATAGCCCAAGCTTGCTTCGCGGCTTGCGTGCCTAACTGGCTTTCGAACGGCGCCTGTCCACTAGCGAAACCGACAATAGCCTGGCCGCCGTTGCGCCCGGATGCACCACTACAAATCCGGTCCGCCTCAAGCACTACCACCCGATACCCCTTGTCGGCCAACTCTAGCGCTGCCGACAACCCGGCAAAACCAGCGCCCACCACCACAACGTCGGTGTCGATTTGCCCCAGCAGCGGCGCAAGAACTTGCGCGCGCTGCGTGCTATGTTCGTAATAGCTGCTGCGGTTGAGTTGCGTATCAGAGGTCAATAGCATGAGCCAGGTCCAAAGTTGTAAAGCAGAGTCAAGCGATTGGTTTGGCCGGTCGCTTCGCGTGTTTCGCCGATTGACCAGACAGATAGGTCCAAACAAGGCTAGCGGCAGCGTTGGTCGTCAACTCTGCATGGTCGTAGGCAGGCGCAACTTCCATGCAATCCATACCAATAAAGTTCAAGGGTGCCAGTTCCTCCAAGAAGGTTAATGCTTGTGCACTCGTCATGCCGCCGACTTCAGGGGTACCTGTGCCGGGCGCGAACGCTGGATCCAGGCAGTCAATATCCAGGCTCAAATAACAAGGCGTCTCGCCGATGCGGCTGCGAATATCGGCAATTGCACCGGCCAATGCGTCGCCATCTTTACCGCGCAAGCTGCGTGCGGAGTAGATTTCTCCACCGTGCGTACGGACGAAATCTCTTGACGCACGCTCACCGCTGGATCGCAATCCAATCTGCACGGTTCTTCTCGGATCAACAAGCCCTTCTTGTATTGCCTCATAAGTCCACGTGCCATGCCCGCTGGGCTCGCCAAAGTGATCAGTCCAGGTGTCGCAGTGCGCATCAAAATGAATCAGCGCCAGCTGGCCGTGGCGCTTGCGCGCCGCACGCAACAGCGGTAGCGTTACTAAATGATCACCGCCCAAAAAAACGCAGTGATGGTTAGACATCAAGGCCGCCGCTTGACTTTCAATATGCTCTCGAACGAGCGCGAGCGCTGATGCATTCGGCAAACGCATATCGCCAGCATCGCCCAAATAGCCAAGAGGCGACACATTGAAAAACGGATGGATTCCGTCGCACAACATCAGGCTGGCGCGCCGTATCTCTTGAGGGCCAAAGCACGCGCCAGGCCGATTGGTGACCGCTCCATCGTAGGGAACACCAGAAACCGCAAATGGCTGCGCTTGAAGACTTGGTGCAGCAAGAAATCGCACCGAATTATTTGCATATGCAAACTGGCCCATGCCCATAAAAACCCCTTCAGTTTGTAGTTTCCTGAAGATACATTAAGCAGGGGAACTACATGGAGCCAATTGAAGGCAAAATCAAAAATCCACTTGGCGGTGGCGAAGCTCTCTTGAGATGAAAAGAGCCAAATTGAATCACGACCACCAAGCGCGAGCTCAGACCGCTCCAACGCACTTCAAAGGGGGACGCAAGACAGCAAAGGCAGCCCCGTCATAAAAAGCGCCGTTAAGAGAAAAGGTGCTTTTTTCGCTGGGAGACTGCCTTGCGTTTTATATTGGCTCTCACTAAGCCTACGGAGTCAAACACCAGGGTGCGGTGTTGTGTACCAAGCTCATCCAAAGCGCCCAGGCGGAGCTGGCGAAAAGCGCCAAACCTGCGATACGTATGGCCCATTGCCCAGAGCTTGGCCCCCGCACGCGCAGCCAGAGCCAAGGCCCAGCCATCAAAGATACTCCGCTGCCCAATGCAAAAAGAGCCATAACCCCCGCGCCGTCGGCAGCGCTGCCACTCAAAGCGGCCACCAACAGTGCCGAATAAAGCAGACCGCACGGCAGCAATGCCCACAGCACACCCAGCAGCCCGGTTGACGCCATTGCTGCGCCGCCGCCTGATTGGGCGTTGGCGCCTCCTGTCAGCTTGCGAACGCTACCCCACACTTTTCTGGCTGAATCCTCAAGCCACACCGGCTGTCGGGCTTGGTAGAGCAACATCAGGCCAAGCAACGCCGCTGCCACATGAAACAGTGACCATACCGGGCGCAGCGCTGCGGCATGCACTGACAGCCAGCCCAAACCTTGAATCGACAAAGCCGCCACGGCGCCCATGGCCGAATACCCTGCCAGCCTGCCGATCTGAAACACCCACAATGAACGGTTACTTTTACCAGCCTGGGTTCGGCCAATGCCTGCACAGGCCGCGCCGCACATGGCCACGCAGTGCGGTCCGCCTGCAAGCCCCATCAACAAGGCGGTGGCGGCCAAAGTGGTCTGCATTCCAGCGATCTCCCAAATTTAGCGCACAAAAAGGCAGGCACGGCGCTTTGTCCTGCACGCGCCAGCCCTGCACCGCTCCACACTTGACAGCTTGATAAGGTCGCATCAAAAGGATGTACCCGACTAATCTGCATCATGCGCGAAACATCCTAAAAAGGCATTGATGCAGCGCAAGCTTTGTCCAGTTCTCACAGAAAAATCGAATTCAGAACAGGAACGCACCATGTCGACCAGCAACACATTTTTTGTTCCGCCGCGCATACCCCTCGTAGCAAGATTAACTCCTCTGCCTTCCAGATCAAACGTGGACAAACACTTCATCAAAATCGCCTGCTCCAACTGCAATATGCGAGAGCTTTGCATGCCCATCGGCCTGGACGCGCACGAGCTCGAACGCGTTGACCAGCTGGTCACAAAGCGGCCTTTTGTCAAGCGCGGCACAGCACTTTTCCGCGCGGGTGACGCTTTCACGTCGCTGTTTGCCATTCGCAGCGGTTTCATCAAGACCTGCGTAGGCACAGAAGACGGTCGGGGCCAGGTTACTGGCTTTCAAATGGCGGGCGAAATCCTTGGGCTTGACGGCATCGCCACCGATTTTTATACCTGCGACGCAATCGCTCTTGAAGACACCGAGGTCTGCGCCCTGCCTTTTGAGCGGATTGAAGAAATTTCGCGCGAAGTAAAGGCGCTACAACACCACGTTCACAAAATCATGAGCCGAGAAATTATTCGCGAACACGGTGTCATGCTGCTGCTGGGAAACATGCGGGCGGAAGAGCGGCTGGCGGCGTTTTTGCTGAACTTGGTGCAGCGTCTGCACGCTCGCGGGTTTTCAAGCTGTGACCTGGTGCTGCGTATGACCCGCGAAGAAATCGGCAGCTACCTCGGGTTGACGCTGGAAACAGTGAGCCGCACTTTCTCAAAATTGGCCGAAGACGGCATCATCACGGTCAACCAGCGGCAAGTGCATATTCAAAACCCTGCCGCGTTGAAACTCCTCGTCAACCACGAGCCGTGTCATTGACATCGCGCGGCGGTTTACTGAGCCACAAAACCATACTGCTGCAGCCAATAGCAATCAACCAAAAACCAAAGAAAGCCGCCGTGTAAACCGCCTGGCGCGACGGCTGCACCGTTTGACCGGGCCAGTGCACTTCGGCGGGGTCAATTGCTGCAAAGACCAGAGCCTCCAGCAGGCAAGCTGCCAAAAATGCTGGCCATGTCACCAGCACCCATGCCTTCACCGAACGCGACTTTTCCAGGTCAAGGGTTGGCACGACTCTGCCCTCCTGTGGCGCTGTGGTTGCGCCCTGTATTCGCGGGTTGCATAGCGGGCTTTGCTGCCCCGACTTCCTTGGCCAGTGCAAGGCCTTCCTTGTAGTAATCTTCAGACACCACTGCGTCCGGTCCCTGAAAGATGAATACCGCCGTCACGGCGCAGGCCAGCACCACTGATACTGGCCCCGATATCACCATCCAGACATAAAACTCTTTGAACCACGGCCGCTCAATGGATGGGTTGGCCGCCCGTGCGTTGGTTGGAAAGGTCATCTGATTCTTTCAAAATAATTGTTACCGTGGAACGAAAAATACAGCTTTTTCCACAACCTCTTCATTCGGCGTGTTCAGTGTTGAAACTACGATGGCTATCGGATGAGATCCTGCTGACATGCCGGGCGAGGCCTGTACCCGCACTGGCACCGAACGTGAAGCAGCAGCTTCAACCAAAACATCGACAGCAGGATTGACAGCTGCCCCGTCCAAACCAGCTGTACGAATTGAATAGCGTTGACTTTGCTCTGTCGCGTTCATGATTTGCAAGCGGTATACATTTTCGACTTGCCCCTGCCCCACTGTTCGCGCCATTGAGCCGCGGTCTCGCAGCACATCCACCTTGAAGCTGTCGCGAACCAGCAGGCTCCACGCCATACCAATCGCCACCAGACCGAGCACCGCTGAGTACACCAGAACACGAGGCCGCAGCACGCGCTTGAACATTTGCGGCTGCGTTAAATTTTGCGCCAAACCGTTTTCGGTACTGTTTCGTATCAACCCGCGTGGGTAGTGCATTTTGTCCATCACGCTGTTGCACACATCAATACAGGCAGAGCAGCTGATGCACTCATATTGCAGGCCGTTGCGAATGTCGATGCCGGTCGGGCACACCTGCACGCACAGGCTGCAATCAATGCAGTCGCCCAGCCCTTTGGCGTGATACTGCTCGGGTGTATCGCTGCGTGGTCGGGACCCCCTTCCCTCACCGCGCTGCAGGTCGTAGGTCACCATCAAGGTGTCGCGGTCAAACATGGCGCTTTGAAAGCGTGCGTACGGGCACATGTATTTGCACACCTGCTCGCGCATCCAGCCGGCGTTGCCGTAGGTGGCAAAACCATAAAAAAGCACCCAGAACAGCTCCCACGGCCCCATGGAAAAGCTGACAACTTCGACAGAAAGTACCCGGATGGGCGTGAAGTAGCCAACAAAGGTAAAACCGGTCCATAAACCAATCGCAATCCACACAAACTGCTTGGCACTTTTACGCGCCACCTTGTTCAAGCCCCAAGGCGATTTGTCGAGGCGCATGCGGGCAATGCGGTCGCCTTCAATTTTGCGTTCCACCCACATGAAAATTTCGGTGTAGACCGTTTGCGGGCAGGTGTACCCGCACCACAGCCGTCCAGCCACAGCAGTAAACAAAAATAGTGACAAAGCACTGAGAACCAAAAGACCGGTCAGGTAAATCAGGTCCTGGGGGTACAGCACCAGATTGAAAATGTAAAACCGCCGCGAAGCCAGCTCGAACAACACGGCCTGTCGATCATTGATAGAAAGCCACGGCAGGCCGTAAAAGACCAGCTGCGTTGCAAACACCATGCCCCAGCGCCACTTGTTAAACCATCCCGACACGCTGCGCGCGTAGATTTTCGGATCAGACAGGTACAACGAAACAACGCTCGCAGAGTCGTCCACCGCTATGGGTATGACTCTTCTTGGGCTGGCTGTGTTCTCGGCGCTGTTGGACACAGTAGGGCTTTGCGTGACTTTTTAGGGTGTTTTAAGTGCAGCCGTTGCGGCCTGGGCCTGCGACAAACTCAGCACATAGGCAGCAACCACGTGAATCTGCTGGGTCGACAGCTTTGGCGACTGCGCGGGCATCACGTTATTTTTTCCGTTTTTAATGGCGCTGACGATGGCCGCTTCGCCCCAGCCGTGCAGCCAGTAGGCGTCCGTTAAATTGGGCGCGCCCAGTGCCTTGTTTCCCTTGCCGTCCAGACCATGACAAGCTGCGCAGGCCGAAAATTTCGCCTTGCCGCTGAAGGCCTTGATCTCGTTGTGTGGGCTGCCCGATAAAGACAGCACGTAATGGGCAACTTCGCTGAGTTCAGCGTCGCCACCCACCGCTGCCGCCATTGGCGGCATCAAGCCGACCCGACCGTTGGTGACAGTTTGCACGATATGCGCCCCACCACGCTCACCCAGCCACGCAGCGTTGGTGTTGGTCAGATTGGGAAAACCTTTGCTGCCTCCGCCATCAGAGCCATGGCACTGCGCACAGTTATTCATGAACAGCCGCTCGCCAACAGCCAGCGCACGCGGATCTTTCGACAACGCTTCAACCGGTTGCGCTGCAAACGCGGCGTAAAGGGGTGCCACTTTTTCACGAAGCTGCGTGACGTCCTGCTGGTGTTCAGTTTCAGTTGACCACTTCATTAGCCCTTTAAAGCTGCCCAGGCCTGGAAACACCAACAAATACGCCAGTGAAAAAACAATCGTCAAAATGAACAGCCACAACCACCAGCGTGGCAAGGGATTGTTGTATTCGCGCAGGTTACCGTCCCACACTTGTCCGGTTGTGTTGTCAGCAGTTTTGCCGTCGTGAGAAACCACGGTAGCTTTGCCAGCCAGATACAGCAGCAAACCACAAGCCAGCACCGAGACCAGACTGATAGCCGCCACGTACCATGACCAAAATCCGTTGACGAAATCGCTCATGGCTGTGGCTCCTTGTCAGCTTGAAATGGCAGCTGGGCAGCTTCGTCAAATGCCACTTTGCGGGCGGGTCGATATGCCCATACTGCAATGCCTATAAAAAGTACAAAGCCAGCTGCAGTCACCAGGCTGCGAAGAATATTGATGTCCATTGGGGCGCCCATGATCTCTCCTTGTTATTTCAACGCCAGACCAAGGCCCTGCAAATACGCGACGAGCGCATCCAGCTCTGTTTTGCCTTGCACCTCGGCTGGCGCAGCCGCTATTTGCGCATCGGTGTAGGGCACGCCCACCCTACGCAGCGCGGTCAAGTGGGCGGCAATGGTCTGGTGGTCTGCTGGCGCTTTTTCCAGCCAGGGGTAAGCAGGCATGATGGACTCAGGAACCAGGTCGCGCGGCGCAATCAGGTGCAGACGCTGCCACTCATCGCTGTACTTTCCGCCCACGCGGTGCAGGTCGGGCCCAGTACGTTTGCTGCCCCACTGAAATGGGTGGTCATACACAAATTCACCAGCAACTGAATAGTGGCCGTAGCGCAGCGTTTCCGCCACCAGTGGCCGAATCATCTGCGAATGGCAGTTGTAGCAGCCCTCGCGTACGTAAATGTCGCGGCCCACTACTTTCAAGGCCGAGTCCGGGACGATGCCCTTGATCGGCTGGGTGGTGGACTTTTGAAAAAAGAGCGGAACAATTTCCACCATGCCGCCAACTGCCAGCACGATCAGAATCAACACAATCATCAGCGTGTTGCTGGTCTCAATTTTTTCGTGGGTGAATGCCATGTCGAGATCCTTATGCGTGCGCTAGCGTGGCCGGTGCGTCAGCCGGAATGGAGGCATCAAATGGCTTGCCGGCACGGGCAGTCATGAACACGTTCCAGGCCATCACCAGCATGCCTGCCAAATACAAGATGCCGCCCAGAAAGCGCACTACGTAAAACGGATACGTCGCCTTCACGCTTTCGACAAAGGTGTAGGTTAGCGAGCCGTCGGGGCTGATGGCACGCCACATCAAACCCTGCATGACGCCAGCAATCCACATGGCAGCGATATACAGCACGATGCCTACTGTGGCCACCCAGAAGTGCAGCTCAATGGCAGGCACGCTGTGCATTTTGGTCTGCCCGAACATGCGGGGCACAAGGTAATACAGCGCGCCCATTGAGATAAAACCGACCCAGCCTAGCGTGCCGCCGTGAACGTGTGCAATGTTCCAGTCGGTGTAGTGAGACAGTGCGTTGACGGTCTTGATCGACAGCATGGGCCCTTCAAAGGTCGCAATACCGTAAAACGAAAGCGCAACTATCATGAAACGGATGATCGGGTCGTCACGCAGCTTGTGCCAGGCACCTGACAAGGTCATCACTCCATTGATCATGCCGCCCCAACTGGGTGCCAGCAAAATAAGCGAGAACACCACACCCAATGACTGCGCCCAGTCGGGCAGCGCGGTGTAATGCAAGTGGTGCGGGCCTGCCCACATATAGGTAAATATCAGTGCCCAAAAGTGCACGATGGATAAGCGATACGAATACACAGGACGCTCAGCTTGCTTGGGAATGAAGTAGTAAACGATGCCCAAAAAACCAGCCGTGAGCAAAAAGCCCACCGCGTTATGTCCGTACCACCACTGCACCATGGCGTCTTGCACACCTGCGTAGGCGGAATAAGACTTCATCCAGCCCGCTGGCACTACTGCTGCATTGACGATGTGCAGCATGGCCACCGCAATGATGAACGCACCGTAAAACCAGTTGGCGACATAGATATGCCGAACTTTGCGGATGCCGATGGTGCCAAAAAATGTGATGGCATAGGCCACCCACACAACGGTAATCAGCAACGCAATGGGCCACTCTAGCTCGGCATACTCTTTGCCCCGCGTAAAGCCCATGGGCAGCGTGATGGCCGCCGCAACGATGACCGCCTGCCAGCCCCAAAAGTGAAAAGCCGCCAGCTTGTCTGAAATGATGCGCGTCTGGCAGGTGCGCTGGACCACG
>JANNCT010000019.1:0-5257 GCA_031386895.1 Polaromonas sp.
GTGGCTTTATTTTGGGCGCAGTGGTGGCCTACGAGCTGAACGTGGGGTTCGTTCCGATTCGAAAAAAAGGAAAACTCCCCTTCACAACTGTTCAGGAAACCTACGAGCTTGAATACGGAAGCGCCACAGTAGAGCTGCACACCGACGCTGTAAAACCAGGCGATAAAGTGCTGTTAATTGACGATTTGATCGCCACTGGCGGCACCATGATGGCAGGTAAAAAGCTGCTGGAAAAGCTGGGCGCCACGGTTATGGAAGGTGCTGCAATTGTTGATTTGCCAGAGCTGCACGGATCAGCCAAACTCAGGGCCGCCGGGCTGCAGTTGTTCACACTGCTCAATTTTGAAGGGCATTGACTTGGCACGTTCTTGCCCGAACAGCCCATGAGCCAGGCGCTTAAATTTGCGGTGATGGGCGCAGGCGCTGTGGGCTGCTACTACGGCGGAATGCTGGCACGGGCTGGGCACCCGGTCGCGCTTATTGCGCGGCCCGTGCATGTAGACGCCATTGCAAGCGCGGGGCTGCGGCTACAAACGCAAACCTTAGACGAACATATTCAGCTGGCCGCCAGTACTGACGTCAGTGCGGTAGCCGGCGCAGATGTCGTGTTGCTGTGCGTTAAATCGAGCGACACAGAAGCGGCGGGGCGCTTGATGCAGCCTTACTTGCGGGCCGATGCGCTGGTAATGTGTTTGCAAAACGGGGTAGACAACGCAGAGCGGCTGCGTGCTGTTCTGCCCGGCCAAGCCGTGTCTGCAGCGGTGGTTTATGTCGCCATTGAAATGGCTGGGCCGGGCCACGTAAAACACAACGGCCGCGGGGAGTTGGTCATTGAGCCGCCACCCGCCGGACTTGGCGTTGCGCAAGCGCTGATCGCTGCTGGCGTGCCTGCTGAAATCTCAAGCAATGTGCGCAGCGCATTGTGGGCCAAGCTGATACTGAACTGCGCGTACAACGCCGTGTCGGCCATCACGCAGCTGCCTTATGGCAAAACTTCGGTGGGCGTTGGGGTACAAGAAGTGATGCGCGATGTGGTGGCCGAATGCCTGGCTGTTGCCGAAGCTGACGGGGTGACATTGCCAGGCGACATCCACGCCGCCATTCAAAAAATCGCGTTGACGATGCCTGCACAATTTTCTTCAACAGCACAAGATTTGGCGCGCGGCAAACCCACAGAGATTGACTACCTCAATGGCTTTGTGGTGCAGCGCGGGCAAGCGCTGGGAATCGCCACGCCAGCCAACCGCGTGCTGTGGGCGCTGGTGAGGCTGCTGGAAGCAAAAAACAGCCGTATTTGAAGCATTTTAGGCCTCTAGCGCAATGAATACAGGCGCAAGTAGCTCCTGAATACATAGCAAAATTTAACCCTTGAGCTCCTCGGAAATCGCCCGCCAATGCCGCGTCTCAACCGGCGTGATCGACAAGCGGTTGCCCTTTTTCAGCACGATCAATTCAGCCAGCTCGGGCGTGGCCCGCAGCTCGGGCAGCGCGAGGCTGCGGGTCTTTTTGACGACCTGCACATCTACCAGCAGCCAGCGCGGCTCGTCTGGCTTTGATTTGGCGTCGAAGTACGGCGAGTCGGGCTCAAACTGGGTCGGGTCAGGGTAGGGCGCTGACGCTACACGCGCTATGCCAACAATGCCAGGTTCAGCACAACTTGAATGGTAAAAAAGCACACCATCGCCCACGCGCATCGCATCACGCATAAAGTTGCGCGCCTGGTAGTTGCGCACGCCCACCCAAGGCACGGTTGCATTTGTAGCAGCCAGCGCGTCGTCAATTGAGCATTCGCTGGGTTCAGACTTCATGAGCCAGTAACTCGTCATGGTTTTTGCTCTAGCTTGGGACTCGTCAGCTAAGGTGGTTTTTTCAGTTTCGCGTAGTCAAGCAGCACTTTACTCACTCTATCCAAAATCGGCTTGAAACCATCGAAATCGATGGTGTCAGCATTTTTCGCGACGACGTTGAGCGCAAAGGCTGTTTTCCCATACTGTTTCGATTCGTCAATTTTCTTTCCACGATTGAAGGTCTTCCCGTTCAATTGCTGCTTCAGAGTTTGAGCATCAAAAAAATCTTCGATAGCTGTGTAGCTCTTTTTGGGACCGAACGGGGTCGGCACAACGTAAAGGTTTCCGATCACGTGAATGAAGTCTGCCATTCCTACAGGTTTTTTCTGCTTTGTTATTCCTGCAATTGCTTCATATATGCTGCTCGCACCACTGTCGTTGTCGATCAGCACGATAACTGGGTGTTTAGGTTTTGGTGCTTTAAACCTAAGTGTCAAATCTTTATGGTAATTTTTTAACAAATTGCAAATGCCGCCCACTCCACCTGTGAGTTGAGTGACTTCGGCAGTTCGTTGATCAGCATATTTTAAGAAACGAAGAAGTAGTTTCGATGGAAGTCCTGGCGTAACAGGACTTGGGTAAAGCGCAGCCAAGTTTTGCATCGCGGATTTGAGGTAAATGTTGTCAGTTTTTCCTTCGCAAATGATTAACGGCTGATCTAACGCGTAGAACATGTCGAAATACAAAAAACATCTAAAAAGCTCTATCCGTCCGTGTGTGTCGATTGGTTCTAAGCCATTTTTTTTATTTAATTCCTTATTGAATCTATCGACTTGATCGATGTATGAAAGCATTCCCAAAAGTTGCTTTCGCATCCCAGGACGCTGCTCAACAGTAATGTTCCCCGCTGCGTCCATTTTGTCACCGACTAGGAAAAAATCACCAGTTTTAAAAAGACTGTCCGCCATTGCCCGCACTGTGTAACGATAGTTCGCGGGAACGTTAACTTTGCGATTTACAGTAAGGCCAGTAACCTCCTGCCGCGAGTCCCGATACTGCATCCTCGTTTTTGCGTCATTGAAGCTAAATCCGCTTCGTTCCACGATTCGTTGTAGGCCGTGTCCTGGCTCCCACTGATGTTGGTGATTTTTAATTGCTAGGCGGGTTGGAAAAAAAGGTCTGTTTGTGCTGAAAGTAAGATCGTCTGCATATCGGGTGTAGGTCGATCCTGTCCCTGCTGCCAGTCGCACCAATGCTAGATCTAACTTGTGTCCGATCAGGTTTGAGATTACAGGTGAACAAGGACTCCCTTGTGGGAGCTTGTTCTCGTAGCATGCGATTTGCGCGATCACCGTAGCCACGTCGGCATGTAACTTATAGTTTTTGTCGCTTATAAAAAAACCACGAACTCGGCCGAAGTTAATGCTCCCGAAAAAATCTTGTAAATCAACGTTAAATACAAACCGACGCGTGACATGTGCTCTTCCATTCGTCAAGATGGAATGAAAACGTTTGAACCCATGCGCGATACCTTGGTGGTCGTGACTTTCAACATGGCCGTGGATCGCATTAACTTCAACCATGCACTGTTGGAGTAATTCAGACAGCCGATGCTGAAGGAGCTTAAGGTCGCCCTAGGGAGCAAGAATTTCCCGCGTGCCTCCTTGTCGCTTAAAAATCTCAAATTTTCGATAAAAATTGATTTTTGGCTTTTTGTACAACTGAAATGAAAGCATGCCCGGCTTAACCTTAAGCAACAGAGCTAGCTGGTTTAGCGACGTTGCTGCTTGAAGCTTTTGAAGTTCAGACATCCAAGGTCATTTGAGTTAAGGGTGGACTCACGAACACTCCTACGCGAACGTAGCAAGCGGATACCGCAATACAGAGGAACACCGAGGGCATATCTCGGGACGTTTGCTTCACATGCCATGAATCATGGCAAAAAATCTGTTCGCGAGTCCAATGTAACTTTAGCATGAGGCGTTCATATAAAGTCCGCCCAACCTTTGCTTTGCACGTACGTTTAAAGAAGGAGCGATTACATTGCGGCTTCTCACTGAAAAAGTTACGAATGGATAGCATCTAGATCCAGCCGAGCGCTCCGAAATAATGAGCTGTTAGCGCCCGTACTTATTGGCCTAGCGGCTTATTTTGTTCCAAAAATCCGGTCGCCAGCATCACCCAAGCCCGGCAAGATGTAGCCGTGGTCATTCAATTGGCGGTCAATTGCGGCGGTGTAGATTGGCACGTCGGGGTGGGCTTTTTGCAGCGTGGCGATGCCTTCGGGGCAGGTCAGCAGGCAGACAAACTTGATGGACTTGGGGTTGAGCTTTTTCAGGCGGTCAATCGCCGCGATGGCTGAGTTTCCGGTGGCCAGCATGGGGTCTACCACGATGATGTCGCGCTCGGCCATTTCACTGGGCATTTTGAAGTAATACTCCACCGCCTGCAGCGTAGCGGGGTCGCGGTACAGGCCAACGTGGCCAACGCGTGCGCCGGGCACCACGCTTAGCATGCCCTCCAAAATGCCATTGCCCGCCCGCAAGATCGACACAAACACGAGCTTTTTACCGTCGATCATTTTGCCGGTCATGGTTTCAAGCGGGGTGTCAATTTGCACGTCTTGCAGCGGCATGTCGCGCGTCACTTCATAGGCCATCAGGCTGGACAGCTCATTGAGCAGCGTACGAAAGGTGTTGGTTGATGCGTCTTTTCGGCGCATCAGCGTGAGCTTGTGCTGCACCAGCGGGTGGTTGATCAGGTGAACGTTTGACATCAGAATTTCCTTTTTTATAACTTTAACGGCGGCCACCAAACAGGCTGCCCAGCACACCGCGAATGATTTGCCTGCCGACGGTTGAGCCCATGGTGCGCACAGCCGACTTGGCCATGCTTTGCGCAAGGCCATCGCGCACGCCGCCGCGCGGGCCAGTGCTGCCAAACAAGACGTCTTTCAGGCCACCCATGATGCCGCCGGAATCGGTTTGGCCCGCAGCGCCGCCGTTGGGTGCTTTTTCTCCGGCTGCTGCACTTTCCGCCGCGCGGACTTGCAGTTTTTCATGTGCAGATTCACGATCGACCGTCTTTTCATACACCTCCGCGACGAGTGAATTGGCCAGCAATGCCGTGCGCTGCTCAGGCGTAATCGGCCCAATCTGGCTGCCGGGTGGCAACACGTACACACGCTCAGTTTCAGTGGGTCTGCCTTTTGCGTCTAGCAGGCTGATGAGTGCTTCGCCCACCGCCAGCTCGGTAATCGCCGTTTCGATGTCCAAGCCTGGCTTTTGCCGCATGGTTTGCGCCGTGGCCTTGACGGCTTTTTGGTCACGCGGCGTAAACGCCCGCAGCGCGTGCTGAACGCGGTTGCCGAGCTGGGCCAGCACCGAATCAGGAATGTCCAGCGGGTTCTGTGTAACGAAATACACCCCCACACCCTTGGAGCGCACCAGGCGCACGACCAGCTCAATGCG
>JANNCT010000033.1:0-13670 GCA_031386895.1 Polaromonas sp.
AGCCGCGAAAAAACCCGCTGCCAAAGCACCCGCTGCACCGGCTGCCCCTGCGGCTCAGACAACTCTGAACCCGCAAGCCGCCTGGCCGTTTCCAACAGCCAGCAAGCCGTAAGCAGTAACGTACTTCTGCTTAGAAAAGCCCCGCACCAAAAGTGCTGGGCTTTTTTTGTTCAGGAAGATAGCGTGTAGGCTATAAAAATAGTAGCTGCTTGCGCCCGTAATAAACGGGCTACAGCGTTAAATCGCTTAAATTTCCTCGGCTTCAAGCGTATAGTTTTGTGCACCACGAAAAGCGATTTTGTGTGCACCCACCCTGTTGCCAAGCTCCGCACAGCGAACCAGGGGCCAGCCTTTTTCAAGTCCAAACAGCAGGGCAGCGCGAAACGCGTCACCACAGCCTGTCGGGTCTAGCACCTCCACTGCCTTCACCGGTGCTACCGCGGTTCTTGAACCGTTGATCCAGACTTCGCTGCCCTCGGCGCCTAATGTCACGATCAAGCCGTCGACATGCTGCGACAGTTCGGCGCAAGACAAGCCCGTGCGATCGCACAACAGTTTGGCTTCATAGTCGTTGACTGCCACCCAGGTTGCAAGCTGTACGAAATGCAGCAGCTCTTTAGCGTCAAACAGCGCCAGGTTTTGACCTGGATCGAAAACAAACGGAATACCGGCTGCCTTGAATTGTTCGGCGTGCTCTAGCATGCCGTCCCGGCTGTCAGGCGCGATGATGCCCAACTTGATATCGCTGCGCGGAGAAATCTTTGTAGTGTGCGACTGCATCATTGCGCCGGGATGAAAGGCCGCAATCTGGTTGGTGTCCTGGTCGGCCATGATCATGGCTTGGGCCGTGTAGCTGCCTTTGACTTCACAAACGAATTCAGTGCTTATGCCCATACTGTTTAGCCGGTTGACGTAGTCACTGCCGTCGCTGCCAATCGTGCCCATCGGAAGCGGGTCACCGCCCAGCTGCTTCAGCGCGTATGCAATATTGCCTGCGCAGCCGCCATAGTCGCGCCGGAGCGTCGGCACAATAAACGACAAATTCAGAATGTGAATCTGGTCCGGCAGGATGCGGTCAGAGAACCGACCATCAAAGGTCATGAGCGTGTCAATCGCGATAGAGCCACAAATTAAAGCTGCCATATTTTTTAAGTTTTGAAGTTTTTGAAGTGTTGAAATTGAAGATTCTTGAAAATCAAGTGCGCGTGACGGGCATTAAAACAAGCTTGAAACTGAAAACGCAGCGGATGAACCGCGCGCTCTGACCGATGCTCACGGGTAAAACGCCAGCAGGCGATAACCCGCAACACGAGACGTGAAGGCTGTGCCATTTCGCTGCGCGTTTGTGGCCGAAATGTCGAGCGTGACTGACCCAGCGAAATCCGCACCAGGCGTCAGCAGCGCGGTACCGGCCCCAAATTGTGCGGGGAGCAACACCCTGCGATGCATTGGCTGGTCTTGTGTATCGGTCAGCGTCACTTCTAGCGATGGCATGGCCACGGCAACAGAGCCTAAATTCCTGATTGAAAAATTGAGTTTGTAGCTGTCAGCGCCCGCCTTCGTAAACGTTGAGCTGTCAATTACGACCGCATCAATTTTGCGCAGCTGTCCGAGCTGGCATCCTAGCGTGCCGCATATTGACTGTACGAGAGGTTTGAGGCTGGGCGCCTGCGTGACAAGATAGTCTTTTTGTTGAATCACCACTTGCAGGATCAAGGCGGTCATCAGGAAAAAAGCAATTACAGCTAACCCTGCACGCACCCATTTCCTTTTCCACCATGACTGACGACGCGCTTCCTGAACAAAAGACACACCATTCGCAGCAGCAGCACTTTCCTCAGCTTCGATTTCATCGTCCAGTAAAGCACGCGAAGCCCCGTTGGCAGAAACCGGAGCCTTCGGTTCAGTCAAAGGTGCTGGTTCCGACGGAGGCAGTTCGCTATTCTTTGCTTTTGACACGGCTGCGGCTTCAATTGCCGCTTGCAATGAGGTCGCAAAATCATCGCTGATTTCAGCCTCAGATACAGGCGCGTCTGTGCCCTGCTGGGGCGGGGCTGGGGCCGCGATTGCGCCAGCTTGCACATCAGATGCTGCAGAATTGTTTTCAGGTGCGGCCACTTCCTGCAGATGCAGTGAAGCGTCAAACACATCAGAGCATTGCCCACACCGAACCCAGCCCTGCGAGACTTTTAGCTGGTCCGCCACGACATTGAACATCGTGCCGCAAGCAGGGCATCGTGTAATCATCATGTGCCGTATGACTTGATAGAGGTCAGGCCCATTGAACCATCAACAACAGATTCAACAAGCATGGCAATTAAAGCCGCGCGGTCATTAAAATCCAGCCGTCTTCCGTGTCGGCTACCTGCAGTGCGCACCATGGCGAATAGGCTGCTTTCAACTCGTCAGCCTGGCGGTCAAGGATACCCGCCAGCACCAGGCTACCGCCTTTTGCGACATGGGCACACAGCAACGGCGCCAGCACTTTCAACGGCGTTGCCAAAATATTGGCTAACACCGTCTGGTAGGCTCCATTGGCCGCTTCCGGCAGCCCGGCATCGATCTGTACGTGGTTCGCTTCGGCGTTCGCACGGGTTGACTCAACCGCGGCAGGATCAATGTCGACGGCGTCAATGTGCTGCGCGCCGAACTTTGCCGCCCCTATGGCCAAAATGCCAGAGCCGCAGCCGTAGTCCAGCACCCGGCCCAAAGCAGTTTGCTCACGCGCGATCCAACGAAGGCACATGCGGGTTGTCGGGTGCGTCCCCGTGCCAAATGCCAACCCCGGGTCAAGGCGAATCACTCGCAGTGCCTCAGCAGGTGGCTCATGCCACGTCGGCACGATCCAGAACTCAGCGGTAATTTCGACCGGAGTAAATTGTGATTGCGTCAGCCGCACCCAGTCTTGCTCGGGCACACTTTGAATGGCGACCAATGTACAGCCGGTAAAGAAATCCTGAGCCGCCAGCAAATCAGCCGCCTGCCGTGCAAACAACTCGGTTGGGAACAAGCCCACCATACGTGACCGCTGCCAGCCTGGTTTGGGCGGCGGCATGCCCGGCTCACCGAACAGCGCCAGTTCAGCTGGTGTGTGTGCGTCAGCGTCCTCAAGCGATACGCTCAAGGCGTCCAGCGCCTCCAGTGCGTCACTGACCTGCTCGACGGTGCTCTCGGGCACCAACAACACCAATTCAAAAATAGCCATCTCCGATTCGGGTTGCAGTTAGCGAATGCGCTTGGACAGCCACTCTTCGAGGTAGTGGATGTTGGTTCCGCCGTCCACAAACTTGGCGTCCACCATCAGTTCCCGGTGCAGCGGAATATTGGTATTGATACCTTCCACCACCGTCTCAGCCAGTGCGGTTCGCATGCGGGCGAGGGCCTGCTCTCGGGTGTCGCCGTGCACAATGATTTTGCCGATCATGGAATCGTAATTTGGCGGCACGAAGTAATTTGCGTAGATGTGCGAATCCACCCGCACGCCCGGCCCGCCCGGCGTGTGCCAAGTCGTAATGCGCCCTGGCGATGGCGTGAATTTATAAGGGTCTTCAGCGTTGATCCGGCATTCAATCGCATGGCCTTTGATCTCAATTTGTCGCTGCGTGAAAGGCAGCTTTTCTCCGGCGGCGACCATGATCTGTGTGCGCACCACGTCCACCCCCGTAACCCATTCGGTCACCGGGTGCTCAACTTGCACACGGGTGTTCATTTCAATGAAGTAAAACTCGCCGTTTTCAAACAGAAATTCGAACGTACCTGCGCCCCGGTAGCCGATTTTTTTAACTGCTGCCACGCAGCGTTCGCCAATGCGTTCAATCAATTTGCGCGGAATTCCGGGCGCTGGCGCTTCTTCAATGACTTTTTGGTGACGCCGTTGCATCGAGCAATCCCGCTCACCCAGCCACACCGCATTGCGGTGCTGGTCGGCCATGATCTGAATTTCGATGTGCCGCGGGTTCTGCAGGAATTTCTCCATGTAGACCTCGGGGTTGCCGAACGCAGCAGCAGCCTCGGCTTTGGTCGTTTGCACGGCGTGCAGCAGCGCTGCCTCGGTGTGCACCACACGCATGCCGCGCCCGCCGCCGCCGCCTGCCGCTTTGATGATGACTGGGTAGCCAACCTGTTTGGCAGTGCGCTTGATCATCACCGCGTCGTCTGGCAACGCGCCTTCAGACCCCGGCACGCAGGGCACGCCGGTTTTGATCATGGTTTGCTTGGCAGTGACTTTGTCGCCCATCATCCGGATGGACTCTGGCGAAGGGCCGATAAATTTGAAGCCGCTTTTTTCTACCCGCTCGGCAAAGTCAGCGTTTTCGCTCAAAAAACCGTAGCCGGGGTGAATCGCTTCAGCATCGGTTACTTCAGCCGCCGAAATAATGGCAGGCATATTGAGGTAGCTGTCTTTTGACGGCGCTGGCCCGATGCACACCGATTCATCGGCCAGTTTGATGTATTTCGCGTCGCGGTCCGCTTCGGAATACACCATGACGGCTTTGATGCCCAGCTCACGGCAAGCCCGCTGAATACGCAGAGCGATCTCGCCGCGGTTGGCGATCAGAATTTTCTTGAACATGTTGCGCCGCTGTCAGTCGATCAGGTACAGAGGCTGCCCGTACTCAACTGCCTGGCCGTTCTCACACAACAATTTGCTGACGATGCCTGATTTGTCGGCCTCGATTTCGTTGAGAATTTTCATCGCCTCAATGATGCAGATGGTGTCGCCCTCTTTGACGATGCTTCCCACTTCCACAAAAGGCTTGGCACCGGGGCTGGCGGAGCGGTAAAAAGTGCCGACCATCGGCGACTTTACGGCGTGGCCCGCGGGCTCTACCGGCGCGCTGTCTTGCGCTTGCGCAGCAGCTACTGCAACCGGTGCCGCCACCATTTGCATGGCGGGTTGCTGCATCACCAACGGTGCACCACTGGATTTGACGATCCGGACCTTGCCTTCAGCCTCGGTAATTTCGAGCTCTGAAACGTTGGAGTCGGACACCAGGTCAATCAGTGTTTTGAGTTTTCTCAAGTCCATGGGTGGGTCCTTCGAAGATGCGGGCGGCTCAAGCGCTTTGCAGCTGGTGTTGGTTTATTTACGCTTACTCGGTGCTTCTGAGTCTTAAAGCACTCAAAAGCCCATAATCTGTGATCTTTTCAAAAACCAGCCAAATTTAATGGGCAAAGTGTACTGCATCAGGAAACGCATCGAAGCATAAAACTCAAGTTGATTCGGTGTATAAAAGCGTTTTTTAGGTTAAATTAGCTACTTTTGACGCCTTTTATTCGCTGTTTGCATGCGATCGCAAGAATTAATGAAGCAATGGGCCGTTAACCTTCGCGCCTATCGCCAGGCCTAGCGCAATTTGGCCCATTGGGCCAGTTCGTCTTTGGTAACTTTGCCAGTCTTGCGGTGCAGCAACTCGCCCGACGCGCCAAATACCACCGTAAATGGCAGTGCACCGGCAAGGTTGCCAAGAGTTTTGCTCAGCGCCGTGCCGTCCAGGCCGGCCATGCCAACCGCAAAGCTCAGTGGACGGGTCTTGAGCCAGCTGCGCACCATGCTGGGCTGGTCAACAGCCAGGCCAAGCACTTGCCAATTTTTGGCCTTTTGCTCTTGGTAAAACGCGTCCAGCAGGGGCAGCTCTTCAACGCACGGCGGGCACCAGGTTGCCCAGAAATTCAGCAGCAGCGGCTTGCCTTTGAAGCTGCTCATGGGCTGCGGCTTGCCGTCTGGCGTGTCAAAGTTCATGGCCCAGAAGGCCTGTTGCGCAGCGGTGGTTTCTGGCCCGGTCAATGTGGCTGGCTGAAATTTCAACCAGGCTGCACTTACGCCGGCCAGCCCGGCGGCTGCGGCAGCACCAACATACAGTAAATTACGGCGGTTCATAACGCTTGAGAATTGGTGGAATCAGGGGAATCAGGGGAATCAGGGGAATCAAAAAGCGACACGGCCAGCAATTTTTGCACAGCCTGCACATCACCTCGCGGCTTGCGGCCTTTGTCGTCCGGTTTGAGGGCTCCGCGCAGGTCGTCATGGTCGTACACCATGAAGTGCACACCGATGTTTTCATTGAGTGGTTTGCACAGGCTGCTCAGCGACAGCGCCTCTACCTTTCCCCCGGTAAAGCCCGTGACGGTGCGGGGCTCGTAATCGACATTGTGCTCAATCAGCGCAATTTCTGCTGATTTGGAATCGTCACAAAACAGCTGAATGTAAATGTCGCTCAGTCTGGTTGCAGTGCCGTGCCACACAGCCCCGGCCAGGTGCGGCCTGAAGTTGGCCATGCGCTGCATCCATACCAGCGCCAGTTGCCGCAGCGCCGCCAGCTCGGCAGGTTGCGTATCGGCGCAAAACACGGCAATGTATTCCATCACCGCGTCTTCAATTTGTGCGTTGTCAGGCAACTCGGCGCGCCCTGGCAGCCCCATTTGCTTGACGGCACGCCGTTTTGCCGGGTCGTATTCCAGACCTTCTTCCACCACCAATGCGGCAGCGGTGGCGGCGATTTCGGATTTAAGCGGATTCATCTGAAGAGTGGTCTGGTAAAGCCAAACGGCCAGTTTAGGCCAGCTGCGCGATGCGTGAGTTGACTCCTAGAATAAGCAGATGCACATACATATATTAGGAATCTGCGGCACCTTCATGGGTGGCCAGGCAGCATTGGCAATTGAGGCTGGGCACAAGGTGACTGGTTGCGACACCGGCGTGTACCCGCCGATGAGCGACCAATTGCGTGGGCTGGGAATTGAGCTGATTGAGGGTTACAGCGCAGATCAGCTGGCTTTCAAGCCGGATGTGTTTGTGGTCGGCAATGTAGTGTCACGTGCGCATTTGGTTGACGGTAAACCAAAATATCCGTTGATGGAAGCGATTTTGAACGCTGGCCTGCCCTACACCAGCGGCCCGCAGTGGCTCAGCGGCCATGTGCTGCACCACCCAACTCACCACGCTACTGGCCCGCGCCACGTGCTGGCGGTGGCTGGTACGCACGGCAAAACCACTACGACAGCGATGTTGACGTGGATTTTGGAATGCGCCGGCTTGCAACCAGGCTTTCTGGTGGGCGGCGTCCCGTTGAATTTCGGCGTGTCGGCACGGCTGGGTATTGGCAACAGCTTTGTGATTGAAGCAGACGAGTACGACACCGCGTTTTTCGACAAGCGCAGCAAGTTTGTGCACTACCGCCCCCGCACGGCGATTTTGAACAATCTTGAATTCGACCATGCTGATATTTTTGACGACCTGGCCGCAATTGAACGGCAGTTTCACCACCTGGTGCGCACGGTGCCCGCCAACGGCCGCGTGGTGGTAAATGCTGAGCAGGAAAGCCTGGAGCGGGTGATTGCCCAAGGCTGCTGGAGTGAGCAGGTACTCTTCGGCAAGGCATGGGCGAATAAGGGCGGCTTTACGGCGGCAGGTGAGCCACACGCGTTCGATGTGCTCAAAGCTGGCAAGGTGGTGGCCAAGGTGCAGTGGGGCGTCAGTGGTGTGCATAACCAGCTGAACGCTCTTGCCGCAATAGCCGCTGCCGAGCATGTGGGCGTTGCCCCACAAGTTGCTGCCGACGCGCTGGCCAGTTTTCAAAACGTCAAACGCCGGATGGAAGTCAAGGGCGTGGTTAAAACGCTGGACGGCGACATCACCGTGTACGACGACTTTGCGCACCACCCGACCGCCATCCACACCACCATTGACGGCTTGCGCCGCCAGCTTAACTCCGCTGGCAAAACCGCCGACCGCATCCTGGCCGTGTTTGAGCCGCGCAGCAACACCATGAAGCTGGGCGCCATGGCGGCGCAATTGCCCCGCGCGCTTGAGGCAAGCGATTTCGCCTTCTGCCATGCAGGCGGTCTGGACTGGGACGCCAAAGCCGCGCTCGCCCCGATGGTGGACCGCGCGTTGGTCGCCAGCAGCATCGATGAGTTGCTTCGCTTGGTTAAAGCCAAAGCGCGGCCCGGCGACCACGTGCTGTGCATGAGCAATGGCGGTTTTGGCGGCGTGCACGCCAAGTTGCTGGCTGTGCTCAAGTCTTAGTTGCTACAAATAAGTGAGCTGCTAGCGCCCGATTTTACCGCGCCATAGGCCAAAACGGCTTAAACCCACTGAGTTGACGCTCTGCGGCTTGCACGCAATTTGCGCGGCGGGTAGCGGAAGGCATGGCAAGCCAGGCAAGCTAGACAATAGAAAGCCAGGCAAGATCGGCAGATGCTGGCTTCGTTCTGGTGCATGCGCAGCGCCACGGGAGCGGCCAAGACAGCGCCCGCGCCGCGCTATGCACCGACTTGGGGCGCGCCTTGCTCCAGGAACTGGGTAGACTGAAGCAGGCCGCGGCTAGCCACCGTGGGGCACCGCTGCGGCTGGGCTGTGTGATCGGTGGCTCTGCTGGTACGCATCTTGCATATTCACAAGCACAATTATTTTTAACCTGGAGAACTTTTGAAATGAAAAAATCCCTTATCGCATTGGCAGCACTTGCAGCTACCGGAGCTTTCGCTCAGTCAAGCGTCACTTTGTACGGCCGCGCTGAAGCCGGTGTGGACCTGGGCTTTCGCACGAAAGTAGACAGCACCAACACCACAGTCATCGCTGGCCCGGGCGCAAGCACCACCAACACTAATCTTGGCAGCAGCGTGTCAAAGCCCGGCTTTCGCATCTCTGACGGCGACAACCAGGGCCAGGCGTCCTCACGCTTCGGCATGCGCGGCTCTGAAGATTTGGGTGGCGGCTTGCGGGCTAATTTCGTGCTGGAGGCTGGCGTGACTCTGGACGATGGTGCAGCGGGCACCGGCGGCGGCAATTTCTTCAGCCAGTCGGCATGGGTAGGCCTTTCGGGCGGCTTTGGTGAAGTGCGTCTGGGTCGCCAGGTACTGGGCTCATTTGACGTTTACGCCAGCGGTTTGTCTGCAGCCTGGGGCAGCGGCTTGTATGAAGTAGGCGCAACCTTTGTGCAGGGCGGCGACGTTCGCGCGTCCAACGCCATCCAGTACCGCAGCCCGGACTTTGGCGGCATTTCAGGCACTGTTTCATTGCTTGCACCGGAAACTAACCGCTCAACCTCTACCCCTGTGGTGGGCGGCAACTCCACCACCAGCAGCAGCAACAAAACCGGTGTGGATTTGTCCGTCGCCTACGCAGCAGGCCCGGTGTTTGTTGGCTTTGGCTACAACAAGCAAAACACCACGGCATCGACCAACAACGGTCTGGCTGGCGCCGCGAACGCAACCACCAGTAGCTCTGGCCCGCGTACCGACTACACCATCAGCGCTTCGTACGACTTCGGTGTGGCTCAGCCGTTTTTTAACTACACCAACCGCAAGGACCGCTCGAACTCTGTTGAGACTGCGGGCGGCGTGGTCACAGACATCGGCAGCACCACCCTCAATGGCAGCGGCGAAAACACCAAGTCACGCCAGTACGCTTTGGGCGTGAAGGTGCCACTTGGCAACGCTACGCTGCTGACCAGTTTCAGCACCCACAAAACCACCGGCTCGGCAACGCAGTTTGGCGGCGCCGTTGGTGATTCAGTCGAACGCAAAGTGCGCGCGTTTCAGATTGGTGCCCAGTACCCGCTGTCCAAGCGCACCATGCTGCAGGCCAATTACGGTATCAACAACCAAAAGGACCGCGTGACCAGCACCGCTTTGCTGGGCGCCAACAGCGGCAGCTTCACATCAGACTTCACCACCACCAAAGTGCGTGGTTTGAATTTTGGTGTTGCACACGCGTTTTAGTTTTTAGCGAAAAAACCGCTACAAAATGCGCGGCTGCTGGCCTTAAGCGCCGCGCTGCGTTTGCTGCTGCACTGCCTGCGACTGGCCAAGCGCTGACATTTCGCAAGGCGTTTGAAAGCTAAGACAATAAAGCCATGTCTTCTTACGCTATTCATAAGTCCGCCCTGGTATTGTTTTCTGGCGGTCAAGACTCAACGACCTGCCTGGCCCAGGCGCTGGCCAAATACGAGCGGGTAGAAACCGTGGCGTTTGACTACGGCCAGCGGCATATTGTGGAGTTGCAGGCGCGGCTCAATGTGCTGCGTGAAATCAAACAACAATTCCCGCACTGGGCCAGCAAACTGGGGCAAGACCACTTGCTTGACCTGGCAGTGCTGGGCCAGGTCAGTGACACCTCACTCACGCGGGACGTTGCTTTCAAAATGGAAAGCTCTGGCCTGCCCAACACCTTCGTGCCTGGCCGCAACCTGCTGTTTTTAACGCTGGCCGCTGCGCTGGCGTATCGGCGTGATTTGCAGGTGCTGGTCACCGGCGTCTGCGAAACCGACTTTTCAGGTTACCCGGACTGCCGCGACGACACCATCAAGGCCATGCAACTGGCGCTCTCGTTGGGCATGGACAAGCGCTTTTTAATCGAAACCCCGCTGATGTGGATTGACAAGGCGGACACCTGGGCGCTGGCGTATTCGCTGGGCGATTCTGTGCAGCCCGGCGGCGGGCAGGCTTTGGTTGATTTGATTGTGGAGCACACCCACACATGCTATTTGGGTGACAGGCAGCATCGCCATGTCTGGGGCTATGGCTGCGGCACCTGCCCGGCATGTGAGCTGCGGGCGCGTGGATATGCAGGCTATGTGGCCATGTGCGATCTACCGACTCAGTTGCTTAAACCTTAGTGCCGGTATCCACCACGCAGCGCGTGATCACAGGTGGCTCGGCGCCAATGTGAAAAGCCAGCTTGCGCTCGCGCAGCGTGACATCACTTTCGGTCACCCGGTCAAAGCGCCGCAGGTGCTCGGTCCAGGTGTCGTCGATGATTTGTTCAATATAGTGCCCCGGCTTGCCCATGTCGCGCAGCAACTCCCACCCCAGTGCGCCCTGGCGCAAGCGGCTGCGGCGGCTCTCTTTCATCAGGGCCCTGAAGTCGTCAGAGCGCAGCGGGTCAATCACATATGCAATGGTCACCACCACATGGCCGTCACCGGGTGGCTCGTCCGCCACCGGGGCTTTGAATTCACGCGACGGGCTCAAGTCTTCTTCCAGGCTCAAGTCCAGCACAAAGCGCTGCGCCAACAGCATGCACATCGTGCCGCTGATGCTGGCTGCGACCAACGCTGCCGTTACGCTGGCACTGGTGGCTACTTGCCCCCACAGTGCAGCACCCAGCGCGCTTGCACCCATGATGGCCATCTGGTACATCGACATGCCGCGCGCCCGCACCCAGTCGGGCAGGGCCAGTTGGGCCGACACACTCAGCGAGTTGGCGCAGGCAATCCAGGCCATGCCGTTCAACACCATTGCCGGTACCGCCACCCACGCGTTGGGCGCAACCGCCATGACCGCGGTGGATGCGGATTGCAGCATGGTGGCCCTTAGCACCAGGGTGTCGCGCGGCATGAGCTGACGCAGACGCGGCAGGTACAGCGCTGCAGCAATGGCGCCTGCGCCCATGGCGGCTAGCAGCAGCGTGAAGGTGCCTGCGCCGCCGCCGGTCAGGTTGCGTGGAATCAGCGGCAGCAGCGCCAGCAGCGCGGTGGAATGCAGAAAAAACAGCGCAATTTGCAGCAGCGTCATGCGCAGTCGGCTCGACTGCGCCACGTACTGCAAACCTACGCGCATGGCGCTTGTCAGGCGCTCGCGCCCCAGCGGGTTGGGCGTGTGCTCACGCCGCCAGCGCATGATGACAAAGCCTAAAATCACCGACAGCACAGCGTTTAAAACAAACACATACTGCGTGCCGGCACTCGCAATCAGTGCCCCAGCCACCAGCGGCCCCACAATGCGTGACGCATTCATCGCCACACCGTTCAGCGCCAGCGCAGCGGGCAGCTGCGGGCGCGGCACCAGCTCTGGCACGATAGCCGCAAACACCGGCCAGCGCATCGCCAGGCCCACGCCGTTGGCAAACGTCAGCGCTAGCAGCAGGGGAGGGTTCAATACATCGGCAATCACGGCCGCGCACAGCAGCACCGCCACCAGTGCAATCCAGAACTGCGTCATGATGAAGTAACGCCTGCGGTCCAAAATGTCGGCCAGCGCGCCACTGGGCAGGCCCAGCAAAAACACCGGCAGTGTGGCCGCCGTTTGCACCAGCGCCACCCACAGCGGCGTGGTGGTCATGGACGTCATCAGCCACGCTGCGGCAACGTCGCTCATCCACATGCAGATGTTGGCCGTAAGCCAAGTCGCCCACAACATACGGAACACCGGCAGCTTGAGTGGGCCCAGCGCCGACAGGTCGGCTGGCGCTGGTTTCGTGGTTTCCTGTTCAGGCATTAAGCACTAGATGGTTGTGTACCCGGCAAATCACTTTGAACCACAACGTAGGCGGCTGCAGCGCCGTCGACTTGCTTTTCAAGCGCCCATTGCCTGGTGTGAAAAGCCGCCACGCTCGGCCGGTGCGCAATTGACACCAAACCGCCACCAGCTGCCTTCACATTTGCAAGCAGTCGGGCATACAGCGTGTTCTCGGCCGCTGTGTCGAGTGCGCTGGTGGCCTCATCGGCAAAAACCCACTGCGGTTTTTTAAGCAGCACCCGCGCAATCGCCAGGCGCTGCTGCTCACCGCCTGAGAGCTTTTGTCCCCAGGCATCGTTTTCGTCCAGCTTGCTGCACAGTTGCGGCAGCAGTGCATCGGTCAAGGCCTGTTCCAGCTCCGCTTGCGAGTAGTCGCTGGCCTTTGCCGGGTAGGCCAAAGCGTCGCGCAGCGTGCCGTCCGGGAAGTACGGGCGCTGGGGAATAAACATGGCTTTTTCAGGCAATGTGGTTGCCCCGGCGCTGAAAGGCCAAATCCCGGAAAACACGCGGAACAAACTCGACTTGCCGCTGCCCGATGGGCCACTGAGCAAAACGTGGCTGCCCGGCCCGGCCAGCAGGTTCATGCCGCCCAGCAGGGTTTTTCCATTAGGCAAACGAACCGTCATGTCACTTGCTGCCAGGGCATTACCTGCTACTAAATGCGTAGCTTGTGACGCCTGTTTTTGCTGCGCCAGGCGCACAAACGTCTCTTCAAACCCGGACAAACGCCGCGTGGTTGCGGTCCAGCTGGCCAGTGCTGAATAGTTGTCCACAAACCAGCTCAGCGAGTCTTGCACCTTGCCAAACGCGGTGGCAATTTGCATCAGTTGCCCCAGCTGTATGGCCCCGCTGAACAGGCGCGGCGCCGCCACAAAGAACGGAAAAATAATCGCCGCTTGGCCAAAAAACGAGGTGAACCAGACCAGGTTTTTCTGCGCCCTGATCAGTGTCAAATAATTGGCCAGCACGTCAGCAAAACGGTTGCCCAGCTGCGCTTTTTCAACTGCTTCGCCTTTGTCGAGCGCAATCGATTCGCTGAACTCCCGCACCCGCACCATGCGGTGCCGAAAATCGGCTTCGTAACGCTCCTGAAAAAAGTTAAGCGCAATCTGCTTTTTACCAATCAGGTGGCTCAGCACACTGCCCACCAGGCAATACAACACTGCCGCCCACACCATGTAGCCTTGGATGGTGAAGTTTTGGCCAGCAACAGTAAAGCTGATCGGGCCAGACAGTGCCCACAAAATGCCAATAAAACTCACCAGCGTCACCAAAGCGTTCAGCAACCCCATGCTCAGTGAAACTGAATACTGGGTGAACTTGTTGATGTCTTCCTGAATGCGCTGGTCAGGGTTGTCTGGTGTGGTTGCCGCGCCATGGTCTGTTGTCAAGGTGCTAAATCGCGCCAGCTCCATGGTGTAGAACAC
>JANNCT010000036.1:0-7416 GCA_031386895.1 Polaromonas sp.
CTGTAGTTACCGGCAACAATCGGTCGTATTCTTTTTTAACTACCGCATAGCACTCACAACTACGCGCCTCCAGGCCAGGGCGGTTGAGCACGGTGATGCGCCCGCGCGTGTATTTGATCAGTCCGGCTTCTTGCAATTTGACTGCGCCATCGGTGACTCCCTCTCGCCGCACACCCAGCATGTTGGCAATCAGCTCTTGGGTCATGACAAGCTCGCTGCCGTGGAGCCGGTCAAGGCTGAGCAGCAGCCATCGGCACAATTGCTGGTCAAGGGTGTGGTGTCGGTTGCACACGGCGGTTTGCGCCATTTGCGTGAGGAGCGCCTGGGTGTAGCGCAGCAGCAAGTGCAGCACCGGCCCCGCGCGGTCAAACTCGGTTTTCATGGCTTGCGCATCCAGTCTGTAGCCTGCACCAGCGCTTTGCACCACCGCCCTGCTGGGCGTGGAGCCACCGCCCATGAAAAGTGCCACACCGACCATTCCCTCGTTTCCCACGACGGCAATTTCAGCCGAAGAGCCGTTTTCCAGCACGTACAAAAGCGAAACGATGGCGGTGGTGGGAAAGTAAACGTGCGTCAGAGTTTTGCCAGACTCGTACAGAACGTGCCCGAGTGGCAGCTCAACCGCCTCTAGCAGCGGCAGCCAGCGCTTGGACTCGGCGTCCGCCAAAGCGGCCAGCAGGCCGTTGGCCATCGGGCCGTGCGGACCAGTCTTGGGGAGTGGTTTTACTTTGCTGTTTTGACTGGTCGAGACTGCCATGGCATACCCTGCTAAACGTTGCTGATTGCCCGAACCATACGCCGAACCCGCAAAAAGCTGAGAGTCTACACACCAACGTGGTTTTGATATGTGCGGTGCCGCACACACAGCCCATTTATGTGGCAGTTTTACGCCTTTGCACGTCCGATATTTTTGGCCCTTATTTTTGGTCCTTCACCCGGATGAAATGACGCACCAGCTCAATACGGTACATTGGGCGCATGTTTGAAGTGCTGGTTTACGTTTATGAAAGTTATTGGCAAGGTGATGCCTGCCCAGCATTGCCTAAGTTGAGCCGAAAGCTCACTGCGGCAGGTTTTGAGCCAGAAGAGATTGAGGCGGCACTCATCTGGCTGGATTGCCTGAACACTGCCGCGCAGACAACACAGATTTATCTGCCGCAAGCAGATGCCAGCGAGCCGATAGCCGGTGGCTCCTCATTTACTTCGTCGCCGGGCAGCCTGCGGGTTTACTCCACCGCAGAGCAGGACCATTTGGGAGCGAACGCCCTGGGGTTCGTGAGCTTTCTTGAAACTTCAGGAGTGCTTGCGCCGCAGTTGCGAGAGATCGTTATTGACCGGGCCATGGCGTCACCGGGCAGCCCTCTGGCGCTGGACGACCTCAAAATCATTGTGCTGATGGTGTACTGGAGCTTTGGGCAGGAGCCCGACGCATTGATACTGGACGAGCTGTGCGATGACCCGGACCGCGTCGGTCATTGAGTCTTATCCCACTGGCCCAGCCGTTCTTATTTTGCTTTGCTGCTTTCAGGCAGTCTGAGCCAACCAGACGATGGGCTAATCGAGCAGTCTTTCGGGATTTGCTTCAAGTTTGACCAAAGCGTCGCGCGTGGCGCGCACAGTTAAGGCTTCTTCTTCAGTTGGCACCAGCAAACCGGCCTGCAAATACGCAGCGAGTCGGCGCGCCTGAATCAGGTAATTGCGGCCTTCGGCTGAGGCAAACAAATGCAGCTGCTTGAGGTCACTGCGCCAGGCAAACTGCACGTGCACAACACGGCCGTTGTGGTCCAGGCTGAACCACGCTCCCAACTGCAGCTCATTGGCCCAGGCGCGCATGGCGTCAGTCGGTTGGCTGCCGCCGTCGGTGACGACCTCGATATCTGTGGTGTCAATGCCCAGCATCATCACCAGAGCATCGGTGTCCAACGGCAAATCGCCAATGTCTTCATCAGACAGGTAGTCTTCAAGATTGGTCAGGCGCCTGGCCATCTGGGCGATGCGCTCTGGATCAATCGCGCTGTTTTTGCTCATGAAAGCATCGGCCAGCGTGTCGCTGATGACTTTGATATGGTCGTCCTGGATATCCGCATCCATGCCCAGCATGGTCATGCCGCTACGCAGCAATTGCAACAGATTGGGCAAATCTGCGATGACTTTGGCGCGGTCGGCGCGGTCTGGTTTGGCGCTGGAGGCCCAGACCAGATCAGCCGCTGCACCCTTCAGGGTGAGCGTTTCCGGATGCTGCGGGCCGCTTCGCATTGCGGAAATGGCCAGCGCTTCCGCCCACACCTTGAACAGGAATTCGCGTATCTCGTCACGCACCGGAATGTCTTTGAGCATGTTGCGCATTTCAATGGTGAATTGAATGGCCATAGTTTCTTTTTGCTCCATTTGCTGAGCCACCGAGACGGCGCGCGCTGCGTTGCCGTTCTCGCTCAAAAACTTGGATAAAAACTTTTGAAACTCGTCATAGACCAGCTGGAACACGCGCCGGCCAGTTTCCGGATACTGCTCAATCACCTGCACCACGCGCTTGACTTCAACCTCAAGCGCACCGCCAGAAATATCGGCGTTAAAGCCCAGCACGCAAGAGCCCATGCGGTCAATCAGTTGGCGCGCCGGGTGATCGAGCGATCCAAAAAACTCGGGCTCAGAAATTGCCAGCCGCAGCACTGGCATTTGCAAGCGCGCAAACCACACCCGTATGGCAGCGGGAATGCGGTCTTCAGCCAAAATGGCCTGAAACATCAGCGCCACAATTTCAATGGTGGCTTTTTCGCTTTGGGTAGTCGCCGCTTTTTTGAGCGCCGATGTGCGCTTGCGCATGGCGCTAACGGCTTGCTCAACATGCACTGTGCCGTAGAACTGCCCAGGCTCATCCATTTGCAGCGTGTTGCTGCCGCCCGTTGAAAACCCGGCTCCGCCGTTGCCCACAAGCGCCCGCGCCAATTGAGGCGATGGCGACGTTCCCCGCGTGTCGTCAAAACCAGCAACATGGTTGCTGATCAGGCGTTTCAAGGTCCCCATAACGCCCTGCGCGCGCATGCGTGCTCGTGCGAGCGGCGTCGTGCCGGTCTGCATCCGGGTCTCGTCCTGCGGGCTTGAGCCCTGCGATGGGCGTGCAAAACTGGCCTGGTCGCCATACCGGGCAGCTGCGTTAGGATTTGCACGGTTATCTGAAAAACTGGACCCCGCCCCGACAGGGCGAATCAGGCTGCCTTCAGCTACGCGGGCACCCTCGCGCCCGCCAGCAGCGCCAGCCTGCCCCTGCGCGGCATTTCTGCCTTGATTTGACCCATTGCCGTTGCCGTTGCTACCAAAGTTGCCGTTGCCGCCTCCAGCGCCAACTGGATGTTGCCCACTTGCGCCAGGATTTTTTTGACGCACGGCGGCGGTCGGGCTTCCCGCCTCGCCTCTGGCAGACACCGCAGACGGTGTGCGTTTGACCAGCGGCCGCAAGTCAATTTCGGCCATAACCCCGTTTTGCACTAAAAACTCGTTTGCTGCGTGGTATGCCACCAACAATTGCTCGGCCAGGCGGCTTTGCGCGACGTCCTGCACCAGCGCCCAGGCGGCACGCGGAAGTTTTACGTCGACCCACTGCTCAATCAGGAGCCGTGCCAGCACCTCGGGCCGAAGAATATCGTTTTTCTGCAGCTCTGAGATTTGCTCGAGGTATTGCACGCGCAGGCGTAAATCGTTGAGCTCCCAGCTGGCAAAATCAATCAGCCTGAGCGCAAGTTTGGACGCCAAAATCTGGTCGTCCATCACGTCGTTGTCCACCAACTCAAACTTTGTCTGGGCAAAGCCCGAAGACGACGGAGCAGCAAAACCATTGCCGGGCTGCGGCACTTGCCAGGCCCGCGTGACGGCAACCAGCCACTTCGCACTTCCCGATTGAAAAGCCAGCAAGGCATCGCGCCGGTTTTGCATGTCTCTGGCGTTGCCGGTCATGTTGACCAGCTCCAGCAGCCGCGTCTGCATCCCTTTGACCAGATCGGGCAACACCTGGCAGGCGCGGTCTGTGAAAAGAACGCGCGCCTGCACAGCAAGGCGAGTGTTGTCTAAAGAACTAATGGGCACAACCGGCTTATACGCGACTTTTCGGCTTAAACCGTAGCGCCCGCGTTCGGATCATTGGGGTCTTCGTCTTTTTTGGCGCTTACCTTCACCAGGTCTTCACGCTTGATGCCAAGCCACATGGCGATGGCCGCCGCGACGAACACCGATGAGTAGATACCAAACAAAATACCGATCGTCAGCGCCAGCGCAAAGTAAAACAGGGTCGGCCCGCCGAACAGCAACATCGACAGCACCATGACTTCGGTGGAGCCGTGGGTAATGATGGTTCGGCTGATGGTCGAGGTGATTGCGTTGTCAATGATCTCGGTCGTCGTCATTTTGCGGTAGCGCCTGAAGTTTTCGCGAATCCGGTCAAAAATCACCACCGACTCATTGACCGAATACCCCAACACGGCCAATACCGCAGCGAGTACCGAGAGCGAAAATTCCCACTGGAAAAACGCAAAAAAGCCCAAAATAATGACGATGTCGTGCAGGTTGGCAATGATGGCCGCCACTGCGTACTTCCACTCAAACCTAAAAGCCAGGTAAATCATGATGCCGACAATCACCATCGCCAGCGCTTTCAGGCCGTCTTGCGCGAGTTCTTCACCTACTGAAGGGCCGACAAACTCGGTGCGCCGCAATTGAACTGCGGGGTCGCTCGCCTTGAGCGCGCCCATGACCTTGTCGCTTTGCTGGGCCGTGCTAACGCCTTTTTGCGCAGGCAGACGAATCATCACATCGCGCGCCGTGCCGAAGTTTTGCACTTGCACATCGGTAAAACCAAGCGAAGCCACTGTGGTGCGAATCTTCTCGACTTCGGCGGGCTGCGAATAGCTTACTTCCATCACGGTGCCGCCTGTGAACTCAACCGATAAATGCAAGCCGCGCGAGAACAAAAAGAACACCGCCAGTGCAAACGTGATGAACGATACGGCGTTAAAAATAATCGCATGCCGCATGAACGGAATGTCTTTTTTAATCTTGAAAAATTCCATGAGATCAGGTCACTCTAGTTGTTGTTTTGAGGCGGGTCACGGGACAAGGGCAGCATCTTTAGCTGCTGCTGCCCCTGCCACCGGGTCAGGCCGCCATACGGTGCCAATCGACACGGATTTGAGTTTTTTCTGCCGCCCGTAGACCAGGTTGACCAGCCCGCGTGAGAAGAACACCGCCGAAAACATGCTGGTCAAAATGCCGATGCAGTGCACCACGGCAAAGCCACGCACCGGGCCAGAGCCAAAAGCCAGCAGCGCAAAACCAGCAATCAATGTGGTGATGTTGGAGTCCAAAATGGTTGCCCAGGCACGCTCGTAACCCGTGTGGATGGCAGCCTGTGGGGACGCACCATTGCGCAGCTCTTCCCTAACGCGTTCATTGATCAGCACGTTCGAGTCAATCGCCATACCCAGCGCGAGTGCCATAGCGGCCATGCCCGGCAGCGTGAGTGTGGCTTGCAGCATCGACAAAATGGCAATCAACAAGAGCAGATTGACGGCCAGCGCCACGCCAGAAATGACTCCGAAAAGTGCGTAGTACCCCGCCATGAAAATCACAATCACAGCAAAACCATAGGTCACGCTTTGAAAGCCCTTAGCGATGTTTTCAGCACCCAAAGTGGGGCCGATGGTGCGTTCTTCGATGATTTCCATCGGCGCAGCCAAAGAACCTGCCCGGAGCAGCAGCGCCAGATCGCTGGCTTCAGCCACGCTCATGGAGCCAGAAATTTGAAAGCGGTTACCCAACTCGCCCTGGATGACTGGCGCGGTCAGCACTTCGCCTTTGCCTTTTTCAAACAGCACGATGGCCATGCGCTTCTTTAAATTTTCGCGGCTGGTGTCGCGCATGATGCGCCCGCCTTTGGCATCTACCGTCAGGTCAACTTTCGGTTGCTGGTTTTGCGAATCAAAACCGGGCTGCGCATCGGTCAGGCTTTCGCCTGTGATGATGACCTGCTTTTTAACAATCACGGCCCGGCCGTCGCGCTCTAAAAAGCGCTCGGAGCCGAAAGGCACCGAGCCGGTGTTGCTTTCAGCCGCCCGGCCTTCAGCGCTTTCATCAACCAGGCGCATTTCAAGCGTGGCGGTGCGGCCCAAAATGTCTTTGGCCTTGGCGGTGTCTTGCACGCCGGGCAACTGCACCACAATGCGGTCAATGCCCTGCTGGGCAATCACTGGCTCGGCCACGCCAAGCTCGTTGATTCGGTTGTGCAGCGTAACGATGTTTTGCTTGAGTGCCTGGTCTTGAATGCGCCGCGCTGCCTCAGGCTTGATGCGGGCTGTCAGCCGGTACTCGGTGCCTTCAGGCGCGTCAGTTGACTGCAAATCAGGGAACTGGTCTTGAATAAGGTTGCGCGCTGCGGCAACGGTTTGGCTGTCGCGAAGCTTGATCTCAATGGTTTGGCCAGTACGCGTGATGCCCGAATGGCGGATGTTTTTCTCGCGCAAGGTGGAGCGCAAATCGCCCGCCAATGATTCTGCCTTTTTAGTCAGGGCCGCCTGCATGTCCACCTGCAGCATGAAGTGCACACCACCGCGCAAGTCAAGCCCCAGGTACATTGGCGCGGCGTTCAGCGCCGTCAACCACTTGGGTGAGCGCGATAGCAAATTGAGCGCAACGACATACGGTGAATCGCCCGCTTCAGGGGCAAGCGCTTTTTGAATGGCGTCTTTGGCTTTGAGCTGTGTGTCGGTGCTTGAAAACCGCGCTTTGACTGAACCTGCGTCCAGCTCGACCGCATCGGGCGTGATGCCAGCCGCTTTAAGCGCTGCATCAATCCGCGTGACGGTGGTGCTGTCTACCTTCACAGCCGAGCGGCTGCTGGAGACCTGCACCGCAGGAGATTCGCCGAACAGATTGGGCAGTGTGTAAATCACCGCTACCAGCAGTGCAATGACGAGGATGGCGTACTTCCAGACGGGATAACGGTTCATGGCGCGGCGTTCAAAAAAGCGTGAAGGAGCGAAAAACGAAAAACGAAAAGCGAAAAACGAAATTTATTTGGCCGAGCTCATCGCGCCTTTTGGCAGCACCTGCACGATAGCGCTGCGCTGCAGTTGCACTTCAACGCCTTGCGTCAGCTCAAGGGTCAAATACGAATCGCCCAGCTTGGTGACTTTGCCCAGCATGCCGCCTGCAGTCGCTACTTCGTCGCCTTTGGCCAGCGCATCAATCATGGAGCGGTGCTCTTTTTGCTTTTTCATTTGTGGTCGGATCATGACGAAATACAGCACCACAAACATCAGCACCAAAGGCAGCATGCCTGTGAGCGATGAAAGCATGTCGCTGCCGCCAGCAGCTGCAGGGGCGGTTTGGGCAAAAGCAGAAGAAATAAACACGGCAAACTCCACAAAA